>CAZWOL010000004.1:0-75156 GCA_964635325.1 uncultured Pseudobdellovibrionaceae bacterium
GAGAGATCAGCTTTTGGTAGGTTTGCGCGTAAATTTCTGGGAAGCATCAGATAAGGAAAACAGTTCTCAATCAAAGAAATTTTGGAAGAGACGAGCTTAGAATTATTTTCGAAGGAATGGATCCTCTCGATGAAAACGATGAATTGCTTTCTTATGGCCCACATTTTGGCGCCGAAGCAATGGAAGAGATGGGGAAAAGGCTGTCTAGATTAGGTCTGCTATATTTGGATGATTTTTTTTATTTCCACGGGGATTTTCCTGAATGGGCGAATTTTTCAATATCATAAATCGAGGTGTGTAGGTCGAAAGGTGATATTTTTTCTTGAACAGAAGAAGTGGGTTAACGTCATTGGGCACGTTGCAACTCGGATAGCCGATTCTTTGTTGGATGTTGCAGTGAGTCTCACACCTGGTATTGGTTGGGGTCGAGATGTTTACGAAGCTGTAACCGGAGTGGATCTGCTGAGTCGCGAGGAGCTCGACATCTTCTCTCGCTCGATGGCTTGTCTTAGGCGCAGTGACAGCCGGTGTAGGTAGCAAGCTTGGCAAAGGAGTCAAGGTTCTCGGGAAGCTGGCGAAGGGTGAAAAGGCAGCTGAAGCCGTTAAGAGCAGTGAGAAAATTGTAGATGCTGCGGTTACTCAGTGGAAGTCAGTTGAAGCCCTCCTACATACGTTTAAAGGAAATATACAGAAAACTTCAGATGGCATTTTTAAATTAAAGAACGGAATGCATACGGAAAAAGGTTTTGAACATTTTCTTGCTATGAGTAAAAATTCCGGGAAAAATTTTCCAATTAGAACAGTTGAAAGATTTTCAGCTGAAAACTTCACAAGTGAAATTCTTAAACAAAAATTGCCAAATGGCGTAACCAGGATTCAATTGCCAAAAGAGGCGTGGGTGAATTCCAAGTATTATGGAAAGGCCGTAGGTGACTCATCAGATGGTCTTATAAAGGGAGCTAAAACATTATTTCCAGAGAGCTTTACTCCAGCAAATATTGCCGAGGCAGCTGAAAGCATATTAGTTCAAAATGCGGATAGTGCAGAACGGGCGCTAAATGGAGTATATAAAGGCGTAAAGATTAGATTGCTAAGGGACTATGAATCAAAAAAAATCAAATCAATTTTTCCAAGATGGAATCAGGAATAGGATATCCTATGGTTGATCAAAGCGTAAGAAAAGAACTTCTCTCAATTTGGGACGAAATGAAGACTTCGGGGCCAGAGGGTCTTCTTGAGTTAGTGGATGATATTGTAGGACAAAATCCCAAATGTGTTTCTATCTTTATAGAAAAGTTCGATAGGGAAACTAATCAAATCCATAAAGAACTTTTGGCACAGATGATTTTATATGGAATTCATTACATACCAGCGATCGAATTTTTAAAAAATGAGAGAGGATGGACGGATTTTACTGGATATGCAGGTTTTCCTGAATTTTAGCGAGCATGAATATCAAATATGTTTGGCTAGAGCAATCAGAAGTCGCGTAGCTTGCTAGCTTTGACATCAAGTTCATCAGTGGGAAAAGACCGGATACACGTGAAGAGGCTCATGGAAAAATCGATCTTCTTCGTGACAAAATCATCACGACTCGTGCAAGGATAGCGAAATTAGATCAGCAGCCTTTACGCGAAGAAATGGTCTGTATTGCTGAGGAGGCGGTTGATCTTTCCGCAAGCTACTATGAAGAGGATGAGTTTGAGCTTGGTCACGTTGCCACGAGGATAGCCGATACCTTGCTGGATGTTGCAGTGAGTATCACACCAGGTATTGGTTGGGGTCGAGATGTTTACGAAGCTGTAACTGGAGTGGATCTTTTGAGTCGCGAGGAGCTAGATGTCTTCTCTCGTTCGATGGCTATCTTAGGTGCAGTGACAGCGGGTGTAGGTAGCAAGCTTGGCAAAGGAGTCAAGGTTCTCGGGAAGCTGGCGAAGGGTGAAAAGGCAGCTGAAGCAGTTAGTGTTAGTCGCAAAGCAATTGCAGAAGCTGAAGGTGTCTCCAGGAGTATCATTGCATCAAAAAGCCAGCTTCAGAAGAAATTCAAACATGCAGAGGTCTTTGGCATAACTGGTAATGTTAATAAAAAAACGCTCGAACAGTTTTCGGAAGCTTTAGAAAATCATGTGAAATCTTCTAGTACGAAAATCATTGAAGGAACATACCATCAGACCCAAAAAGTTATACATTATGTTGATCCATCTTCGGGTATAAACGTAATGAAAAAATACTCGGGTGATTTTATAAGTACCTGGAAATTAAATCCTGAGCAGTTAAAGAATGTTTTAGAGAGAGGTAGTTTGTGAGTTTTTTGGATAAGATAGTCTCTATAGAGCTAAAGTTAGGAGAGGCTATCATCATTGATAATTTTATTAACCGACAAAGCGATTTTAAAAAAAATTTAGCTGAAATAACAAATGAAGAAAAGCAAGCTTTATGGAATCTGCAATGCTTATTTGAGTCAATTTTGACAGAACCTCTAGTTAAGGATTATAAAAAAACTTTAGCGGAAGCAAAAAAAATTTTTTCAGATAAAAAGTGAGAAAAGATTTCTAGAGTTAGATACTGACATCTTCTCTCGCTCGACATCCTGGTAGCAGAGACAGATGCTGTAGGTAGCAAGCTTGGCAAAGGAGTCAAGGTTCTCGGGAAGCTGGCGAAGGGTGAAAAGGCAGCTGAAGCAGTTAAGAGCAGTGAGAAAATTGTAGATGCTGCAGGCCATCACGGCATTAAAATCGTTGCAGGCCCAACGGCAACGAAAGTCGATAAGATTATTCTAGAGATGCTTGAAGGAAAAGGGAATTTAACCAGTAAGTTCAAATTAAGTGCCGATGAGGCGTTGCACGCTGGTGAGAAATGGGTCGGCCCAGGGTATAAAGAGATTGGAAAACCAGGGCAAGGTGTATTTCGAAGTGCGGACGGAAAAAGACAATTTCGTATGGACAAGGGTTCTTTGACCGGTGCCCATGACCCGAACGTCCCGCATGTCCATTTTCAGGAAGTGATGCCCGATGGAAGGCAGTTTAAAACAAATAACCATGTACCTTTCCATGATTAAACGGGGCATCTCATGAGCAATATAATAGATAAAATCAAGCAGATTATACAAGCGGAAATTAAAGGTGATTTTACCATTTCGAACCTCCATGGTGTTGATCTGAAAAACTGCTTGGTAGAGCCATATATTGAAACGCTTGAAGATTCGTTCAAGGAAGGCCATATGGTCCAGATGTACGTGGTTTTAAAGGAACATCCTGAAAGCGATGAAGGCTACCAAATCGTATATGACCCCAAGGAAAATATGTTTGGTCTGAGCATTCAAGGAAAAGAGCAACTCAGGGTATTTCTTGGCTTTGATGGGACATTTCTAGAAAGCCTTCAAGGTATGTAAATTCTATGGGAAGGGCCATGTATGGATTCAACCAACAAATAAGCTCGTTCTTAGAGCAAGAAAAAATTTGTCTTGAGAGAAATGATTTTGAAAATATTATAAGTCTATTTCAAGAAATGGGATTCTCAAATGATGTAACAGAGTATTACAAGCATAATCTAGATTTTGAACAGTGAAATTCGAGAAAACGCATGAGCTTAATGCTCGCACCAGGATGCGCACCATATGGGAGGTGCGCATCGAATGAAATTGTCAAATTTAGACTTTACTCTGCCTGCTATCTTTGACATCAAACTCATCGTTGGAAAAGACCAGATGCACTCGATAGGTGGTGAAAGGCTGGATCTCTTTGCTCCTTAAAAAGATAAATTCAGTTTCTTTTTCAAGATATTTTACATAGTTCCAAGAAGGCTATTAACAGAATTAGAAAGATCATTTAATAGACTGATTTGTTCCTCAGGGCTTAAAGGTTCGCATGTGAGTTTGTGATCATGGTAGCCATTAGGGTAGTGGGAATCTTCCTTGCGCACAGTGGTTGTTCCGGAAAAAGAATTGATGTGACTTAAAGCGCACGACCAATGACAATTTTTTTCACAAAAAAGCCTGCATGTTATTTTTCCCCTAAATGAGCCATAGTATATGGCCGAAAGGATTGGTTTAAAGCCCTTTCCGCTGTACGATTCTTCTAAGAAAAAAGTGATATCTAGAGATGTGTCGCTAAAATCAGTAAGTCTACAGCTCAGAGAAGAACGATCAAGATGATATGCATCAAGGTATCCACAAATTTTTGATCTCAAAAATAATTTTTTGAAATTATTGCAAATTTCTTGAAATTGAATTTCTTGTATGCCAGCCTTCGCAGCATTCTCCCTAACAGTTTCTGCAATGGCCCATGCCATTAATGTGTTTGTACTGAATGGGGCATTTAATTTACGAGAATATGTTTTGCGATTTTTATAAACAGTTCTTTCGTAATCAAAATGATAAGTGATCTCATTCCATTCGCAGGAATCTTTCATATTTTCCCAAGGAATAGGAATGTTGGAGGAGTCGCTACCACATAAAATTGGAAGGGAGGGAAGGGCTTGACCAGATCGAAAACACGTCCATATATCTCCTGTTTCGGACTCTCTTGAGCACTCGCATTGTTCTTTGTAATCTACAGATGCTGCAAGGTTATTAGGTATTGTTAACCATATAAAATTAAAAAAGAAAATTAGGAGACGCATCTTAATCCTTTAATCTATGACTCAAAGTCTTGTTCATCAAGGTTTTGAATGGTCTATGCATATATAAAAAATTAAGGGGTTTGGCTATATGTAATATTCACATTAGATTAAGATGACGTATCTTTGCAGTCTGAAAACCAGGAAATTCGTTCCAGAAGTTCAACGATCGCTGATGCGAATGTTTCTTATGTACAGCGTCACGACGATAGAAAGAGGTATGTATTGATTATTTAATCAAAAATCAATCAAGGTGCAAATGTCGAAGCAATAGTGACTGACAAAGGCTTTGTATGTTCCCTTTTTCCACGTTATCAGGAAGAGTGCTCTGAGCAGACTTGCGTTGAATTCTCATAATCTGATCATCCAGATCTCGACGAAAATCAAAGCTAGGATCGATCTCTCCTCGCTTCACCTTCATGATGAAATCACGGACCTCCGAAGTCAAGGGTAAGGAGATCCATCCTGTCTCAAGCAATTCTTCTGCTTCAAAGAGCAGTCTATATGCATGCGAAAGACTCTTCCAGTCTTGACCTGAGCTTGCTGCTATTTCACTACGTGAACCGTATCTTGCTTCTAGCTTTTGCAGACCATCTCGCAAACTTTTGACACGAGAGCCAATGTTCCACTGTCGACCTGCAAGACTGACGGTTGGAGATCCATTTTCAGAAAAAGAAAGATCCATAGAGACTTCACGTTTGTCGTCATGCTCTTCTTGGAAAATCATTCGACCATCTTGAGATTTACCTATCTCTGCGATCGATACATTCAATTCCTTTTGGGACAGTGTAGCTATCCATGCAAGGACTTTGCGCAATTGGTTGAGGTTGTCTCCTTTGATCGATGCCTTGTGAGCCTGAGCTGCTGCGAACCTTAGAAATGGGACGATGCTATTGCGTGAAATAAATGCACTTCGCATGGCTTTAACTTTTGACCACTCCTCTGTCTCAATCAAAACCATCTCTGGTGGTGCAAAAAAAAGCTCGAGAGCACCGGGCTGTCCCTGGCTTGCAAGTTGACAGAAACGTTGCAAGGACCAATATTTGCGATCGACATCTCCTGCAGAATTGCGTGGGCCAGTAGAAACTTTAAGTGACTTTACCCATTCTTGCGGACAAGGATCTAGGGACAAAAGATCTTCGGTAGAGGGAAGAAAGACTCCCATGAAATCTTCGTCGGATGATGCATGATTGGTCCCATAGAGATGGCTTCCGACGCGACATTCAAAGATGATTTTTCGTTCAGGCATGACGTTCTCTTGGAGCGTATATGCGTTTTGCGGGGATTTGTATAAAGCGTTTTTCCGGCATGATGATTGCTGTAAGCGCTCCCCCAAAAACGCATCCGGTATCAATGCCTATAGTGCGTTTGTAGATGAATGGTTTTTCATGAACCGTATGACCGTAGATCACGTGATATGGTTCTTCGCAAAGTTCCCACCAGCGTCGATATCCTAAGTTGTAGTTTTCTTCTTCGGAATTTCCATCGCGATCTTTTCCCCACCAACGCACATCTCCAGGGCGTTCAGGATGAATGAGCTGCGCAAACATTACAGCAGGAGGTTGCTCCCAGAGTTGAAGCCCAGGCCACAACCCACCATGAACGAGTATAGTTTCATGTTCATCCATTACATGAAGCCACCTCAGTTTGCGTAAGTATGCTTCACTCGTAGAATCTTGACTAAGCTCATGAACCAGAGGAATGTCGATATTTCGACCGCGATGTAGCAAGTCGAGTTTACGTAAGAGCACGGACTCGTGATTTCCCATGACACCTTGAATATCACGTTCGCAACAAAGCTTTATGACTCCAAGCGAATCAGGCCCGCGATCAACTAGGTCTCCAACATGGAAGATGCTTTGAATTCCTTCAGAATGTAGGCGATCCAGTAAGATTGAAAATTCATCACTGCAACCGTGAATATCTCCAATGACTGCAAATCTTTCCTGCATATTGAATCTTCCTGAGTGTAGAAAACGATGAAGCTTGGATCACCTTTGCTAGTCTACACTTTGCAAAATCAAGTCTCAATCCTCATCAATAGTCGTATTGGAATGAGTCCATGACCTAACAGAATCTTTGATTGATGAAGCATACCATGTGTAAGTACTTGCGGAAGCTTTTGCAAGACCGCTACCTCCTGCAATACCTTCGAAAGCAGCAGAGCGAGTGTTTTCCCAAGTCCAACTTTTTTCGAAATGCATTGCTAAGATAGAATCGAGCGTTTCTATAGCAACAAGCGCTCCAGCAAAACCGGTGTAGTTTCCATTGTTGTAGAGAGTGTCGATACTTGCACCCCAGTATTCATAGAGACCAGCATTGATGGCACCGCGTAGCCTCTTTGTTGCCAAGAGCTTGTCACTAAGATCTGGACCACCGAGTATGTAAGCTCTAGATCCGTACTTGAGAGCTCCCCCTATGGTTCCACATACGAAAGTGTTGAAATAGAGATTGGAGCCCCCATTGGAGTAATCTTTGCAGGTCTTGCGAAAGCTGTAACCACTGACAGCTGCCGCAAAATAAACTGGAATACTCTTCCATGGCATCAGCCCTAAGAGAGCCATATAGCTGAGACCTTCGGCATCTAGTAGAGTTGCTTCTGCAATGGCATCAGGTAGGGTGTTGAGAAAGCTCTTTGAGATTGATTTTTCTGGCTCACTAGAAGAAGGAGCAAGGCCTGCTAAACCTCCGAGCAATAAAATTTCTAGAATAAACGGCATCGAAAACTCCAAATTTTTAAGTACGTCTATGGAATAGAACGAAGTACCTCGATATTGGCCAGTCGGTCAATGTTTTTCTTCAGTGTGATGTAAATATTTGTTTTGTTAGACAAAAAATTCAGCTTCACTCTGAAGCCAGTGCTGCAACACAGTCAAGCAAAGTGATGACAAAAGAAAATTTGCGTGGAGTTCTAGGACTGAGAAACTGCAACATCATGCAGTGAGTAGAAACCTGGCTCTTGTTTTAGCAACCACTCACCTAGAGCCAAAGCTCCTTTAGCAAAAAGATCACGAGAGAAAGCCCGGTGACTGAGGGTAAACTCTTCTGCTTCACCTAGAAAGCGAATGCTGTGCTCTCCAAAAACTCCTCCACCTCGAGTTACCGAGATGCCAATCTCTCCACTTTTGCGTTTTTCGGTACGATTCGTTACTAAAGTTGAATCCGGTAAAGCCTGATGAAGCGCATCCGCAAGGAATAGTGTGGTTCCGCTTGGTGAATCCGCTTTGTGTCGATGATGGCACTCTTCTATCTCGATATCAAAGTCTGCTTTTACAGCAAAGCCAGCAACAGCCAGAGCACATTTCATCAACATCATGATTCCGATACTTGTGTTCGGTGCAAGAAGTACTGAAACTCCGTTTTCAGACACACGTGCCCAAGCATCTTTTTGAGTTTTGCTGAGCCCAGTCGCACAAACTAATAACTTGGCTCTTGTGGAAATTTTTTGGATTGCCTCACAAAGCCGTTGGCTTCCCTCAGATGAAGAAAAATCAATGACAATGTCGGCTTTTTTTAAACCAGACTCTAATTCCTCGGAACCTGTCGAACGATGACTTCCACCAACTAAAACCCAATCCGAACTCTTTTCAATTTCAGCTTCTAACAAACGTCCTACGCGTCCTGAAATCCCGTGGATCCAAACTTTTTTCTTCATGCGACTCACAGATTATATTCCTTCAACTCGTCTTTGGCCTTGCTAACGAGATCATTGACGAGTTTTTTGTTGCTAACACTTAAAGGAGCAAGCGGTGCACGTAGATGTGATCCTGATAGCTTAAGGTGCTCCAGAGCCGCTTTTAGAGGAATAGGATTGGATTCGCAGTAGAGATTTTTATTGATAGGACTGAGTATGCGATGCAGAGTCTTTACGGTCTGCATATCCCCGTTCCAAAAAGCTTGTGTAATCTTGACCCATGCTTTGGGGAAAATATTGGAAATAACACTAATGACACCACGGCCTCCGTAGACCAAACTTCCCAAAAAAGTTAGGTCATCTCCAGAGAGATAATTTGCATCTGAGGTCAAAACAGCTTCTGAGAATAAAGCGAGATCTCCACTCGCTTCTTTTACCGCTTCGATATAAGGAAATTTGCAAAGTTCACTCAACATGCTTGGATCAAGACGCTGTGCCGTACGACCAGGAACATGATAGAGACAAAGAGGCACTCTGGCTTTTTCACCGATACTTGAAAAATGCAGCTTGAGCCCTGCTAAGTTAGGTTTGCTATAAGGAGGTGTGACAACAAGTAAGCAGTCGACTCCAGCATCTTCATACAGACGTGCGAGCTCTACACAGTGAGCTGTGTCATTGCTCCCAACTCCTCCCATGATGCGCAAATCTTTGGAGAGTGTTGCTCGAGCTTTTTTTACCAGAGCAAGTTTTTCAGTCACGCTAAGCGTCGCACCTTCACCCGTGCTGCCAGCAACGACGATACCGTCGATACCTGCTTCTTTTTGAAAGTGAAGCATGCGTTCCCATGCTGTGTAATCTATCGAACCATCTTGGTGAAAAGGTGTTGCAAGCGCTGTCCATACACCTTCGATTTTATTTTGAGCTGCCATCCTGCTTTCCTTCTTTTAATGTCATATCATCGTTTTCTTCTGTAGTTTCGGAGCTGAGTGGAGAGTCTCTAAAGACAATTGCAGGTGCTGCTTCAAGAACCTCGCTATGAGGATTGGTTTTTACACCACATCCCGTCAGCAGAGAAGCTATCGTTAGTGATTGCACGGAGCGCAACATGGTTTGGAATCCTTGCTCTAAATTTTCAAGACCGCTGAGAGTTTTTGATTTTTCCTTGGAATAGCAATGACTCAAGTTTAAATCTTGAGTGAATTTTTGAAAGCGCGCTAATATTTCACCATTTAAAGAGGGATGTATTTTGGTTGCTTCTGCTGCGATAAGATCTTTAGGGTGAATGGAATTATGTCGGCAATAGCTAAAAAATTTGTCGACCAAGTCTTCTGCTGTTTTTGCAGAAAGTCCGCTTCTCATTGCTTCAAAACTAAGACGAGCCTTGAGATCGTCAAGCGTTTCGAGCTCAACCTTGATGTTTCCTGTATTGTTCAAGTAGCTTTTGGTTAGTGCTTCCAAAGTCTCAGAGCCCTGATGTAGCAATGAAATGAGCCGTCTTCGTCGAAGTTCCAAAAATAGAAAAGAGCTGGATGAAGACAGCTTAATGGATTCAATTTGGTAGATGAGGGCACGCAAACTTTCGCAGAGAAAATTCGTCTGCTGTGAATCTGAATCAGAACCGTTATATAAACGATCAGCATGGAAACTCTCTAAGCAGTTTAGAAAGTGGTCGCATTCGATCATAAATTGACGTCTTCGAACATCGAGGGTGCTTTTGTAAAAACTACTGCGCTCTAGCTTTGCAAAACCTAGATGGTTGCAAAGATCTTCATCGATGCTATGAGCTTCTTCAAAAGGATCAAAAATATGCGCAGGAACCCAAGGGGCCGATTCTAGCTCTTGAATAGATACACAAAAATTTAGGACTATTTGCGCTAGATCCATCAGGCTTTGAGAATAAAGTCGGCTTTCTCTAAAGAAACCATTCTGCGTAAGTACGACCGTCCCATTGAAGTGCATTTTAGCTTTGTTGATAAGGTCCAAACCCCATTTGGAGAGTATTTCGATCCAGGAGTGTAAATAGGGTCGCCAGGTATGGTGCAACAGATTTAGAGCAAGTCCATTTGCTCCATAAGCTTGGTGTAACAAAGCGAGAATTCGGTCGTTCTCATCAAACAAAACCTGAACAGGTGAGTTTTGTAAATGCAGAGCTTTTATGCTTTCGCGGAAACGTTGAATATCCGCTTCGGAGATAAGATGGGCTTTTTCGAGAACCCCCCCAGCACTAGCGATAAAGCCTAATGCCAAGTTGGTATCCACTCTTTGAACAGTAGGGTCGAGGGGGGCATCCAAACTCATCAAATCCTCCGAACGAACAGGAAGTTTAGAAGTTGTAGGCGATGTAAGCTTGCATCAGGTAGCTAGTGACTGGGTTTTGATTTTCCTGAGTTTTCCAAGCTTTGCCGGGCAGCAAGGCAGCTCCAGCAGCACCAACATCTATGTCATTGCTAAAGGTTTTCCAGTAGCGAATGTCGAGTTCGTAACCAAGACCTTTACCGTAATAGCCGATCGGTTTTTGATCTATGTTTTTGTAGTATGCGGAGACGGCGTCTGATGGGCCTTGCGCAAGAAATGCGGTGATGACTTTAGATTCTAGGTTGCCATAGTCTTTGTTTTCGAAGCGATAGCCAAGACCATAAACCTGTGCGTTCATGACTCGTCTAGGATCAAAGATGCCTTGGACTGAGATATTATCGATTTCAGAACGACCGTTAAAAAGAATGAGAGCAGGTCTAAAGTTTGCGTTCATAGCAAAGGCTCGTGCGTTTTCATCACGTTTGCTAAATGCTATGTCACTGTTGCTATCTAAGTCTTTGTAGTAACCTTGCTGATCACCAGGCGCCACAGCATAGTCTAAAAATGCAATATGTCGGCTGCCAGGACCTGCTACATTGGGTTGGAAAGTTGTCGGAGAAGAACCTGAGACTAACCAATCTATGCTACCTGCAAAAGCAATTGCATTGACGCGGTTGGTTGCAATATCTCCATTCGAAGCATCGGCAGCACCACCGAGTGCTTGGAAGTTTGGATCTGATGTTTTGCCAAGACGGAAAATAAATTCGTTACGAAAGGCTATGCGAGAAAAATATAATGCAAGATAAAGATCAGCAATCGATACATCTGTATTTGTTCCACCGTTATTGACAGATCCAGATTCGATTTTTGCTGCATAAATACCAATTTGCTTGTTGAAAGTGCTGTTCGCATGACTTTTGCGATCATCCAATTCAATACTGAAATAGTATTGGTCAACATCGTCTTTAGGGTTGGACGGACCGGATGTTAAAGACAGTCCAGGATCTTTACGAACAAGAGATCCAGTCTCAGCGAGTTTATCGTAGCCAACAGAAAAACCAAGATCTTGAAACTTTTGCAAATTGACATTGCAGTTAACTCCATCGTAAATCGATGAAGTCGAACTGAATGGACGCTTGCCAGAATCCATGAACATTCCTAGACCCCAGTCACGACTGCGTCGGCCGGCCTCTAAAATGCAAAGATCAAATGCATATCGCAAATACACCTGTGTGACTTTGGGTGTTAGCCATTGATAGCCAGGCTCAGTGGTGCTCTGATTTTTTATATCGCAACTTTCAGAGTTTCCTGAGCAGCCACTTGGAACCGCTGTATCACCAAGGTAGGCATCTCGAGGCTTGTCGAATAAACGAAATTCAACAAAGAGACTTGCAGTGTCACCTGTGCGCGCCTCACCGAGTAAGCGAAAGCTTTGGTCCCATGCCTGATGCAGACCCTTATCAGGAGCAGCTGCTGGATTTGTGAGTGTGACTCCACGGATAGCGTAGTGTCCAGATCCGTCTAAAAATAGGGCCGAAGCTGTTGAAGAATAAAATGTAGCAGCACCAAGAAGACAGGATGCAATTTTAAGTCGCTTGCTATTCAATAGGCGATGAATAATCATGAGAATCCTTCAATTCAATAAACTATAGGTTAGCTTGCATACTCGACAAATTTGTTTTCCTTCAAAACTGTGACCCGAATTTGACCGGGGAAGGTCAACTCTTTGCGCAGCTTTGTCGCAAGAGCGTACGATAAGTCACGTACGTCATCATCACTCGTTAGCTCAGGCACAACGAGTGCTCGTATCTCGCGACCCGCCTGTAATACAAAGGAGTTTTCGACTCCCTTAGAACCCCTGACGAGTGTTTCCATATCTTCAAGCCTCTTGACATAAGTGGCAAGTGTTTCCTTACGTGCTCCAGGTCTTTTGGTAGAAAGAACATTTGCCGCACTTAAAATGACCGTTAAAGATGAAGCTACCAGGAGTGGATCTTTATGATGAGATCGAATGGCTTCTGCTATGCTATCGCTTTCACCATATTTTTTGACGATCTGTGCGCCAACCTCTGCATGGTGGCCTTCGACTTCTTGATCAAGTGCTTTGCCAATGTCATGCAGTAGGCCCGCTCGTTTAGCTTTTTTAATATCTAAATTAAGTTCAGCAGCGATAATTCCGCATATATGAGCGGTTTCAATGCTATGCTGCAGAACAGACTGAAGTCCTGCTGTGCGAAAGCGTAATTTGCCGAGCAAATTTATAAGTTCAGGGTGTAGGTCTGTGATGCCTACATCAAAAGCAGCTTGTTCTCCATACTCTTTAGTCATGGAGTCAAATTCTCGTTCGATACGACTTGCTGTTTCTTCTATGCGGGCGGGGTGTATGCGTCCATCTGCTATTAGGCGTTCTAGAGTAATTTTAGCAATTTCGCGACGTATTGGGTTGAAGCACGAAATGATGACAGCTTCAGGTGTGTCATCAATAATAAGATCTACGCCTGTAGCTTGCTCAATCGCTCGAATGTTGCGACCCTCACGTCCGATGATGCGTCCTTTCATTTCTTCATTGGGAAGAGATACGACTGTGACGGTTGCATCGTTGACATACTCACCAGCCATGCGTTGAACAGCTAGGCTTATAATCTCGATAGCTTTGTTATTGGCATCACGATGAGCATCTTGCTCTAGGGTTCGAACGATTTTTTGGACTTCTTTGCGAGCGTCATCTTCGAGAAGTTGAACAAGCTCCTTTCGAGCCTCTTCAGCAGATTGGTTGGCCACTCGCTCTAACATTTTCTGATTTTTTTCGATGAGCAATTCGCTCTCAGCAATGAGGCGAATGTTTCTTTTTTCTTCTTGCTCTAGTTTTTTTTCTTTGTTTTCGAGGTTTTTCTCTCGTAGATCAAGGGAGCTTAGTCTATTTGTGAGAGTGATTTCTCGTTCTTTGATTTTCTTTTCAAGCTTGGAAATCTCATCTTTGCGCTTCTTGGCTTCATCTTCAAAAAGTTTTTTGCGTCGACGAGAATCCTCTTTGGATTCGCTGAGAGCTAACTTTACAATTTGATCAGCTTCCTTGCGAGCTTCTTCCAAAATTTTCTGGGATTCCTTCTGAACATGTTCAAACGATATTGCCAGTTTTTTTCGATGCAAGAAAACGCCAAAAAACATAATGCCGATCAAAAGCCCGACCGCCACAATTAATATCGTTTCCATTAAATTCACATTGATCCCCTATTCAGCGACTCTTCGACAAACCTATCCTGCAGAGCGTGAGTTTGCAATCGCGGAACACATCCCCGTCTTCTTGTATGGTTTATGGCGAGCATTCGCTAGGTTCCATCGAACCAATACGATAGCTGCGTCCTGCCCTTCTGTTGTCAGGCAAAACCTAGGCAATGCAGATGCGAACCGCAAAGTTCAAAAACCACTACTGCGAGTAAATAACATGGATGTAAAAAAGTAGGAAATTTAAAGCTCACAGAGGATCTTGAGCTTTGCGGGAGCCTAGGAGGGGACCTATTTCGCTAACTGGAACTCAGCTCGGCGATTTTTCTTCCAAGCTTCTTCGTTGCTGCCAGTGTCAACAGGTTGTTCTTTTCCGTAGCTTACGGTTGTGATTTTGCTTTCAGCAACACCCATTTGAACCATCATGCCTTTAACAGCATCTGCACGTCGTGAACCGAGTGCGAGGTTGTACTGAGTTGTTCCACGAGCGTCAGTATGACCAGCGATTTGAACAGTGGCTGAACCATTTTTCAGGAATTCAGACATGTTGACGATTTGGCCATGGTAGCTGTCGTCGATTGCAGAGCTATCGAAAGCAAAGTGGATTGGAGTGAAGTTTTTGGCAGCTTCTGCAGCCATAGCTTCATCATGAGAAACCGCAGCATCATGTGCTGTTGCTTCTGTCGCCACAGGAGCTTTCAAAGACTCTTCGTCTTTAGTACAAGCGGAAACGATGAGGGATGCGAACAAGAACGCGAACAAACCTTTTTTAGACTTTAAAAACATGTCATTCTCCTTAAAATTGAGCGTTTCTACGGTGCGTAACTGGAACGACTATTTCAGAAGAAATTAAAGAAGACAACAACGACTTACATCCCTATCGCAGAGGCATCTTAACTTACTGAAACCTTGATCATTCATTCTTTTGCAGGTGCTGAACCAACTGCCGGGGCAGACCTGCGAAATCACCGCAGCTTAAAAATACCAGCACATCTCTAGCACGCAAGTTCTTTGTTAGCCATTCGTAAAGAGAGTTGAAAGAACTAAATGCGATGGCGTGATCGCCGATGCTTGAACTTAGCCGAGCCGTATTCATTCGTTCGGCTTCAGGTATGCGATTGTCGACGGGGCTGGGAGCGATGAGCACTTGATCAGCAGAGCCTAGGGCGGATACGTATTCTTTCTCGAACACATTACGGCGGGAGCTAGCATTCTTTGGCTCGAATGCGACTACAAGTCTGCGTTTTGTGTCCATGGTACGGAAATTTTCCAGGACATTTTTGACTGCTGTAGGGTGGTGGGCAAAGTCGATGTAAATATCAATTCCGTCGCGGCATGCTATCGTATCAAAACGCTTACGAACACCACGGAACTCTGCAATTGCATTTACGATTAGATCGGGTTGTGGAGTTTTTAGTTTTTTTGCATGCACAAGGCGTTCAAGGCAGCTCAAAACTTGCGCGATGTTTGCAAAGTTGTAAGTGCCCGGCAGTGTTGTTCGGATGAGCAGCTCGCCCCAAAGCTGGGTATGAACACGAGCCTGCCATAATTTTGAGCCCGCATCGTAGACAGGTTTTTCGAGCAGGTGAACATCCGCTTGGTCTGAACCTGCGAGTGAGCTGCTGGAGACTTTGTTGGTCCATCCGCGTTCTTCCAAAAGTTCTCGTACGCCCGGGTCACTGAGGTTGGCTATGACGCATTTAGGGTCGGAAATAAGATCGAGCAATTTATGGAAAGTAGCTTTGACGGCATCGAAGTCTTTGAAAATATCAGCATGGTCGAATTCAAGATTGTTGAGGATGATAAAACTCGGGCGATAGTGAAGGAACTTGGAGCCCTTATCGAAAAAAGCCGTATCGTATTCATCCCCTTCAATCACAAAGAACGACCCTTGCCCATGTTGAAAGGCACGTGGGAGGTTATGAGGCTCTCCTCCAACAAGGTAGCTTGGTTGTGCTCCAAGCTCCTCCAGCATATATGCAAGAAGAGCCGTGGTTGTCGTCTTCCCATGGGTTCCGCAGACCACAAGATTTGTCGTTGATTTGAGGAAAAAATCGCTGAGAAATTGAGGATAGCTTGTGTATCTGCAGTTGTGCTCCAAAATTGTAGCAACTTCGCTATGGGTACGGGACATAGAATTCCCGATGATAAATAAAGCCTCGCGATGCTGTTCTATATTTGTAGCAGAGTATGGTGTGTTCACAGGGATTGCGAGTTCTTCTAGAACCTCCGAGGATGGAGGGTATAGGTTTTGATCGCTACCTCCAACATCAAAGCCTGCAGATTTAGCTAGACCTGCAACCGAACTCATTCCTATGCCACCGATGCCGACAAAATAGAGAGGAGGATGTGCTGACATTTATACTCCATAAGACCATCTAAGGTTTTCATTACGAATGTATGCAAGTGCGCCAATAACTATAGGAAAATTTGGAGAGAGATGACCAAAACTCTGAGTTGTGAATACAGGGATTGGCAGACGCTTCGCTAGCTCGCGAGGTAGTCTTTCATCGAGAGGATCAGGACTAGTATTCCCTAGCACGAAACCTGCACAGCCTGCCAAATGCCCACTCATGAGCAATTGATTCACCATGCGTAGTAAACGTCCAGGAGATTCTCCAGTGTCTTCACAGAAAAAGAGTTTGTCTTTGAGTGATGTTGGGAAATAAGGGGTGCCAATCAAATTGCAGAGCACGCTTAAGCAGCCTCCAAAAAGAGTGCCTTGCACAGATTGTGTGGAGGAATATGCCATCACAGATATTTCACTTTGCATATGCTCTGGATGACGCAAAAGTTCATACAATTGCTCAATATCATCACGCCCATTTTTAGCCCAAAGCTCTGAAGATGGCATCGGCCCATGAATGCTGGGCCAGCCCAACTTGGTGTAGAGTGCACTCTGCAATGCTGAAATATCTGAGAAGCCGATCACCCATTTATGTGAAGTCGACCTAAGTCGAGGCCAGTCTAAAAATGGGAGCAAGTCGCTGGCACCGTATCCTCCACGTCCGCAAAGAATAAAACGATGTTCCGAAAGAAGTGCAGAATTGAGAGCCTCAAGACGTGATTGAAGAGAGCCAGCTGCGAAAGGGAGTTTAGTATCCAATGTAGGTCGGTGAAGATCCCATTGAAATCCGGCATTTTCGAGATCTTCTAAAGATTTCTGAAGAGTTTCGTCCTTGCCTAGGCTCGACGGAAAAACAATTTGGATGCGTTCTGTCACGTTAGACTCCGTTCACTCATCAAATTATACGGAAAGAATGAGAGGTCGGGCTTGTATTTTCTATTCTTATCCGAGCTTTTCGAAATGGAAAGCATATAAGTGTGGCTTAAGTTTTCGAAATTACGAATGAAAGCTTCCTCATACCATCAAGTTTTTTGAACTCCAGCCGATACAAGTTTGAAGATGAGTATGCGTTTGGGGAACACATGTTAAATGAAATTAGAATACTAAGCATTTTGTGTTGTGGTTTGGCCTATGTAGGATGTTCCCCCTCAGGGGGTAGTGCATCTAAGCGCTCTGCTGCAGGGGATGCTTCCAATGCGGTGGACCTCTCTGATCAATCGCTCTCTGATCTAAGAAAAACTTACGATGAGCATGTTTCTCTCGCAAAAAACGCTGAGCAAGAGCTAACCATCAATAGGCAAATTTCAGACGCAAATTGTATGCGTATAGCTCAGTTGCGCACAGAATGTAGCAGCTCAACGCGACTTATCCCTGATGCAGTCGCTCCGTTGGGATGTGCGCAAGAAAGCGGGGTCGGTGATACAACATCTAGTTTGAGCGCCACTATTGCTGGTTTGTCTGCCCAAGAGGACCCGACAGCACAGTATATTCTAGTCGCTAACAAGACCTATACAAGTGATCCATTCAAAGTGGGTAGTGACGTTGTTTTGCGATTTAAGTCAACGGGAACAAGTGATGCACAGTTAGCACCTCAGCTCAAACAAATCTCTCGTATCGAAATACGACGAGCTAACGAAGATACCACAAATATCGCAGGAGGCGCAGGTAAAGCAGCCTCTAAGCTTTCATCGGGTATGACCTTGCTTTTGAAAGCTAAGGGTGAAGTCATGGCAAGCGGCCTTCTGGTTGACTATGATGACCCAAAGTTTAAAGATTTTCGAAAGCTTCTTGCTTTAACAACCATTCAAAACAATGCAATGTCACCATCGTGTCGTGTTGAACAAGCTGAACTCGACAACATTGCAAGTCAGATTCGTGATGCTCAGCCAAAAATCACAGCCTCGAATTCTTCAGCTCTTAGCCAAAAGCAATTGCAAGATGGTATTAAACAAGCGGATGCCCAGTTGGCAAAAGATACGCCTTTGTTGGAGGAGCTGCAAAACACTCTTCTCATTCAAAAGAACGAATTGCGTGGCAATATGGGAATGGGCTGCCACATGAATGAGACAGTTAGCGAAATTATATTTGAAGTGAGTGGGAAAAAGGAAGATGAAAAAAGTATAGGAAACTTTAGCAAGGTTCCAGTGCCAGTCTTAAATGGAAGTGCTTCAACACTTTCTTTTGCTATGGGTTCCTCAATTATAGCGAATATCGACCAGGATAAATACGGAGTAGTTGGTGGTTCGCCGTATGTCTATAAAGTATCGGACCAGGTTGTTGTAGGAGACATTCAATATTTGCGCGTGTCGAAGTTGGGATTTGGTTATACTGGACGTGAATCTTGTACCAGTGGGTTTTTAGGCGCTACTCAAAACTGTGACTACCAGGTCTTCGAGCAAAATATATTCACCATCAATGGGCTGAAGATTTCGATCAAAACAAGTGGTGGATCTACCACTACTATTTATGACAATCATAATTTAAATTTCACTCTTGGTAGCACGCGCTATTCTAAGATGGCGTTATCTTCATGGACAGAAAGCAATTTTACAACTAATGACAATTGGATACGGTTCATACAAGACACCAATTGCGACACTGTAAAATAGGAGAGCTTGCCTTGCGGTTGCATATATATTTTATTTTAATGGTGTTTCAAGCATGCTCTCCAGCTGTTCAGCAGTCAGCATCTGCAAAAAAAGCTGGACTGAGCACAAAAAATGCAAGTGGTAGTGACACGGGCACTAGCACAGATTTGAGTGCAGCACCGATCGTTAAAGTCGATGCAAGTAAGTTGCGTATTTCTGAAGTATCCGTTGGCAAAATGACGGAAGGTGGAAAACGATCCGAAGTTGTGAATTTTACAACGTGGGGCCAGGGCGACTATGTTCACTGGCAAATTTGTCCGGAAGATCCTCCTAATGATGGTGTCGTCAACTGTGTTCCAAGCGATACGCAAGCCTGCGGCTTGGGTGGGGCCTGTGTGCAAAATGTCACATCGTACAACAAAATTTTATTTCCGCATCTCTATGCAGGAAACGTCAGTATTTCAATGAAATTTTGCGTGGACCCAGAAAGGGCCATGGACTCCAAAGTTGTTTGTGGTGATTCCACTGTTTATCCTTACAACTCTCGTGCTGTGAATGCAGATGTTCAAGCTCTCTTTCTCAAACGACAGGGCTTACTTGATGCGATTAATAAAATTGGTGTCGAAAAACGCCAAGACTATCAAAACTATGCTAATGATTTGCAAGATTGCTTAGATAGTAGCAAGCAGAACGAAGCGTACTATCAGTCAAAAATTCAAACAATCAACCAACTCATCAAAGGTGTCTTTTGGAATATGTTTATTTGGGCGCCGAAGTCGGTGTGGAAGGCTATGCAGGAAACAGAAAATGGCTCTAAGCTGACGCAGGGTTTGACGAGTGCTCTGAGTGCAACAAAAGATGCGTTTTCCGATATGGGGAAAAAATTCTGCGATCTTGGTGCGACGCAAGCTACCGATGAGTCCTGTCTTAGCAACTTAAAGGATGCCAAGGCGAGTATGACTCAAGCCCAGATTGATGCATTTTGTTCTGCGGGTTTAAAAAGAGAAAAAGGAATGGACGGCTTTTGCAAGCTTATGGGTACCTTGGGTGATACTGTATCTACCATGATCCAATCTGCAGACCCTATGCAGTCCTTCTCTGTTTTGTCGGATGCTATTCATACAGTGTCGGATCCTTCTGGTTCGGTTGCCAAGCAGTGCACGGCTGAAGAGAAATTTGCCAAGGTTAGCCAGGGTAGTGATATGAACCTTAGCGCGCTAGGGCAGCAGCTTAGCGAGGTCAATGCTCAGCTCAGAGCGCTTGGAGAGCTTTAGCAGCGGCGCCTATTATTTTTTAAATACGGTTTTTCGAGATCTGCCGGTCTAATGGTATATTGCGAAGGAGTGCCTCTCAATTCGAATACAAATGGAGTACCGGACTTTGAAAAAACTACGAATCTTTTCCTATGTTGCGCTGTTTTTGATCCTTGTTGGATCTGTGGGCTTTGATTTAGTCAGCAAAGATTTGGCGGAAAAAGAACTTCTCACCTGGTCGTCCCCGCAAAATCTAAAGGATTATAGAGGTCTTTCAATCCCAGTTTTTTCAATTGGCGAAAGAACGCTTGGGCATGATCGTTTTTATCTTGGATTCAATTGGACATATGTCCGCAATCAAGGTGCTGCCTGGGGTATGCTGTCTGATTTGGATGACAAAGTGCGTGTACCTTTTTTCCACTGCGTTACTCTCTTTGCTGTTTTGATTTTGCTTTTCTATTTTCGTTCAACACCTTTTCATCATCGTGTGGCAAGACTAGCTCTAGTTTTTATACTGTCTGGAGCATTGGGTAATTTCGCAGATCGCTTGCGTTTGGGCTATGTGATCGACTTTCTAGATTTTCATTGGATTATTCCACTTCCATTTCGTCTGCACTTCAACATTGATTTCCTAAATCTCGCTGTTGATACAAGTGCATGGGCCTATGATTTTCCTAAATTCAATTGGGCAGATTCTATGATCACAATAGGTGTCAGTCTGTTGGTCATTGATATGCTGATTTTAGATCCCTTGCGTAGAAGGCGAGAAGGTCTGTCATCGCAGATGCAGGGGAGTTTTGCTTGATCTTCGATAGGAGCTTTTATGGCACAAGATTATTTGAGAAATTCAACCGTAAAAGTCGCTGAACTTCTACAAAGAGCTATTGTTGATTTGGGCTCCATGCGCAAAGGTGTCTTAACTGTCGAGTTTCTTCTTGTCATGTTGCTCGAACAAGAAGACTCCATTGCCCTAAAAATTTTCGATGAACTCAAGTTAGATACACCTGAGATTCAACGTTTGATTTCTGATGCGGTTAGTGAACAAACCAATGCAATTCCTGATCTACAAGTTGAGACACATGCTGCTTCAATGAAGGTTTCGCAAGAGGTGCAGATTCTGTTTGAATGTGCAGACCGCGAGCGAAAAGCACTCGAAGATACCTACATTTCTACAGCAGCTGTGTTTCTCGCTTTTTTTGACAAAAGAATTCCAAGCACACGTAAGCTGCTTGAAACACATGGACTGAATTACGAAAATAGTCTCGAAGCTCTGCAAAAAATTCGAGGGAATACAACGATCACAGAACGCGATGCTGAAAGCCGATCAAGTGCGCTGGATCAGTTTACAATTGATCTTACGGCCCAGGCTCGTCGTGGCAATCTTGATCCTGTGGTTGGGCGTGAAAAAGAAATTCAACGGCTCATAGAAATTCTGAGTCGACGCAAAAAAAACAATCCTATTATTATCGGTGAACCTGGAGTTGGAAAGACAGTCGTAGTTGAAGGTCTTGCGCAACAAATTGTGAATGGTGATGTTCCTGAATATCTCTTGAAGCGACGCATACTCTCGCTTGAAATAGGCAGCTTGATGGCTGGTGCAAAAATGCAGGGAGAGTTTGAAGAGCGTGTGAAGTCCATACGGGATGAAGTGATTGCCTCAGCGGGTGATATCATTTTGTTCATTGATGAAATTCATACTGTGATTGGTGCAGGACGTAGTGGTGGTGGTTTGGATGCTTCTAATATGCTGAAACCTGCCTTGGCGCGAGGTCTCCTGCAATGTGTTGGTGCAACGACTTTGCGTGAATACAAGCAATACATTGAGACAGACAAGGCTCTTGAGCGACGCTTTCAAATTGTGCGTGTAAATGAACCTACAATTGCCGAAGCGATACCAATCGTAAAAGGCCTTAAAGAAAAGTATGAGAACTATCACAATATTGAATACACGCCAGAGGCTCTTGAGGCTGCTGTTGTCTTGTCAAGTCGCTACATACAGCAACGTTTTTTGCCAGACAAAGCCATAGATTTGATTGATGAGGCCGGTGCTGCTAAGCGGATGAAGGTTATTTACGTGCCACCTGATATCCGCAAGTTGGAAAATCGACGTCATGATTTGGAAGATGAAAAATCTCTAGCCTTCAATGACCGTAATTTCGAAAAAATGGCGCATTTGCAAATGGAAATTGTTGCTATCGAAATCGAACTTGCGAAGCAACGCAAGACTCAATCAGAGTCTGCAAGTCCTGAGTTAGGCCAAGTTACGACAGAAGACATTGCACAAATTGTAAGTAAAATGACGGGCATTCCTGTCAAAAAAATGGTTGAAGCTGAAGCTGAAAAACTTCGTGATTTGGAGAAGGTTCTGCGAGCGCGTGTTGTCGGTCAGGAGCAAGCTGTGACGATTGTCTCAAATGCTATACGACGCAATCGCTCGGGTTTGCGCAAAGTTACGGCTCCAATTGCATCCTTTTTGTTCTTAGGACCAACCGGTGTGGGAAAGACAGAGCTTGCAAAAGCGATTGCTGAACAAATACTCGACGATGAAAATAAGATCATTCGTCTGGATATGTCGGAGTATATGGAGCGTCATTCCATATCGAAATTAATTGGCTCTCCACCTGGTTATGTTGGATATGGAGAAGGTGGGCAATTAACGGAAGCAGTCAAACATAATCCGTATTCTGTTATTCTTTTGGATGAATTTGAAAAAGCTCATCCTGATGTCTACAACATTCTTTTGCCTGTTTTGGATGAAGGGTATCTTACTGATGGAGAGGGGCAGCGCGTTAGCTTTCGCAATTGTGTGATCATTGGCACTTCCAACGTCGGTGCGCAGCGCATGGAAAAGAAGCTTGTGGGCCTTACAAGAACAGCGATGGAGAAAGATCGAGATTTAAATACAGAGATGATGGCTGAGTTGAAGACATACCTACGCCCTGAATTCATAAACAGACTTGATGATATTGTGATTTTTAAACGTTTGACCCCTGAAGATTTTAAAGGCATATTCCAAATTCAAATTAATGACCTGAAAGCTCGTCTTTCTCAAATGCATTTAGGTTTAGAATTTGCAGAGGATGCTGCAGACTACATCATTAAAACAGCTGACACCGGAACTTACGGTGCGCGACCTCTCAAGCGTCGGCTCGAAGCTCTCGTCGAAAACAAAATCGCGATGCTTGTGATCGGACCAGGACGCGATAAGGCTGATAAAATCAAAGTTTCCTTGGTGAACAACGAGCTTCAGGTCGAGCTAGTTCCTAAGGGTTAAAATGCAAAATTCATCACTTGATCAAGTCAAAGAAGCCTTCGCTTCTCTCTGTCAGCTTGTTGCCCAACTTCGTGATCCAGTCTCAGGATGTCCCTGGGATCTTAAGCAGGATCATTCCACTTTAGCAAAATATATTGTCGAAGAAGCCTACGAATCTGCCGCAGCAATGAAAGATAATGATGCTGAGCAAATGTGTGACGAATTGGGAGATGTGCTCTTTCAAGTTCTACTCAATGCACAGGTTGCACAGGATCAACAAACCTTTGATATCACTCAGGTGATTAAAGGTGTGCACACTAAGATGGTGCGACGTCATCCACATGTGTTTGGTAGTGACGAAGATCGAAAGGCTCGTGAAATCCCCCAGATTATGCAACGCTGGGAGCAGATCAAAAAATTGGAAAAGGGTGAATCAGAAGATAAGCCTTATATGGAACAAAAAGGTGTGCACAAAGTTTTTCCAGCAACAACGCAAGCTGCTAAGATTGGTAAAGCAGCACGTACAGTGCAATTCGATTGGGATTCACCGGAGCAAGTTTTTGATGTCTTACTTGATGAGATTCGAGAGCTTAAAGATGAATGGAAAAAGTCTAAAGGAAAAAACTCTGCAGAGTTGCAAGCTGAGCTTGGTGATGTCTATTTTTCATTGGCACAGTTCTGTAGGCACCTTGATCTCGAGCCTGAGTTGGCAGCGACTGAAGGTAACAAAAAGTTTCTTGCACGTTTTGCTACGATGGAAAAATTTGCTAAAAAAAGCAGAGAAGATATTACTCAATTGTCCAAAGAACGTTTGGAGGAGCTCTGGAACGAAGCCAAGCGGACCTAACTTCTTTGCTGTCATTCCGAGCGAAACGAAGTGGAGTCGAGGGATCGCCTGCTTAGCAGTTAAGTAAAATCGTCCCTATCATCTTTTGCACGGCAACTATTGCCTGAACACGCATAGTCAACTCATTGCTAAACTAAGAGAGCTAGTATCGAAATTGGAGGCTCCTTAGTTTATGTCAGATTCATGGTTATCGATCATAGAATATGCGCGACGTTATAATGTTTCGGACATGACGATCCGTCGACGCATTAAGACGGGGCGTTTGAATGCAATACTGCGAGACGGTAAATATTTCATCCCTGCACAGGCAGAGGGTGCTCTTGCTGCTCCAGTGAAATCGACTTTCATCTCTACAGCTTCTATCCCAAAAACAGAAGAATTGTGGCCGACGCCTCCGCATCCAGAACCCCCTCCAACCATACATCGGCAAGAAGTTCCTAGATCGTTTGATACTGTAGATCGACATGGAGGTCAAAGTTTTGCAGAACCAACTCAGTCATCGCGAGAGTATTCTGTTGCAATTGATAAGTTCAATGAACTTTGTGATTCGATGTTAGAAAAACTCTCTCAAAATGAAGAAATGCTGAAAGCAAATTTTAATCTTGAGAGAGACTTGCTAACAGAGAAGACAAAGCGCTTAGAAAACGAGATCCAAAGTCGCGAAAGCTCTAAGATTCCGACTGAAGAGCGCTTAGGTTTTGTCAAACTTTCCGAACGTTGCGATACGATGTTGCATAAGCTTGGACAACGAGAGGACCTGATCAAAGCTAATTTCGACGCAGAGCGTGGGATATTTGCGGAAAAAATCAAACTCTTCGAAGTAGAAATACGAAGTCGAGATAAAGAAATTCAGTTGCTCAAGAAAGAGATCGACGGTTTGGAGAATTTAGTTAAAGTGCTTGAGGCTAAATTTGTTTGATCAAAACCAAAAGAGCGAGGCATCTCCGTAGCTGAATAGGCGGTACCGTTTCTCAATTGCTTCTTTATAGGTCGCTTGTGCTTCATCCAAACCAATCAATGAACTCAGTAACATGAATAGAGTCGAACATGGTTGATGAAAGTTGGTTATGATCCCATCAAAGACTGTCGAGTTGTACGCTACATTGCGATCTTTTGGATAAACAAAAAGATCAGTTTCATTCCACTCGTCAGTTTTTTTTGTCTTCAAAAAGCTTTCTATGCAACGAAAACTCGTAGTACCGACAGCAACCACTTTGTTGCCTTGTTTCTTTGCATCTTCAATAGTTTTCCAGCTTGTCGAAGGAACATAGTAGCTTTCTTTGTGCATCGTATGTTGCGTGATGTCATCACTTTTAACCGGAAGAAATGTTCCAGCGCCTACATGCAAGGTCACTGGTGCAAGCTGAATGCCTCGTGAACGTAATTTTGCAAAGAGTTCGGAGCTAAAATGCAGACCTGCTGTTGGTGCAGCAACGGAGCCTTCTTCACGTGCATAGACAGTTTGGTAGCGCACTGTGTCGGATGATTTGCTCCATGGTAGAGCGCTCTCACGCTTTATATAAGGGGGCAGAGGTACGTAGGCATGCTGCTGTAGCCATTCCGTGAGGCTTTTGTTTGTCTGAAATTCGATGATGAAAGGGTCCATGGTCCCCTTTTCAGGCTTGAAGGTCAAACGTGCTTGCATTCCCCCCTCGAAATTCAGAATGCTTCCCAAATATACCTTACGACCTGGTTTTACAAAACATGGTGAGCTAAAAGAGCCATTCGTTAGGGTTGGTTTCTCTAAGAGAAAGATCTCGATTCTAGCTCCTGTCTCGATCTTTGCAAAAAGTCGTGACGGAAAAACTTTTGTATCGTTAATGACAAGTACAGTACCGGGACTGAGTATCTGATCGAGCTCGGATACAGAATGATGTGAAATCTGACCTTGTGTATCACGAACTAACAGTCGTGAAGCCTCACGATTGGCAAGGGGTGCCTGCGCTACAAGTTCAGGGGGAAAATCATAAGAAAAGTCGCTAAGACTCAGTTTGCTCACATAGACTCCGAATTGGACTAGGTCGTTGGAGCTTGATTACAGCAAAGATTTTCAGAGTGCAAGGTCAGTGGCGTGTAGAGGCTTCCTGTGTCGACATATCTTCCCATTGGTAGGGGAATTGTACGGATTGAAGGAAGCCAGGCAGAAATTTTTTCCAGTACTCATCGACCAGTTTCGGATTGGTGGTCTCTAATTCTAGAGTTAGCGTAGGTATACGGCGCTGCTTGCCAGCCAGAGTTCCTAGCGAGCCAGGATAGAGCGAATAGTCGACTATTCGGTAGTTTTTGCTTTTTTCAGCGACCCTTTGGACTAGTACCTTGGCATCTTCTTCGCGAGAATTCAGAGGCTTAGTCCTCTTGTCTCCAGGACCGTCATAATCGTAAAAGCCGAGAGGGGCATGGATCGATAGGTTTTTTGCCGGTTGGAAGGTCTCTAATAAGATATTTTGAAAGACGGTCTCGATCTCAGAGTTGGGAAAATAGCCTGGGAAAAAACGTGGGCGATGACGTTTATCCCTAGCCCAATTTCGCAGAGCATCTTTGTACCAATCGAAGGTTAGAAAATTTCGATTTACATCCACATCTGAGCCGTTGGTACGGGTGGGGTGCTTGCGCAAAAAGCCGTCGGGATTGACTACAGGCGCGACAACTACCCGAATTCCTTTGTCCTTATAAATAGATGGGTTGTCCTTGAGATAGCGAGCAAAGCGAAAGGCCAGATGTATAGGAGTAAGTTCATCAGCATGAACCCCTCCCAAAATCAAAGTAGTATTTACGCCGTCCCCAAAAGTCGTGTAGAGAAGAGGATGCTGTCCGTCCGTTTTGAGATTGGCATGCCATTCAACCCCTTCGCAGGGGGGCTGATTCCAAGAATAGCGTTTAAACTCTTTAGCCATAGCAGAACAAAATTGGTCGATGGCTTTTTTTTGTTCATGGCTCGGGATGCTATAAGAGGATAGATCAAATTCCGAGACGGCCTTGATTTTTGCATAGCCCCGTTCCAAAGGAATGGAGCTCATGAAGAGTGCTGAGGCCTGGGTTGTTATCAGAGAGAGTGCTATAAATAGATAATGCCAAGCCTGAGGCCATTGAGAGTTTATCGAAGTGCGATTTTTTCGTCTTATCATATTGAACATGCTATAGTGGTTGTAAAAAATGCCGCAAGAATTCAATCCAATGAAAAGCTTAAGACAATATGTCCTGTCCACATCTCAAAGGAATGCTGAATGGCGACAGGCTACTTCTTAAAACTAAATCACTTTGAAGGTCCGCTCGATCTACTTTTGTACCTTATCAAATTAAACGAGATGGATATATTCGAAGTCAACCTTGCTCAGCTGGCAGAGCAGTATCTATCCTATTTGCGCCTTATGCAGTTTGCAGATCTCAAAGACGCCTCAGCTTTTTTGGTCATGGCTGCAACTCTGTGTGAAATCAAGACCCGGCGCCTGCTACCAAATGCCAAAAAAGAGGGTGATGAGGATGGCCTGAACGAGGTTGATCTCGAGGCCCAGCTTAAAGAACGTCTGATCGAGTACCAGCAATTCCGTGATGCGGGCGAGTTTTTCTCAGCTATGGATAAGCAAACGGATCTTAGCTACTCACCAGTTGGGGAATGGGAGCGTCTCGAAAAAATCTATGGAGATGTGCTTTCTCCGTTATACGGCGATCCTGCAGTGCTTGTCGTTCTCTACGAGCAGTTGCTTTCTTCTTTGATTGAGAAAAAGCCCATACGTCTTAAGACTTCGAAGGAGCTCATTACCGTTGAGCGGGTTGTGCAAAAGCTTTTGGACATATTGAAAGAGGCCGAAGTTCTTCTTTTCCAAACGCTTTATGACAAGATCGCCAATCGTTATGAATTGATCGCATATGTCATTGCTTTGTTGGAGTCCCTGCGCCAATTGAGAGGTGTTCACTGCTATCAGGAAACCCAATGCGGCGCCATATGGGTCTACAATTATGATGAAAAAGACCCAGAAGCCATTTTTGCCAAAATAAAGGAGGCGTCTCTTGGAGAACCTTGAAGAACCTAAAGCAACGACGCTTTTCGAGCAAGAATCTGTGCCACTCCAAGCGAAATTGGAAGCCTTGCTCTTTGCTTCGCCGCGTCCTTTGACGGTAAACGATATCTTAGAAATTTTGGGTGAGGACGAGAACCTAACCTTTAAGGATGTCAAAAACTGGATACACCAAATCAGTGAAATCCATGCCTCTCGTCCCGATGCCGGTTTTCATCTGGAATGTACAGACCTCGGGCAATATCAGTTTCGCACAAAGCCTCAGGTCGCATCGATTGTGGAGCGTCTTTTCTCCAAACGCCCGCGACCACTTTCGCGAGCGGCCCAGGAGAGTCTTGCCATCGTAGCTTACAGACAGCCTGTTTCAAGGGCAGATATCGAGTTTATACGTGGTACGGACTCAGGAAGTATCATTAAGAACCTTTTGGAACGCGACCTCATTCGCTGTGTCGGGCGTAAGGATATACCGGGCAAGCCGATGCTCTTTGGTACGACAGAGGAGTTTTTGCGAGTCTATCGTTTGGCAGGCCTGGGCGAACTCCCTTCGCTTGAGTCCTTTCAGCCTAAGCGCGAGACAATGAAGTTCGCAACAGATCTTCCAAAGGATGCAGAAAATCCTGCGCCACTTTTTCCTAATACTATGGATGATGATGTCGAAGCTAGAAAAGCTGAAGTTTCAGAGGTCGAAGAAGAATTGGAACCATAGGCGGCTCCAATTCGCAGGCATATCTAATCTTCTCGAGTGATCAAGACTGCACGATCGTCATCTTCACCAACGGAATGAGATTTGAAGCCTAGTCCGTTAACTTTTTTGTGCTGTAGTCGGCGAATGAAGCTGTTTTGTGGGCGTAGGCGAAATTCATTCATCGAAGAATGTTTCTTCATTGCTAATACAGCTTTGTCTACTTCTAGAAGGGCAAGGCGTTCTTTGTCTTTCTTGCCTTTATCTTCATCGCGATCACTTCGATCTCTATCTCCGCGGTCATGACGATGCTCGCGCTCTGGGCGAGGGCTGCGCTCTGGGCGTGACATGCGTTCCCGAGGCTCACGAGGTTCGCGTGGTTCTCTAGCTTCTCTAGGCTCACGTGGTTCACGAGGAGTACGCTCGCGTGGCTCGCGTTCATTCTCATTATCCGAACGTTTAGCAATCGATTCTCTTTCTACAATAGGAGCAGCAAGAGGTGTTGTTGGGGGATGAGTCGTCGACGTTGAAGAGCTCTCTTCTGAATTGTCCGAACGCTCACCTCGTGAGCGCAGATTGTCTTTTAAAATCCCAAAATAACGACCGACAGGAGGTAGGTCTGGGAGTTCAAATTTGCGTTCAACAGGTTTGGCATAAACCCATTGAAAGTAGGACATAAGGTAAGGAGCATAGGTTGAAAAAATTTCTTTAAAGTATGATTCCAGGGTGATCCAGAGTTCTGGTCTAGCTTCATTGACTGGAATCTGAGGTAGGCCTTTACCCAGCTTTATAAAGACAAGTTGACGGATGTCATTGATCATTAAGATAAATTTTCCGACAAGCTGGCTGCACAGAGCGTGATCAAGAGGCTTGTGACTTGCAAGTTCAGGGTAGTTTGTTCCGTACCATGAAATTAAGAGATGCAAGCATTCTTCGAGAGGTTTTTCAGGAAGAGGATCATCGAGTTTTCCGGTCTCTCTACGGGCGGCCAGTACCGGCCAACGTATAGCTTCTTCTACCCCTGCTCCGAGGGTTTGAAGTGTGTGGTCTTCAGCCATGCATGAATATATGAAAAAATCAGTCGCGACTTTTTTGCCGGCAGATTTTTTGTATTCTTCTTTGAGGTTCAATTTTTCTTCTGAAAACAATTGGTTCTTTTCCATTAAAGCGATCTACCATCGTGAAAATTGTGAACAAATCCGTTAATCTAAAATAGCGTAAGTGCGCACATACATTAAGAAAATATAAAATAGCACCTACCTTGAGGCAAGTGATTTAGCCCTATTTGGCAAGGTTCACTCGTGCTCTGGCTTCACTGCATTCAGATAGCCTAGATAACCACCCCGGAGTGAGTAAACGTCTTGTTGCGTCCAAAGTGAAGCGATTTCTGCAGCCTTTAGGCTCCGAAGTCCCGAGCGACAGTAGAAAATAGTCGGTCGAGTCTTAGAGATTTCGGACTCACGCAACCCAAAACTGGAGAGGGGCCAGTGCCGAGTTCCTTCCAGCGCGCCTTCTTTTAGCTCTTCGGCCTCTCTGACGTCGACTAGAACGGCACCCTCTTTCAACATTGTGACAAGCTGCTTCAAATCGATTTCTTGTGTCATCCTAAGGCTCCTGCGCAGATATATACATGGAACGCTGCTCTTCTTTCAATAACTACTCAATAGCTAAACATACTCTGATGACAATGGTCTAAGCATTTATTATCAGGGTATGCTGTCAAATAGTCGCGCTCTATCTTCTCGCTGGCATGCAACAAGTCGTCATTCTAACTCGCTATGGTTCATTCTGCATATGTATTCGTGACATGTTTGAGGATAACACTTTAAAGTGCCCGAACAATGCATGCAAAATATGACCCTATGAATCGGATCTGATTTTTAAATAGAATTTTAGAAGGAAAAAATGGCGTCCCCAGGGGGATTCGAACCCCCGTCGCCGCCGTGAAAGGGCGGTGTCCTGGGCCTGGCTAGACGATAGGGACTTTCTTGATTCTGGTTTGTTCTGAAAACTGGTGAGCCAACCTGGATTCGAACCAGGGACCCGCACATTAAAAGTGTGCTGCTCTACCACCTGAGCTATTGGCCCGTTTTCGAACTAAACGAGAGAAAGCTTTGTACTTTACGATTGCAGATCTTGTCAATACTTTTCAAAAGAATTGTTCCGCTGGGTTGAATGTAGGCATTTGCTTTTTTTAAATCACTCACCTAAACTGAGCTCCGTAAAATCACCCTCAAAAACGCCGGAGGAAGACGCAATGTCTAGCGTACTCAAGAAAACTAGGAAAAATTCAGTTACCGATTTGGTAGCTGCTCTCCATAAATTTGTTCACCTTCTCGAAGGTCAGAAAGAATTTGATGCAATCAAGGATCTAAAACTTGTCAGCGCTGATATTCAAAAACATCAGCCAGAGGCAGAAGAGTTCCAAGCCGCGATCAGATTGCTTCTAGAGGCTTATGATGGTGAGCACGAACTCAAAGCATATACACTGCGTCGTCAAAAACCTGACAACGAGTGGACAACTGCCGATGATCTCTATCTCGCCAGCATTGAAGTGCTTAATTTAGCCAATCGTCTCTCAGAAGTCGAAAGCTAGAAAATCACGAAAGAGCGGTCTTTACTAGTTGCCTTGGATCGAATGGCATTGGCCGTGCTTTGTGAATAGTTTTCAAACTTATCTTCCGACAAATAGTAGTCAAAACTAAACTCACGTATGTCACCTTTCCTGATGGCAATGGCGTTTCGCGAGGATAGTTGTGTTCCGCCATTCTGAGCATGTGCTCCTGCCGTGTAAAAATGACTGAGATTGTATAAGCCTGCGATGAGATGGATGCGGGTTTCGCGCAAATAGGGAATATCGTAGGACTGTCCTTGAATTATATTATTATCTCCGTCAACACGGACGAGTAGGGTGAGTTGTCCATGCTTGAATGTGGGCTTAGGTTTTAAAAGCAATTGACCAGTCTCTAGCATGGTATCTTGCTTGCCTTTCGCAATTTTGTAATGTAGGTGTTGTGCGCCTTCTAATTCGATTTGCACATCCTCTTTTGCAAATAAAATAGGTAGATCTGTGCTTCCATGCAGAAATGGATAACTCGAGTTTGGTTCGAATAAACTGACATCGCGTTTACCAAGGCATTCCCATTCCCATGGACTACAATTTAGTGAGACTTCGACGCTCCGTAATGGAATGGTGAGAAGCTCTCCAGGCTTCAAGCTCAATGTTTCTGCTTTTGTAGCTCCGTCCAGGCGATACTGAATCGTTTCTGAGATCAATGGATAGACTGTATTGACCATGAAACCACGCCGATCATTAATCTCAGCAGTGTATGGCTCGCCTTTAATAGCTAGATAGCGTTCTATATCTACGTTTGGAGATGTCGCAAATTTCAGATAGGCAGAGTCAATTGAAACGGATTCCTTTCCATTCACCATAAGCTCTTTTTGTGTTCCATTCACAGTGATTAGGTAGTGCCCAGGCAGTAGAAATTGCCATTTCCCAAAACTTTGCGACTGTGTGATAGCAAGTTGTCCATCTGCTGGCGAAATAAAATATGGAGGAACTTCCGCTGGAATATTTGCAAGAGTGGGGGAGACGCGTATTGCAGAAAGATCAAAGTTAAGCTCGCGAACTTCTTTAAACTCCGGCTTGCTTAGATCCAACCTCATTGGACGTAGACCAACAAGCATATCAATGATCCCAGGAAATACAGTCAATTCGAAGCGATGGTTAATATTCTGAGGAGGGTGTGTCTGAGGATAGCGATGGCATTGAATGGTAAAAATATCCTCAGCCTCTGGTGCTATAGGTGGTGTAAAAGTTAGGGAGTGAGCAATGATTTCAGTCGTTTTTTGGGGGTGAATGTGAACAATCTGATGTGAGCAGTCTCCCAAGATCAAGTAGTTTCCTGGTTGCAGGGAGAGAGTTTTATTCAATTGGCCAATTTGAATGGATACAAATTGAAAGCTAGCATCTCCGAGTATCTTATAGACTTCGTAATCTCCATTCTTAAGCGAATGTACAAGTAGAGTTCCATTGTCCTGTCGGTGGCATGCAGAGATCCAAAGGAAACTGAGAAGCTGAGAAAGCATAAGCACAGATTTGAAGAATATTGCTTTCCTTTTCACAGAAAACCCTTTGTTTGTGGATAAAAAGAAATTTCGCCCAACCGCGAAAATGTTAGGTCCAGTATAGGCTGCTTTGTAAGGCGAGTTCTAGAAGTAAAAGGAGCAGTCGATAGCAAAACTTAGGAGGCTAATGGTCCCTCCGCCCACGGTGAGGCGTGGCCCGACTTTGAATTTATCAAGTGGATTGAACAAAAATGAAGCGCCTGCGAGTGCGACCGTGCCTGTGCGTGAAAGAGGTTTTTGAGATGGAGTCGTTGGAATAAGCTCCGTGAGGTTGCTGCGAAAAGCTCCTACTTCCAGTGAGCTTAGTACGTTGAGATATCTAGTGAGAGAAAAATCAGCACTTACACCGACTGTATAGACCTCTACTGTACCTTTATAGCCTTGAAAAGAAGTATCAGTTCCGGAGTCAGGAGCAATTGCGAACGGTAGATAATGGAATGTAGCGGAGATCCTCTTTTTCCATAAGGAGGTGAGATAGGATGCTTTGATATCCGCAAAGCCATTGGCGCGGAGATTCTTCTTTTTATGGAAGGCGCGTATGATTCCAAAGCTGCTATGAAAAGCTAGGTTTGGAGGAGCTTTCTCGGTTGCTGCGACTTTTTTAGGATCTTTTTTACTATCGTTTGAAGAGTTTTCTTTGCTCTCTTCACGTTTGTCCGGTTTGTCACTGTCCATCTTGGAGTTTTCTGTCGAGGCTTTGTCATCCACAGCAGCTGCAGAGTCTGCTGCAAGAACCAATTCTGCTTTTAAATACAAAGGAAGAACCAGGAGAATTGAAGTCAGAAGTTTTGTTCTAAACATAATGTGACCTCTGATTAAATAAGTAACTTGATTTGAAAGCTAACGCGGCGGTCAGCAAGTTTTGGATTGAGTCCCACAACAGTGCCGTGATCCACCACATAGGTCGCTAGACGAAGCTTCAATAGTCCTACATCAAATTGAAAACCTGCTGTTGGGTAACCCTCTTTAAGCCCAGCCTGAATTTTGATGATTTTAGAGAAGCCCCACTCCATGCCTAGGTTGAGTTTGTGGGAGAAGTGCGATGATTGATTGATGAGTTGTGTGTCTAATGCGAACAAGAGGTAGCTGATGTCTGATTTGTATGGTTTGAAGCTGATGCCTGTGTTTACAGCTGGGGGGATGTTTGAAGGTGTTTTGCCATCTTTCTTTACTTTTTTAAAGGTGGTTCCGCCAATATCTAAAATGCTCAATCCGAAGGTCGGTTGCATAGTCTCTATAGGAGTGAACAGAAGTCCAGCATCTACACCAACGCCATAGCCGTTGATTAGTAAGGCTTGGAGTTGCTTATTTTTATCCGTTGTAGTCGACGATGTGTCCGTAGTCGTTGAAGAAGAGGATGAAGAAAACAAAGAGATTGAGTCAATACTCAAATCTTGGTCGACTCCGATGATTCCCTGAGACCGCAAAGACATACCTAAGCTGAGTCTTTTGGAAAATGCATTAGTCGCAATCGAGATCGGTATAGTCAGTCGAGAAATTGCTTGGGTTTCGATTTCTACATCTTTGTGGGCAATAAAAGAAAGTGAAGTCTGATTTGCAATAGCGAATCCCCATCCTGGAGCGATGAAGTAGGGATAGAGTCCTAAGCTAGCGTAGTTGGGCAGGCCGGATTGATCATCGACCAGCTGAAGGGTGTCTGCAAGGCTCATTTTCCCACTTTTCTGTTGCAAAGATTTCATCAGATAGTAGGAGTTTGTCGACATATCTACTTTTGGGTTGATAATTTCCATCTCCCATTCCGTAATCCTTGCTAGGCCAGCTGGATTATAAAATAGAGCGTTAAAATCATCAGCTACAGCAACAAAAGCATTTCCCATCCCCAAAGGGCGAACCCCAAACAAGGTCCATTCCGCCTCAGAAAATGCTAGAGAACTCGTGACGAAGAGCATAAAAAGATAGAGGACTCTGCATGTCGTCAAAGACTGTACGCTCATGGGAAGCTCCCTGGATCGCAGCTGTATATGTTCCGAATTTTCTAAGAATTTTATTTTAGCATACAATTCCTCGTAAAGTGGTCTTTGGACAGATTAGCATGTTAATTTTCGATCCTGATTCTGGTATAGCTTAGGGACTTTCGCCGTTTGCGGCAGGAAACAGATTAGAGAGGCTGAAATGACGAGAACAGAAGTCGCGTTTGAACGGAAAAATCAAATTGTCAAGGCAACGGTCGACTGTATCTCACGTTATGGATATAACAATTTTTCTATGCAGGATGTCGCCCGTTCAGCAGGAGTCAGTAAGGGAATTATTCATTACTACTTTTTGAATAAAGATGACCTGATGATGTCTGTTCTCGAGCATGTTGCGGACGATATTGGAAGAGTCCTAAGCTCAGGCATGAGTGAGGCTGTCGATCCAAGCAAAAAATTAGATCTTTTTATTGAAACTTGTCTTGATATTGTTCGAAAGACTAAAGAATACTATCAGGTCAACATGGATTTTTGGACTCAGATCAATCAAAAAGAAGAAGTTCGTCAAAGTGTTGCAAAACACTACTGCAATTTTCGCGAAACATGCTCGAAGGTGCTTGTCGAAGGGATTGAAAAAGGTGTCTTTCGAGACATCAATCCTACAGAGTACAGCTCACTTATTATCGCTCTAATCGATGGAATCAGCATGCAGTGGCTTTTTGATAACGCTGCGTTCAACTACGAATCAGTTGTTCATCAGGTTAAGTCTGTAATTCTCTCGAATCTGCTTAAAACCTAAACAGGTCTGCGGCTTTTTCTGAAAAAGGTGTGGTTATTTTGCCACTTTTTACGTAGACACTGGCGTGCCCCTCTATCGTAAATCATAGTAACATGATGTAATTAAAGAAAAAATTTTTAGATCAGTTTTGGTATGCGTTTTGCTGATAGATTCGGCATGAAACAAGAGTGCGGGAGCAAGAGTTGATGAAGAGATTTCAGGGAACGGTGACGAGGCCTATTCATTTTGCAGGAGTTGGACTCCATAGTGGTAGCCTAGTCAATTTAGCTATTTTTCCTCAGCCTCCCGGAACAGGTATCCTCTTCCAACGGACAGATTTAGATGCTCCGCCTATTCATGCTTGTCCTGAGATGATCTCTTCAACCATGTTATGTACAACTCTTGGAACTCCTCCCAATAGTATTGCCACAGTTGAGCATTTGATGGCGGCTTTTTTTGGAATGGGAATAGACAATGCCCTTGTGCACGTTAGTTCCAGCGAAATTCCTATCTTGGATGGTAGTGCAGCACCTTTCGTTGATAAACTCGAAGAAGCCGGTTTGCAGATTCAGCATGTTGCGAAGGCTTGTATTGCGCTCCCTGAACCCTTTGAAATTGCAGAGGGGGATAAATATATCCGCTACGAGCCCCCAATTCGAGGTGCAGAAAAGCAAGCGTATCTCGATATTTCGTGCTCGGTCGATTTTTCAAGTGCTTGTATTGGGCGCCAATCTCTGAGCCTGCGCTTTAGTCACGAGGAGTTTCGTAAGCTTTGTGAAGCTCGGACTTTCTGCCACATTGAAAGTGTCAAGCAGATGCATTCACAGGGTTTGGCCTTAGGTGGATCATTGGATAATGCGGTTGTCGTTGACGACGAAAAAGTCCTCAACACAGAAGGCTTACGTTTTACGGACGAATTTGTGAGACATAAGGTTCTCGACTTTTTGGGTGATATCGCTATTTTGCCAGGTTTTTTGGTCGGAAAAGTCACGCTTTGTAAAAATGGGCACGGGCTGCATGCAAAATTCACAAAAAGCATTATGGAACGACTTGCTAACAAGATGATACAGGATGAGAAAAGCATCTCCTCACGCTCTGCTCTTCTGGGATAGATCTCTCTCCTCAGAAATCCATTTACGACTTCTAAATTTCATTTTATCCAACCTCAATGTTCGAAAATAAAATTCTCTGCTGGCTTGTTGGGTTTGGAGTTGGGGTAATCCTTGGAAGGGTTAGCGATGGTTTTCTGCAAGTTGATTCGACAATTCTCTTTTGTGTTTTTTGCCTGATTCCTTCTTTCTTTCGCAAGTGGCGTCTTGAAATTCTTTGCTTTCTCATGGCTTTTTTTTGGGGCGTTCAACATAGTGCTCCTTGGCCCAAAGAAGCTCAAACAGATGTTCAAATTCAAACTAAGAACCTAATTCCCCAAGGGCTTGGCCTAATCGTGCGCCATATTCATTCGGGGGACTATTTTTATGTACATGGACGTGGAAGATTAGGTGATGTTGGAAATATGTCAAGCTCCCGTCAGGGCAATTCTTTGCTGGGCGTTCCTGGTTTTTTTCGAGTTCACCTTCCACATGAGGAACCTTGGATTTGGTTCACACAGTTCAGAAGCGTTCTGGATAAACGCATTTTACGCTTGCCATGGGAGCTTCAAGGGTTTTGCTATTCAATTTTTTTAGGCGATCAAACACATTTGGGTGAGCTGCTTGATTCCTTCAAAATTCTCGGACTCTTTCATTTGCTTGTGGTCAGTGGGTTACACATTGCTTTTTTAAGTGCTGCTATACTGTGGCTTCTTTTGATTCCTTTTCAGGGGGCTTATGCAGCATGTCTTTTGAGTCCTCGCAACTGGTATAAATGCCAAACTGCACTTATTGCAGCTTCAATTTTTTGTGTGGGTTCTTATGCATTGGCTTTGGGTTTTGCGCCGTCTGTACAACGTGCGGTTTTGCTCTTCGCATGTGATCAGTTCTTTAAGGTTTTCTCTATAGCTCCTTCTCAGGTCAATCGACTTGGAATAGTTATGTCTTTGCAAACTTTTCTGTTTCCTCTCGATGTCTTGAGTTTAAGTTCCATTCTCAGTTGGAGCAGCTATTTTAGTATTTTGGCCTTTGTAAATGCTAAGCATGCTGGTTGGAAATCTGTATTTTATTGTCAGTTGATATTAGGATTGTTTCTTGCTGCATTGCTTGGACAGGTTAGTATTGTTGGGGTCTTTCTCAATTTGGTGATTGTGCCTATTTTTCCGTTTATATTTCTATTGTGTGTGCTCTTGTTGTTTGATGGATTTTTACCCGTAAAAATAAGTGGGATTTTTTTTGAAATTGTGACTTTATTTTTGCGTTCTATGGAGCGTTTTGCGGACTGGGCTAATACGGTTCCAGGTTTATACTTTGAGCTGAATGACTGTCTGCCTCTCCGTTATCTTTGTCTGTGCTTAGGCTTGCTGGGTCTAGGATGGGGATTTTCCAGTTTTGTGATTCAAAGGAGGTAGTTCTTCCTCTTCTTTCTTTTGCTTTTTCTGTATCGCTAAGTAAAAACTCACTCCAGAAACACACAGGAAAAATAACATAACAAGTGCAAAGGCTGGATGCCAAACCAACCCTAAAAAACCTGCAATTGCAGCAGCTATAAGGCAGATCATGGCATTAATTCGGATTTTGTCTTCTTGAATAATAGCGAGCTCGCTCTTGAGTATGCCCCCTGAGTAGCCTTCCATAACAACATTTTTTTTGTCAAATTTTTGGAATATGCGAAGAGCTCCCGTAGGTCTGTAGGTGTAGCGAATGTGCCAAAATGGGAGGTGCACTAACTGGACGCTTGCAATCTCCAGCTCAGAACGAACATCAATTGGGATATCAACATTGAAGCGTGCAATATCCGAATGATAACGTTCAACATGCTGCTTGGCTCGACGCAGTGCTTCCTCATCAGGAACCTCGATGTCTAAAATGGGGAGTCCGTTACTGTATTTAAATTCAAAATATTCTCGAACACTGTAGGCGGGGAGTTCGCCCTCCAGGTTCTCTTTGGATGTCTTCACACCGGTGCTTGCATCGATGCGCCCGCGAGAAAATGTTGAGTCTAACGGAAATCCATCCCATGTGACACGTACGGGTTCTTTGGGCTCGTGCAATTGGACCAAATCCCAATGTTCGCAGATGTTCCGACGCGCTGAGATAGCCCATCGATAGCTACGACGAAACTGTCCTGATTCTAAAATATAAGTCGAAGGGCTAAATTCAGCGAGCGGGGTTTTTTGTCTTTTGACCAATCCCTTCCAAACGGTATGGGCTTCTAGCGATACAATCCAGTAGGGTATGGAATACCCTTTGATATCGGTAATAATATATTCTTTATCGACTTTCTTTGGATCCATGTGCATTCTTTTGAGCCATCGTAAGACGATATCACGCACTTGAGTGCTGTCGATGGCATTGGGAATGATGAAGTGATCAACATGGATATCTTTTCTGCCGGTCTGCATATCGATCGCAAACGTGGCAGAACAGAATGGGCACATAAGTAGGTAATTTTTGAGTTCATATTGTGTCGAGGCGTTGCAGCTTGGACAACTCAGTTCATGCATAGGTTCTGCCCCTTTTTTTTTATCTATTTTACCATGCTGCGAAGCTTGACAGTCTAGCCTTTAGTCTTAGATTAGCCTTTGGTGGTCCTGACGGGGAGCTTCCCCCGCGGTTCAGTGGCCAAATACACCAAAATTACTAAGAAAAACTGGAGTCTATAATGGGCAAGATCATCGGAATCGATTTAGGGACTACCAACTCGGTCGTTGCCGTGATGGAAGGCGGGAAAGCCAAGATCATCGAAAACTCGGAAGGTCAGAGAACAACACCGAGTGTTGTCGCTTTTAACAAAGAGGGCGAGGTTCTTGTTGGAACCGCAGCTCGTCGCCAGGCCGTCATCAATCCGACCAATACTATATTTTCAGCAAAACGCTTTATTGGTTGCCTTTTCAAGGAGCGTTCCGAAGAATCCAAACGTGTTCCCTACAAAGTAAAAGAGGGTGCAAGCGGTTCTACAGTTTTTGACATTTTGTCCAAGGACTATAGTCCTACGGAAATTTCTGCAAAGGTTCTTGCGAAACTCAAGCAAGCTGCAGAAGAGTATCTTGGTGAGAAAGTGACCGAAGCGGTTATCACTGTTCCAGCCTATTTTAATGACGACCAAAGACAAGCGACAAAGGATGCAGGGCGTATCGCAGGGCTGGAAGTTAAGCGTATTGTTGCGGAGCCTACAGCAGCAGCTCTTGCCTACGGTTTGGATAAAAAGAAAAACGAAAAAATCATTGTTTATGACTTTGGCGGCGGGACCTTTGACGTCTCCTTGCTCGAAGTTGGAGATAATGTTGTCGAAGTATTAGCCACAAACGGGGACACTCACCTCGGTGGTGATAACGTTGACGAAATTCTCATCAAATTCTTGATTGATACATTTAAAAAAGACACCAGTATCGATGTTTCCAAAGACCCAATGGCTGTGCAACGTCTTAAAGAAGCAGCTGAAAAAGCTAAAATTGAACTCTCTTCGGCACAATCGACAGAGATCAATCTCCCTTTCCTCACAGCAGACCAAACAGGACCTAAGCATCTTGTTGTAACATTGCGTCGAGCTGAATTTGAGAACATGATCATGTCTCTGGTTGAAAAAACGCTACAACCTTGTAAGCAAGTACTTAAGGATTCAGGGGTAGCTATTGGATCAATCGAAGAGGTTGTTCTTGTTGGTGGTTCGACAAGGATTCCTTTGGTTCAGCAGAAAGTCAAAGAATTCTTTGGCAAAGAGCCAAATAGGTCCGTAAACCCTGACGAAGTTGTTGCAGTCGGTGCAGCGATTCAAGCTGGTATTCTAGCTGGAGATGTTAAAGACGTTCTTCTTCTCGACGTTACTCCGCTTTCTTTGGGTATTGAGACCCAGGGTGGTGTTATGACGAAGTTGATCGAACGAAACACGACGATCCCAACACGTAAGGGTCAGGTGTTTTCAACAGCATCCGACAACCAGACTTCTGTAGAGATCAATGCGTTGCAAGGTGAGCGAGAAATGGCTTCTGACAACAGAAGCTTAGGCCGTTTCAGCTTAGTGGATATTCCACCTGCACCACGTGGCGTTCCTCAAATCGAAGTGACTTTTGATATCGATGCGAACGGTATCGTTTCTGTTTACGCTAAGGATCTAGGAACTGGTAAAGAACAGAAAATCGTCATCACTTCCGAAACGAAGCTCTCTGAAAATGATATTGATCGCATGGTCAAAGAAGGCGAAGAGCATAAGGAAGAAGACAAGAAGCGTAGAGAGACTATTGAGGTTCGCAATAACCTTGACTCACTTGTGTACCAAGCTGAGAAACTCATGCGCGAAAATGGAGATAAAGTTCCAAAGGATATGAAGGACGAGCTCGAAGCTGCGATTGCAGGTGTAAAAACCAAACTGGCGAGTGATGATCTCGAAGTTTTGAAAAGTGCAAAAACGGAGTTCGAGGCGAAACTGCATAAGCTGACGGAAAACATCTACAAACAAGCTGGTGCATCTGGAGCTGGCCCAGGCGCAGCTTCATCAGCTGGTGGCTCTGCAAAAAGTGACGATAATGTCGTTGACGCTGAGTACGAAGATCATCCAGACGGAAAAAAATAAAATCTTGGGTTTATAGAGATTTATTTAGGCTCTCCATCAGGTTACTCGCCTGATGGAGAGCCTTTACTTTTTTGCTCTTGAAGAAAGAGCATGAGTTTTTTAGCTTCCTCTTGGTTCGGATCTATTCTCAAAAGTGTACTAAGCTCTTTTTCTGCTTCTTTAAACTTTTTCTCAGACAATAGAAGTTTACTAAGGAGTAGATAGGTGTCGGCTTCGCGAGGATTGCGTCGTGTTTCTTCACGAAGGAATTCTTCCGCTTTCTTGGTTTGTTCGCTTTGAAGACAAAATTTCAAAGCTAAGCGCAAAGGTTGTGAGTTTTGAGGATATTTTTTTCGAAATTGCTTGAGGTAGTAAAGGGATTTATCCAAATCCTGTTTTTGCAAATATGTCTTAGCAAGGCCAACAAAGGCTTCTCGATTTTTTGAATGTTCAGTAAGAGCAAGTCTATAACGCGCTATTGCACCATCTAAGTCATTGCGTTCTAAAAGCATTTTTGCGAGTGAAACTTGTCGGCTGGATTGCTTCGGGTTCAGTTCTAGTTCTTTGACGAGCGCTTCAACTGCTTCAGGAGTTTGGTTGCGCTTTATGTAGAGATCGGCAAGTCTCGCATAATTTTTATAATATGCTGGATTTTCCTGCACACATTGTTGCAGTAGAGCTACGGACTCCTCCGTTTTTCCTAGACGATCAAGTGTTAGAGCTATTGCATGTTTTACACGCATAGAGTCTGGTTCGATTTTCAAAGCTTCTTGGTAGAGAAGCATCGCAGATGGAACATCATTGGAAAGGAGTGTTTTATCAGCAGCACGCAAGATTTTTAAAAATGGAGAAGGGGAAAAGAAGACTTCTAGAGCAGAAGCTATTTTCTCAGCAACACCTTCTGCAGTGAAGGGTTTGACGATAAAGTCGCTGGCTCCTAAATCAGTTGCTTTAACGATATTTCCCTTGCTTGCATCGCCTGAAACAACAACAACTGGAATATCAGAAGCTACTGTGCGATTGCGGATAAAACTCAAAACTTCAAAAGCATCGGAGTCGGTTAAGTTAATATCCATAAGCACAAGATTAATATATGTGTGCTTAGTGAGTTCGCTAATTGCTGTTTGACTATCTGAGAATTCAAGAACATTCGTCGCTCCATATTTTTCTAGTATGCCTTTGAGGGCTTTTCTCGTACTGACATAGGAGTCGATGACGATAGCGTGAATATCTCCAAATTTTTCAAAACGTGAATTTTGAATGAGGACTTCTCCACTTGGCTTTTTTCTTTACATTTTATTCTATCATGCGACAGCAGAGGATTCGTAGGTTCTTGTGACAAGAATTTTAATTTGACCAGGATAAGTGACCTCTTGCTCAATTTTGCGAGCAACAGCCTGGCTTAGATTCTGAACCTCTGATTCAGCAACGCTTTCACTATGAACTTGGATGTGAACCTCACGTCCTCCATTCATGACAGCGAGATCTTGAATGCCTGGAAAGCTTTTGACAACGTCATGGATAGCCGTCAACCTGACTTGGTAGCCTTCTTCTAGGTTAACGCGGGCCCCAGGGCGAGCTCCAGAGAGTGTATCAGCTGTTTGAAGAACAAAAGCGAGAGGAGATTCAACAATAATATCAGCATGATGAGACATGACAGTATCGCAGATGTAACGCTTTTCTCCGAAGCGATCCGCATAGTCACCACTAATAACAGCATGGCTGCCATCTATGCGGTAATCGATGGCCTTCCCTATGTCGTGCAAGAGTCCAACACGTTTTGCATCTTCAATGTTGATCCCAAGCTCATAGGCAAGGATCCCTGCAAATTGAGCGACTTCAACGGTATGGTACCACTGGTTTTGACGGTAACTGGTGCGCCAGTTAAGAGCTCCAACAAGCCTTTGTAATTCAGGTTGAATGTTTTTGAGCTTTAAAATTTCTGTAGCTTTTTGTCCTAGTCGGAATGCTTCAGTTTCAAGTCGAGCGCTTTGGTTAGCAAATATAGAGGCTGCTTTATTCCAATGAGCCATCTCTTGAACAAGGAGTTTTTCAAGTGTAAGACGAGCTGCCTCTCGGCTGATACCAAATCCACCTACAACTTTTATGAACAGAGAGTCATTTGTAGGTTGGAAAGGGATTATCTTTGCACCGGAAATGGTTTGTAGCTCTTCAATGAGCGCATTGTTTTCCATAAGAAGAGCGTTATGAAAACGTCGCTCTTTGACTTCAACAATATTGGTTGCTTTTGGCCAAACAAACTCGGGCGCGTAGCGAGCGTGAACGCGATCCAAGATGCGGCGAGCTGCCTTAGGCGCAGAGGAGGAAAGGTCTTCCTGAACAAATTTCATCAACCTTTGTAGTTCAAGTTGCTTTTCATTAACGACAGCAGCAGACAGGTCTTTTTTTAACGTTTGGGCCTCTGTTTCTGCAGCTTTTTCCAGACTATATATGAGGCTCTTTCTAGTTGTTTCGATTTCTTGATCTTTGCTTTGCCGAGAGATGTCCAACTGTGCGATCGTAGTTTGCTGTTCTTGAATGAGCTGAGCTTTGTGATCAAGGCGTTGCTGCTCCTGCTCCAAAAAACTTTCGCGTTGCATGAGGTCTTTTTCTTCGAGTTTAAGATCCTCATTTTTCAAAACTAAGAAAGTATCTAGCTCTTCACCCATGGCTTGAATGCGTTCATTAAGTTGGTTGGCAGCATCTGTTCTGAGTGTTTGAGATTGGAGTTGCGCTTCCGTCAGCACTTCTTGTTTCTGAGAAAAATTACTTTTGCGTTCTACAATAGGGAGTAGAATGAGCATTAATCGAAAAACAATTAGGCCACAGGCAATGGAAATTAAAAATAGTGCAAACATGTCACGAAACCTTTCGTTCTTGATTTGTCCTAGCTCTTTTTTGGAGTCTGTTCATATAGAAAGGTTGTGCTAATAAAATTGTAGGTTAAATATTGATACAACGGGTCTAACTTAGCGTTTGATATAATAAATTACTACGAAAAATCAGTTTGGGATGGTGCATGGGAAAGCTCAAAAGGGCTCTATTTATTCTTGGTCTCGGCTTTAGCTTCTATACCTCTTCTACTATTGTACAGGCGCAGCCAGTCGTCGAGCAAATTGACCGCTTACAGTTAGACTGGGGAAACTTGAAGCTGCGCTTTGTAGGTAACTATCGGAATGAGAAAGGAGAGCTCTCCTATCTTGAGATTGAAAAGCACGCCGTTAGTGATGGAATTGTGGGTGTGCAAGAAAGTATTGTGAAGATTCACCAAGAAGAGCTGTCTCGGCAGGGGGTTCCAAAAGAGCTAGCCGAACGTAGCGCAGTGATGGCTGCTGAGGCAGTCACACGCAATACCTACTCTTATCAGACCTCATTTTTTAAAGATGGCACGGTACGTGTCTTTCTTGAATCTAATCTGACTCAAGCTTTGGCTCGCAAAGATGCAATTTTTCGCAAGGCTAGTGATGAAAAAAGAAAAGACCCGCGATTTAGCGGACTCATTTTGCGTGTGGATAAGTCCATTCGACCTATGGCGAGTTATGAGGTTGTCGACTCTTCCGGGAACCTGCTCTTCAATGAAAAAGCGGTAGTGCGGGAAGCATATGAAAAAAATCTAATGGGACGTTGGTTTACGGATTTGCAACGCGACGAGCTTGATAGATATATAGGCCCAAAACCGGTATCTATAACGGTTAGGGTTGATGCTAAGAACCCTAACCGTTTCCTAGTAGAAAGAGGACCTTGGACCGACGCGTTGCAGGATAGTGATGCTTTGTTGAGTGAGGCTCGAATCGCCTTGGTTGTGCCGAAGTAGGTCGTTGGTGGATTCGGTTTGTATTCGCTCTGACCCTAAACCACTACTTATCTTTGTCTTGCCCCCAGTGTGGATTAATGATACTAGTCCTAACCTCAAGATCTTATTCAGTTTAGAAAACCGAACTGCCTTTTTGTGAAGGTCTAACATGCCTAAAATGAAGACAAAAAAATCTGCCGCTAAGCGCTTTAGCGTGAAGCCGTCAGGTAAAATTAAATTCGACCGAGTGAATCACGAGCACTTGGCGACAAAAAAATCCAAAGCACGCAAGAATCGCCTTAAAAAAGCTTCTTATGCGGTCAAAGGTGACCGCGGCTTGATTCTCGCATGCTTGCCTTACGATAATTAAACAGGATTAAATAGGGATCGATAATGGCACGCGTAAAAAGAGGACCTAAGGGTAGACAGCGCAAAAAGCGCATACTTAAGTTGGCGAAAGGCTTTCGAGGATCTCGAAAGAATCGCTTTCGAATAGCTATCCACGTTGTAAAAAGAGCATTGCGATATGCTTACCGAGATAGACGCGTTAAAAAACGTGAGTTCCGTAAATTATGGATCACACGTATTAACGCAGCAGCTCGCGCTTGCGGTTTGAAATATTCTGAGTTCATGAATGGACTTAAAAAAGCGAATATCGAAATCGATCGCAGCTGTTTGGCAGAGCTTGCTGTTCAGGACGAAAAAGCGTTTGCAACGCTTGCCGACCAAGCAAAAACAGCTCTCTCTAAATAATGATGCCTTAGAAACTTGCCTTTGATCGATAGATGAAGGGGTTTGTTTCTAGAGTAGAAAAGTTTGCTAAGCAATTTGCCTAGTTGGCGGTGCTTTGCAAACTTTTCTATTTTATAAGTAAAGCTTGTGTCGTTGGGTCTTTGTGCACACGACCATCAAGCAAAAAACGTTCAATGCTTGTGGTGATCAGATCACAGGTGTTGATTGAGCTACATCGAAGCATTAGCAGACATCACAAAGATGGCTTTCACGGCTCTGGTCGAAGATGTTGTTATCACTTGTCAAAACACAGGCTGTGCAGGTTCGGATTTAAGACCCCACAGCTTTTTCTAAAATGCGCAGTCTTTTTTCCACCGAATCGGCCCATTCTTTATCGATCTCGGTCTTCTCGTGTAGAAAGACTTCTCTCAACTTCTTGTTTAGATATGTTTGATACCCTTTTTTAGCCCCTGTTTGAGTTTCTGTCTCGTTCCTGATAGCCTCTAACACGTCACCATCTACCCACATAGAAAGCTTTGCTTTGGCTTTCTTCAGGTCAAGCTCACTTGCATCAATGTCGATATTCATTTTTTGTGTTCGTGTCTTTTTCTTATTCATCAAAATAGGCCTCCCATTCATTGGTGATATATTCCTGATTTTCTTTACAGAAGTTTAGGATCACCTTAAGTGCCTTTGGAGAAAAGCCAGAAGACCCAATCACAGAGACCTCTCCCTCGATGCATACTTTGGCCCGTGCCCCACCTTTTCTTACATGTACATGAATCGGGCGATGTTCTTTTGAGTAAAAGAAAAAATCGATTCCGTTAAACCGTAATATAACAGGCATCCAGCTCCCCTTTTTTTCATGATAAGAAGGGCAAATCAATAAGTCAATATATTGTGATGACTTTGTGTTCTTAATTCAGCTGGTATAGTAAGTATGACTTTGTTGACTTGATCGCGGATGTTTCTCATCTACAATCCTTCTCCGAGGAGAGACAAAGTAAGCGATATTAAGATATTAGGCCTTAAAATTCAAGATCTCCCTACGGAAATTATACTCGATCTTGCAAGCCCTGGCGGGAGAAAAGTTCTGGAACGGGCTATAGAGAGCTTGCAATCCGAAGTTCTCTACAACTCGAGCTTCGATGAAGCCGCGCTAAACGGGCGTGTCGATGCTCGGGTGGTGGCGCACTTTCGAACCAAGCTTGGATGGTGTAACTGTAAGATATGAAATGAAAAACCGTTCAGAATGCTTGCTAATACGAAGGACAATTCGGAATGGTGGGGATGGGGAGACTCGAACTCCCACGCCTCTCAGCACTAGATTCTAAGTCTAGCGTGTATACCAATTTCACCACATCCCCAAAGGAAGTACACTGGTCGTGCCATAGTATGCTAAGACTTGTCAAGCTTGGTCTAATTTAATCTAGTGCGCGTTCTTTGGCAGTGGTCAAATTGAATTGGAGCGGACATTTTGTTTGTCTCGCGCAATGTTTGCTAACTTTACAGGGAGAATCAATGACAACAACTCAATCCCAGAATGATGACTCGATGACCGACGTAGATTTTAATGGCCTGATACTAGGCCTTTCAAGCGCGGCTCTTTACTATATTGGACATAGTGAAATTGAAGGCGAAACGATCAGCAAAGTCAATTTTGATCTCGCAAAGCAAAACATAAGAATTATTGAAATGTTACATGATAAGACGAGGGGGAACCTCACCTCCGAGGAGGCTCGTTTGATAGAGCAAATCCTCAAAGACCTCCGTTTGAAATATAACTCGGCAAAGAAGGAAGTAAGCACCTAGAAACGGTTACAGTGTTTCATCCGCATACAATTAAGCCTAACAGCTAAATATTCTAGGCCTTACGGGGCTTTCTGTGCATTTCTGCACCGTATTTCTATACTATTCCTGACTCTTGCCGATAACTTAGCGATATTACTCTGTCCGAGAATGATGTTTCTAAGTTGCAGGAAGTTTGTCTATGGATGTTTCACGCTATGGTTTTCTGTGCCAGAAGGCCCTTCATCAGGGTCTTCAGTATGCGCGTAGCTTTGGTCATCGGTTCTTGGAAATCGAGCATATCGCTATCGTATTGCTGCGTTCAGAAACACTTCTTTTACCTAAAAATGGCAATGCACGTTTGCAGCATGAATTGCAAAAGCATTTATCAAAGTTTAGGCGCATCTATGGCGAAATTAAGATCGAATTTGGCATACGTCTCGACAAGGCGTTAGACGAAGCAGAGACAAAAGCTGGAAAAGAGCTGGTCGATGAAAAGCTGCTGTGGGAGTGCTTTGCGAATCATTCTGATGTGATTAAAAAATTTCTCAAAGATGAGGAGAATTTTAGTGTTCGAGAAGAGCCTCCTCGATCTCCGCGAGTATCGAAGGCTACCGAAGCATCGGAAAGTAAGGCGGAGCCACTAAAGAAAGCGAAAGGAGAAAAGAAAGAAGCAACACCCTCCCACTTCCAAATACCAGATAACCTGGCTGAGGTTCTTGAAAAGTACACAATGGATCTCACAGCTCTTGCAGAGCGAGGTGAGTTGGATCCAGTTGTGGGTAGAGATTTTGAAACTCGACGCGTTATTGAGATTTTAGGACGCAAGAAAAAAAATAACCCAATTCTCATCGGTGAGCCTGGGGTTGGAAAGACAGCTGTTGCTGAAGCTCTTGCTCTTAAAATTGCAGAGGGGTTGGTACCACAACCCATGAAGGGCAAACGCATTCTCTCATTGGATTTGTCCGGACTGATTGCTGGAGCTCGTTTTCGAGGGGAGTTTGAGGAGCGTATGAAGACTCTCCTTAAGGCTATTCAAGCTTGCGGTGGAAGTGTCATCCTTTTCATTGATGAAATACACATGTTGGTTGGAGCAGGGAGTGCAGAAGGTTCTGCTGATGCAGCAAATATGCTAAAACCGGCTCTAGCACGTGGAGAATTGCGTTGTCTAGGGGCTACAACCTTAGATGAGTTTCGCAATTACATTGAAAAAGATCCTGCACTGGAGCGTCGATTTCAACCTGTGCACGTTGAAGAGCCTTCTCGATCAGCAACGCTTGCTATACTCAGGGGGATCAAAGGCAAATACGAAGTGCACCATGGTGTGCAAATCAATGATGATGCCCTCGTGGCGTGTGCGGATCTTTCCATTCGCTATCTTACTTCGCGTAATTTGCCGGATAAAGCTATAGATTTGCTCGATGAGGCCTGTAGTCGCTTGCGCATTCAAATCGATAGTCTTCCAACGGTGATGGACAATTTAAATTCTCAAATCAACCAGTTGGAAATAGAAAAAAATGCCATTAATAAAGCTGATCTCACAGCTGCAAAAGAGTTGTCAGCAATAAGTTTAAAACTGCAAGAAGCACGCAAAGAATATCAAAAGCACGAAAAAATTTGGACGCATCATAAGTCTTTATTGGAAAATCTACGGAAAATAGAGGGAAAGAAACAAGAGCTTGATAGTCTGTTTGAAAACACTAAGCAGAAAGGTGATTTTGAGTTTGCAGCAAAATTACAATTTGTCGAGCTACCAAAAGCTTTGAGTGAAAGTGAATCAATCAAGAAAGAACTCAAAAAAATGCAAGATGAGCACTCTTGGTTGCGACAAATTGTTGGGGCTCCAGAGGCTGCTGAGGTCGTTGCTTTACTAACTGGTGTACCGGTCCAGAGTTTATTGAAAGATGAATCCGAAGCGCTTGTTTCGATGGAATCTCACATGAAACAACGCGTTTTCGGTCAGGATGAAGCTCTTAGTAAAGTAAGTCGAGCGGTCCGAAGAGCTCGGGTTGGAATATCAGATCCCAATCGACCCATAGGTGTCTTTCTCTTCTGTGGGCCTACTGGAGTGGGAAAAACAGAAACCGTAAAAGCATTAGCGGAAGAGTTATTCAATGATGCAAATAAAATGGTGCGCATCGACATGTCTGAGTACATGGAACAGCATAATATTGCGCGTTTGATTGGTTCTCCACCAGGATATGTTGGATATGGTGAGGGAGGAGAGCTGACCGAAGCTGTGCGTCGCAATCCCTACACAGTTGTTCTTTTTGATGAGATCGAAAAAGCTCACCCGCGAGTGTTAGATCTTCTTTTGCAAGCCTTTGACGATGGGCGTCTAACAGATGGCAAGGGCCGGCTTGTTAATTTCAGAAATACACTTATGGTTATGACTTCAAATATTCCTATCGAAAGTAAAGAAGGAGCTTCCAGAGACGAGGTAGAAGAGGATGCGAGAACTCAGCTTAGTAGGGTGCTCAGACCGGAGCTCGTAGGACGTATTGATGAAGTTGTATTGTTTAAAACGCTTGGTCAGGTTCACTTTGACTCGCTTTTGCAGCGCTTGCTTATTGAGTTGAATAAACGGCTAACAAAAGATGATTTCCGCGTCCTGCTCGGACCAGTTTTACAAAAGCAGCTGCGTGAAAAATCACATATCCACCAATTTGGTGGCAGAGCTTTGCGGCGGTCCTTCCAAAATCTTGTCATTGATCCGGTTTCTGATCGTTTGCTTAGTGAGCCAGCTCTGTGTCGTGGCCCTTGGCTCCTCGAAATCGATGAAAAAGGGCTCTTTATTTGGCAGGCTAGTCACGCCGATGGTCTAAATTTGCCAGCCGCGAGTTAGAACTGATAACTCTCTTGACTTGAATCATCGATCCGTAATATCCAATCCGAGATTAGGAGTTCCTTCCTAAATTGGGGCGTCGTCAAGTGGCTAAGACACTAGATTTTGATTCTAGTATTCGCAGGTTCGAGTCCTGCCGCCCCAGCCATTTTTTCCTCATATTTCATCTCGGTACACAAAATGCCTGAGTTGGTGATCTTTAGTGGTACAGCCCATCGCGAGCTTGCCGAAAATATTTGTTCACATCTAGGTATGAGTCTGGGTCGCGCTCTTGTGTCGCAATTCTCAGATGGAGAGACGCGAGTTGAATTGCAGACCAATATTCGTGGTCGCGATGTCTTCGTTATTCAACCAACTTGTGCCCCCGTTAATCATCACCTTATGGAAGCCTTAATTATCGTCGATGCGTGCCGTAGAGCCTCAGCCCAGACGATCACTTTAGTAACACCTTATTTTGGTTATGCTAGACAAGAAAGAAAAAGTGTTCCTCGGACGCCAATTACAGCAAAGCTGGTAGCGGAAATTATGGAAGGGGCAGGTATTACACGCCTCCTTTCGCTTGAGCTGCATAACGCAGCTATTCAAGGCTTTTTTAATGTGCCTGTTGATCACCTTTTTGTAAAACCTGTATTCGCCGAGTATTTTAAAGGGTTTGGTCAAGAAATAGTCGTTGTTTCCCCCGATGCTGGAGGGGTTGAGCGAGCGCGTGCCATGGCAAAACATTTGCAATGTGGACTTGCGATTGTGGATAAGCGCCGCGACATACCAAATGAATGTGAAGTTTCTAATATCGTAGGAGATGTTAGAGGAAAATGTTGCCTTATCATCGATGATATTATTGATACTGGTGGGTCTTTGGTTAAGGCAACCGACGCTCTGCTCGAAGCAGGAGCTCGCGAGGTTCATGCAGCAATATCTCATGCTGTATTGAGTGGAAAGGCGGTTGAAAATATCAAGCAATCCGCATTGGTACAGCTTGTGGTGACCGATTCCATTCCTCTCGGAGAAGAAGCCAAAAATTGCAAGAAAATAAGACAGATATCAATCTCAAAGTTGCTCTCCGAGGCGATTTTACGCATTCATAACTTTGACTCCGTAAGTTCACTCTTCATCTAACCATGGTCTGGAGAGAGTTCTGGCTGGGGAATTCTTTGTTGCAACGCGAAAGTCTTGTCTGTATAAAATCAGGCTTATCTCTATCCGCGATCTTTAAGAGTATTAGGCGCGAGGGAGGATTTGGCGGCTGACTTTTTAGGGGCATAGCCCGTAAAAAGATAACTATATTTGGAGAAGAAAATGAGTGCTCTTGTAACGATCAAGGGAAGGTTGCGCAGCCAAGATGAACATGGCAAGAACAGCTGCCGTCGCATGCGCGCCCAAGGTGAAGTTCCTGCTAATTTGTTAGAAAATGCGAAATCAACAGTAATTGCTGTCGAAGGTAAATTGCTGTCGGTGGCTTGGAAAAAAGGCAAGACTTTTCAATTGGAATTTAATGGCACCTCAAAGCCAGTGATCATTAAAGAATTGCAAATTGATCCAGTGAAACGTAATGCAATCCATGTTGACCTGATGTACATGTGATTTGCGGTGAAGTTGCTAGTCGGCCTTGGCAATCCTGGCGCTAAGTATGCAAAAACCAGGCACAACGCAGGGTTTTTGGTCTTAGATAAGATCGCAGAGCATATGGAAATATCTCTCGATCGGAAGATGTTTGATTCTTTCTATGGAGAGGGTCAACTTTTCGAGCAGCCTGTCATTCTCGTGAAGCCTCAGACATATATGAACCTGTCTGGGACTTCTGTAAGGCGATGGATGCAATTTTACAAGCTTAAGTCGTCAGATGTAATTGTGTTGCATGATGATATAGACATGATGAACTTGACCGTCAAAATGAAAAAAGGTGGCGGTCATGGCGGAAACAACGGTATCCGAAGCATCATAGATGAAACTGGCCAGAGTGACTTTTTTCGAATTAAACTCGGTATTGGTAGGCCTGAGCGAGTTGGTGAAGAGAAGGATGAAAGCGTCACTGGCTGGGTGCTTGGATCATTCGATGAAGATCAGATTGCAAAGCTAAAGAGCGATATGTTCAACGAAACAATGCTCCGTTTGCGAGAGATTTTTCTCCAAGGCCTTCAAAAAAAATCAAAGGGAGATGCCCATGCATAGAGAGTATGAAATTACGATAGTGTTAAACCCCCAACTTTCTCCAGATTCGTTCAAAAAAACGATCGAGAAATACGAGGGCGTTTTGCTTGCAGATGGTGGTCAGGTCATTAAGAAAGATGATTGGGGCGTTAAGAAACTAGCATATCCTATGAAAAAACATTTTCGTGGTCGCTATGTTCACTACGATCTTCTTTGCAAGCCTGAGCATTTGAAAGAGTCAGAACGTCTTATGCGCATTGATGAAAATGTTCTTCGCTATTTGAATATTTTCCTTGGTGAAAATGTTGATGTAGAGCAAAGAAAGATTGAGTTAGCGAAAGCTGAAGCAAAAGCAGCAGCAGGACAGAACGCGTCTCTCTAGGAGTCCGATCAAGCAAGAGTGACTTGGATTTTGGAGATTAGGGGAAAGATCTATGAAAGTTATTTTAGTTAAAGATGTACCGTCTCTCGGAACTATGGGAAATATCGTAAAAGTAAAGGACGGGTATGGACGCAATTACCTGATTCCTCGTTCTTTAGCGATCGTTGCTAACGATAGTAACCGTAAAGAGCTCGAACACCGTAAGCGTGTTATTGATGCTCGCAAGGAAAAAAACCTGAAGGAAACGAAGGCCCTTGCACAAAAAATCGAGAAGATTCGTGTTACTATTCAAAAGCAAACAGGCGAAGACGAACGTATATTTGGTTCTGTAACTTCAGCCGAAGTGTCAGCGTTCTTTGAAGCTAAAGGAATTGACATCTCTAAGAAAGATATTGTCTTTAAAGATGAAATCAAAAAATTAGGGATCTATTCTGCAGAAATCAAACTTCATTCCGAAGTCACTGCTACTGTTAAAATCAAAGTTGAAGCTGCTAAAGAAAAAGAATAGGTCCATCCTATCAAAATAGTCTTGGACGGAAGCTGCAATGGTGGAAAAAAGGGAAAATTACGCTTTTCCCCACTCCAGCGAAGCGGAGAAAGCGGTCCTTGGTGCTATTTTGCGGCATCCAGTCTCTTTTAGCCAAGTTGTTGAGCGGGTTCAGCTGCAAGGTGAGCATTTCTATATAGAAACTCACCGGCAGATTTTTACGGCTATGGCTCATTTGGATAGCGTTGGGAAACCCATCGACTATTTCACAATTTCAGAAACTCTTGCCAAGTTTCAGATACCTCCCAATCTCCCTTTCTTAATTGAACTTGTAGAGGCTTCTCCAGTCACGGAGAACGTCGAACATTATGCTAATACCGTCAAAGAAAAATACTATCTTCGACGCATTATTGGCGTTTGCGAAGATGCAAGTTTACAGGCTCGAACGGCAACAAGCGATGCTAAGGAGTTTTTAGGCGAGGTTGAGAAGGAATTTCTCAAAATCGTCAATGAGCATGAACGTGCTCAAATTGGGCTTGTTCAGCTGAAAGATATAATTCAGCTCACTGTTGATGAGTTAGATAAACGTCGAGCTGCTGGTGGTGAAGTTTCTGGAATCAGTTCAGGATTTATCGATTTAGATAAAATCACGGCTGGATGGCAGAAGAGTGATCTTATCATTTTAGCAGCTCGTCCGGGGATGGGTAAGACTGCCCTGGGCCTTAACTGGGGGATGAACGCGGTCAAGAGGCATCCCGATGCTCATGTTGCATTTTTCACATTGGAGATGTCGAAAGAGCAATTGGTAGAGCGTTTGCTGTCTGCAGAAGGTCGAATTGATTCGACACGTTTGCGGAGTGGCGGCTATGGAGAAGATGATGTGCATCGCATCGTAAATGCCGCAAATGAGCTGACGCGCGTTGGAGAACGTATAGTCATAGATGAGACTCCCGGTATTAGTGTTGCAGAATTAAGAGCGCGTTGTCGCAGATACAAGCGGGAGCATGGCCTAGATTTAGTGATCATTGACTATCTTCAGTTGATGAGTGCAAGTCAAACTGCGCAAAAGCAAGGGCGGGAGCGAGAGATTGGGGAGATTTCGACTAACCTCAAAGCGTTGGCGAAAGAACTTGCTGTTCCAGTGATCGCGCTAGCTCAGCTGAATAGGGGCCCTGATGCGAGACCTGATAAAAGACCTAGAATGAGTGATCTAAGAGAGTCGGGTGCTATGGAGCAAGATGCCGATCTCATTATGTTTGTGTATCGCGATGATTACTATAATCCTGAATCTGCAGATGTAGGAAAATCAGAAGTTATCATTGCAAAAAACCGCCATGGTGAAACAGGTAAAACTCTTTTGGCATGGTTGCCGAACTTCGTATCTTTTCATAATCTTATGGAAGAATGACAGGGTTTGGATGGTGTGGGTTGCGCCGTGCCATTTCTTAGATCTGGTAGGCCGCTGCTGATAGCGGGGGCGAGACCCTTTAGATCAGGTCACATGCCCTTACTTACAGCGTCTGATTGATGTGTAAGTCAGCATCATTCTGGAATCTAGATTTCGTACATCTTCATTTTTTTTCGTAAGGTATTACGATTGATACCAAGAATGCGAGCCGCATGAACTTGGTTCCCGCCTGTTCGCCGAAGAATTTGTGCGAGCAGAGGTCGTTCTGTCTTCTTCATGATTAGCGAATACAGGTTTTGCGGGTAGTATTTGCCCACCTGATCAAGAAATCGAGATATTTTTAGCTCAACAACAGACTCTAACGAGTAGCTGTCTAACTTTCCGGCCAGCTCTTCATCGGAAAGTATATTCATCGATTTTTCTTCAGGGGGGGGAACAGGAATGTTCCCATTTTTCATACGCTCGGGGGTTTTCAAAGCCAACTCAACTTGCTCTTTATCCACAGTATCTCCTCAAATCCTGAGCGACGACATTCAATGACTGATAGTCTGGAACACCAGTTTTTATCAGCGACGCCAAAATGTGTCAATCCAGTTTGGAATGTTTTGACAATTATTGCACAATTCGCGGTTATTATAGTATAAATCACTTACTCGCGCTCAATGCTTGCACAGCCTAGGGCAACACGGTAAATCTCAATATACCTGCAAGCTCGTTATTACGGATCTGGAAATTTCGTCAACAGTTTTATAAATTCAAATAGAGATGAAGATGGAAGCAAACGATATAAGCAAAGCCGATCACAATTTCGCAGAATCTGAGACTAGTGTTGAAAGTCCGGGATCTCATACCACCGAAAATGACCTAAACACACAGAGTGACGAAATTGCGCGCCTAAAACAGCGCGCGGAGGACAATTATAATCTATATGTTCGAACTCTCGCGGATGCTGAAAACAGCAGGAAGCGCCTTCTTAAGGATTTAGATAGTGCAAAACGTTACTCTCTCGAAAGTCTGTTGAAAGATATGCTTCCGGTCCTCGATGGTTTTGAAAAAGCTCTTATGACCCAAAACTCCAAGGATTCAGCCTCCAACGCATTGCTTCAAGGGATTACAATTATTCAGAAGCAACTCCTGGATGTTTTAGAAAAGCAGGGCTTGGTTGGGCTCCCATCGGAGGGAAAAAAATTCGATCCTAACTTCCATCAAGCTATTAAGCGTACTGAAAGTGATGAAGTTGTGGAAGAAACTGTCGAATGTGAATATTCTAAAGCCTACAAGATTCATGATAGACTGCTTAGACCAGCCATGGTTAGTGTTCTCGTTCCTAAAAGAGATGACTCCAACGACTAAGTGTGGGTTCTCGGATGGACAAAAAGCTTCCTCTTATAGAGTGCGAAGCCTGCAAAGAACCAATTTCTGCAAATGTAGCTGAACAGGAAGCTCGTGATCTCGAGAAGTTTTGTTCAGCTATTGAATATGAATCCATGTCCTTTCAAGACTGGAAGCGATTGAACCGCTCTCTGGACCTCTGTATTCGAATTTTTTTGACAGAGGAACAGCTCCAGGTGGGGGGCACAAAGTCCGTCACATTTTCCCGAATGATCCAAGATCCAACTTCGAAAATCAAACGAAAAGAACGAATCGAGCATCTATTCCAATGGCCTCCGAACGCACATAAAAACTTTGCAGTTGAACTTGCAGATTTGGGCGATGTGCTGGGGAAACTAAAAGGAACAGCTCGGTTGGTAGTTGAGCTTTTACAAAAAAAATAGTGAAGATCCTTCTTTTAAACTGTCTTAACCATTCGACCATGTTCCTAAACTAAAGCATTTCACTCATGCTCCGAAGATACTAGAGCAAGAAAAGCACTGAAATTGGGGAGATGGCGGAATGCAAGTGGATCCATCAAATAAAGACCAAGTTTTAAGTCAAGATCAGTTACCCCTTTTACCACTCAAAGACATTGTCGTCTTTCCACACATGATTATACCTGTCTTCATTAATGAGGACCTCTGTGTGAAAGCAGTCGAGTATGCTTTGAATAATAGCAGAAAGATCTTTCTATCTGCTTTTAAAGTACCATCTCACGATGGAGAAGGACTAGAAGCTTCGACGGAACCCCCTTTTGATGTCTATGATATCGGGACGGTCTGTTCAATTATGCGTACTCGGAAGCTACCTGATGGTCGCATGAAAGTTTTGGTTCAGGGTGTTGCCAAAGCTAAAATTCGCAAATTTGTTAACACAAAAAATTTCCCTAGTGTCGAGATTGATGAAATCGTGGAACCGACACTGATGAATCAGTCCCATAGTATCGAAGCTATGATTCGGGCTGTGAGAGAAAACCTCGAAAAAGTAGTGAGTCTTGGCAAGTTTCTTTCTCCTGACATCCTTATGATCTTAGAAGATGTCCGTGAACCAGGGCGTTTGGCGGATCTTATCGCAGCAAATTTGGGTCTTAAGGTTGAAGAGGCTCAACAGACGCTAGCAGTCTTTGATCCAAAAGAACGTCTATCTCGAGTGCACGCCTTTCTTTCAAGAGAAATTGAAGTATGCCAAATGCAGGTGCGCATTCAAAATCAAGCGAAAGAAGAAATTGGCAAAATTCAGCGAGAGCACTATCTCCGTGAACAAATTCGTGCTCTAAAAAGTGAATTGGGAGATGCCGATTCTAAAGATGAGCTTGAAGATCTATGGCGCAAAGTAAATAACGTACAACTTTCTTCGGAAGCTAAAGAAGAAGTTGGTCGGCAACTTCGTCGCTTAGAACGAATGCATCAAGATACGAGTGAAGCTTCTTTGGTTCGTGCCCATATTGAGACGGTTCTTGATTTGCCTTGGCAAGTATACACAGAAGATAAGATGGATCTAAAAAAGGTCGCAAAAGACCTTGAAGATGATCACTTCGGTTTAAGACATGTAAAAGATCGCATTATTGAATATTTGGCTGTGAAAAAATTGAACCCTAAAACAAAGAGTCCTATTGTTTGTTTTGTAGGACCTCCAGGGGTTGGTAAAACAAGTCTTGGTCGATCGATTGCAAAGTCTATTGGCAGAAGCTTCGAGAGGATATCGTTGGGTGGTGTGCGTGATGAAGCGGATATTCGTGGTCATCGTAAAACTTATGTGGGGGCATTTCCCGGGCGAATCATCAATGCCATCAAGACGTCGAAGACCTCAAATCCTATCATCATGCTTGATGAAATCGATAAGCTCGGTCAGGACTATCGAGGTGATCCGGCTGCAGCTTTGTTAGAAGTGTTGGATCCTGAACAGAATCATCAGTTTGTAGATCATTATATTGGTGTTTCTTTCGATCTATCTCGCGTAATGTTTATAGCTAATGCCAACAGTTTGGATACGATACATCCTGCTTTGCGTGATCGACTTGAAATCATTGAAATCTCTGGTTACTCAGAAGATGAAAAAGCAGAAATTGCAAGTCGCTTTTTACTTCCTAAGCAGACTAAAGAATCTGGACTCACAGGTAGAACAGTTGAACTGACGCGATCAGCAATTAGCTACTTAATTCGAGGCTATACACGTGAGAGTGGTCTGCGTAGTTTGGAAAAACAGATTGCAACTGTATGTCGTAAGATTGCTCGTACTGTAGCGGAAGGAACCGAACAGTCCAATTTGATACGGATTACACCAGCGAAGTTGCAGAAACTTTTGGGTGCGAAGATGTTTGGTCGAGACAGTTTTGTCGATGAAAATGTCGTAGGTATTGCATTTGGGATGGCCTACACTCCGTATGGAGGTGAGATACTTGCGATTGAAACCAGCCTGCTTCCAGGAAAGGGTCATCTTCTTCTGACTGGACAGTTGGGAGATGTGATGAAAGAGTCGGCTCAAGCTGGATTCAGCTTTGTCAAAGCTCGAGCCCATCTTTTTGGGATTGAAAGTAATTTCTTTGAGCATCATGACATTCATATTCATGTCCCGCATGGAGCAGTTTCTAAGGATGGACCAAGTGCTGGTATAGCTCTTGTAACATCAATGCTTTCAATTGCTCTTGGGAAGACACCTTTGACACAAACTTGTTTGACCGGTGAAATTAGCTTGCACGGCAAAATTTTACCAGTTGGAGGTTTGCGTGAGAAGATTTTGGCAGCCCAAAGGGAAGGGATGCAAAACGTTGTTGTTCCTATGAAAAACAAGGCAAATATCGAATCTCTTCCAATGAGTGTGAAAAAGAAATTGAAGTTTACCTTCGCAGATGACTATATGGAAATTTTCCCACTTTTGTTCCCTCAGAAAGTAGACTTCACTGCTCTTCCTAAGACTTACGATGGTCCTTCTCTCATTAACGAGCTTGCAAGTTGATATTGGAGTCTCTAGAGCCATGTTAGAATGGTTTTAGATATTCCAATAGCAATTGATGGGGCCTTTGATGAAAGATTTTATTGAACAACTCCCCAAACGATTTATGCACCTCATTTTGTCGGTGTATATTCTCTCCATTCCTTGGAGGGGGCAGACACTCTTTTATCACGCAAAAAGTGTGCTCGTAGATAATCGAGTCGTCAGTATACTTGCTGATCACATAGTCTCTCTTTACGATCACTTGATCGATCGTGCCCATCTCACCCTGCTCGAAAGTACCAGCCGAGATAAATTCCAAGACTAAGCGCTTCTTGACTTTGCGGCGATAATTTAGCAAAGTTGGACATATTCTTTGAGCATCCCATGAGGATGTAATTAAAAATCGTTTTTTGAGGAAAAGAGTGGCCATTTTAGAAATAATGACCTGGCCGGCAAAGGTTTTGCAGACCAAAGCGTCGGAGGTCACTGAATTTGATAAATCATTACAAGATCTTGTTAAAAATATGCACAGCACCATGGATTCCGAAGGGGGTATAGGGCTTGCTGCAAACCAGGTCAATGTGCTCAAGAGAATAGTGACTATCCATATATCGCATAACCCTGAACGTTATGGAGATGACGAGGATTCGCCTGCGTGGTGGCACAATCAACGTTTTACCTTCATTAACCCAGTCATTAGCGCTAAAAATGGTCGCGTTCGCTCGGTGGAAGGGTGTCTTAGCTTTCCAGATATTTTTGACTTTGTAGAAAGGTCAGATGAAGTTACCGTCAAAGCTGTTGATGAGTTTGGTAAGGAATTTACGGTCGAAGCTGATGGGCTGTTTTCAGTATGTCTTCAACATGAAATAGATCACTTAGACGGGATCGTATTTACAGATAGAATGAGTCGGCTTAAAGCCAATACCATTCGCAAAAAACTCCAGGCAGCGCTTAGACGCTAAGGAGGCTTCGTTGAAAAAAATTTCCATCTCTCCATCCCTTCTTTCGGCAGATCTACTTAATCTTGCGAGTACCGTTAAAGAGATCGAAGATGCAGGGGCAGATGCTTTGCATATTGATGTGATGGATGGACACTTCGTTCCAAATCTTAGCTTTGGCCTTCCTCTGATTCGTGCTCTAAAACAAGCAACACGCCTCCCGTTAGATGTTCATATTATGGTATCTAATCCAGATAGTGTTGCAGCTGCGTACATAGAAGCAGGCGCTGATTTTTTGTGTTTTCATATTGAGGCATCTACGCACCCTTATCGAACCTTGCAGACTATTCGTAAGAGTGGCGTCAAAGCTGGGATTGCTCTAAATCCCGGTACCCCTATGGGCCATATCAAACCTTTGCTAGATACTTTGGATATGGTGCTACTTCTTTCAGTCAACCCTGGTTTTAGCGGACAAAATTTTATTCCTGTTGTTTATGAGAAGCTCATCGAACTTCGATCGTGGAAAGCAGACGATCGCTATGCTGAATTGATCATTGCTGTCGATGGAGGTGTGTCCGAACGTAATATCCATGATCTATCCTTGCATGGTGCTAATTTTTTTGTAACTGGATCTCATTTTTTCAAATCTTCTGATAAAAAGCATATAATATTGAGTCTACGCGAAGCTGCCAAATAGGAGAGTCTTGTGGTTGTGGATGTCTTTTCGCTTGGTGTTGAGCGAATGAATGCTGAAACTCTGGTTAAACTTTCAAAAACCCCTAATCCGCGTCTGAAAGTTGACCCAAAGCGATGGGACCTACTTAGGCAACAACGACAGAGTATTGAAAAAGCTATAGATAACGGCCAAACTATCTATGGGGTCAATACCGGCTTTGGATATTTATCCAAAGTTCGCATTCCCAAAGAGGATATACAAGCCTTACAAACGAACCTCATCCGATCGCATGCCTGTGGTGTGGGTGAGCCTCTACCCGAGTCTATAGTTCGAGGAATGCTCATTCTCAAAGCCCACAATTTTCTACTTGGGCATAGTGGTATACGTCGTGAATGTGTAGAAGCATTGCTGACTTTTCTCGAAAATGACATTCTTCCCATGGTGCCAAGTAAAGGAAGTGTAGGTGCCTCAGGTGACTTGGCGCCGCTGGCTCATGTTGCCATGGCTTTGCTTGGTGAAGGTCAAGTCTATCATGATACAAAGCTCAAAGCTGCTAGTGAAGTTCTTGCTCAGATTGGAATACAATCGTTTGTCCCGCAAATGAAAGAAGGTTTATCTCTCATCAATGGCACTCAATTCATGAGTGTGCAAGGTGCGCATTGTGCAATAACAGCACGAAATCTTATTGAAGCAGCAGACTTTTGCGCTGCTCTTAGTTTGGAAGGAATGGCAGGCACAGCAAGTGCTTTTGATGCACGCATACACAAATTGCGAGCCCATTCTGGTCAAGGCGCTTCTGCTGAAAAAATTTTTTCGCTTTTAGAAAAAAACGATGCAGCTGCAAGTTATGATAAAGTTCAAGATCCATATTCGTTCCGATGTGCTCCGCAGGTGCATGGTGTTGCTCGAATGACTTGGGATTTTGTGAATAAAATTTTAGAAACTGAGTTAAACAGCGTGACAGACAATCCTCTGGTCTTTGATAATGGAGAGGTGCTTAGCGGAGGTAACTTTCATGGTGAACCACTTGCTTGCTCTTTTGATTATCTCTGCATAGCATTGACTGAGTTAGGGAATATTTCTGAGCGGCGTATTGAGAAGCTTACAAACCCCGCTATGAGCGGGCTTCCTGCGTTTCTTACGAATAGCAGTGGTTTGAGTTCAGGATTTATGATTCCTCATGTAGTATCTGCAGCATTGGCATCTGAAAATAAAGTTTTATCGCATCCTGCAAGTGTTGATACGATTCCAACATCCGCAGATAAAGAAGATCATGTTAGTATGGGTGCTTTTGCTGCAAGAAAATTGGATGTTGTTTGCAAAAATGTTGCTCATATATTAGCAATTGAGTTTTTAGCTGCGTGCCAAGCTATTGATTTGCAGAAATCAGTCAACTTGTCTGCTCCTTTGCTCTCTCTTTATTCTAAAATTCGTTCGCTATGTCCGAGACTAGACAGAGATCGTTCTTTGCATGAGGAAATCGAAAAGTTAGCCAATCTAATTGTTGATGGAAGCCTCATTCAGGGTGTTCAGCAAAAAGTTTAAGAGAGGTTTTGATGAAAAGCATTATTTTATTTCTCATTGGTTGTTTTGGGTTTACGAATCCAATATTTTCTGACGAGCTAAAAACAACGCATATTGAAGGTGAGTATAGCGTTCAATCCATTGAGCGTAAAACAACTTTTGAAATTATACGCTTTCAGAAAGCTCCAGCTCTGAAGGGGGCTAAAACTATTATTTTGGAAACAAACTTGCTGAATTCAGATCTCTTGCATGTGGGAGATGTTATGGAGATCTCTGCTGCAGTGAAAGATAGGGACCAAGATTCTGTAGAAGCTGAGGAGGTACTACTTCATTTGCCAAGAGTGTCTGGGAAAATTAGAGTTTGGTTGGTTTCCCGTAGTGGGAAAGCGCTGGAGTTTCAAGGTTCGCTACTAAAAATGCATACTACAAGTAGCGATGTCACGATTCTCTGAGGAAGAAGTATTGAAAACTTTTGCAAGCCAAGGTCGCTTTGCCAGTCGTTGGGGCTTTTACTGGCAAACTTGGACGGGACGTCTACTTGCTATTAACTTTGTCCTCTTTTTGCTGATCTCGTTCTCAAGTGGTAGTTTTTGGGCTCCAGGAGCAAGGGTTCTTTCGCTTTGGGGAGCTAAAGATCCTATTGCACTTGCCTACGGAGAATGGTGGCGTCTTCTAACTCCAATTTTTCTGCACTTTGGCATACTTCATTTCGTTATGAATGCTCTGGCACTCAAGGTTGTAGGCGCTCACATAGAACCCATATTGGGAGCCTTCTGGTTTCTTTTTATCTATATTTGCTCCGGAGTTGCTGGCAATATTTTGAGTGCAATTTCAAACATCTCGATCGGTGCAGGAGCTTCTGGAGCAATTTTTGGACTGATTGGTGTTGGTGTTGTTTTCGAGCAAATTATTTTAAGGCGTCAGGGTCTAAAGGGGCTAGCATTAGGTCCTTTTGGTTGGACTGCAATTCTAAATATAGCGTTCGCTATTCTTTTTAATTTGGTTTCATCTTCATTCGAAGGATCCAAAGTTGGTATCGACAATGCTGCGCATATGGGTGGCTTTGGAGCAGGTATTGTTTTGAGCTTTGTTGTATTGCTTTTACGCAAAAATAGATTGATGGATCGCAGGCCCATCCTTGGATGGGGGCTTCTTGTTTTGTTTTGCGGGACGCTGGGTTGGAGTGCTTCTATACCTCTCCGACATTCGCGCATCTATGAGATTTATAGAATTTTAGAAGAGTTGAGGCATCATTAGTCATTGATGATTTGGATGTTATTTGTTTTTGAAGTCGATAGGAACAATTCCATGTTCTTTGAGCTTATTGAAAAGTCGATCTGATTTGTGCTGAAGCCAGCGTTCGTAAAGTGCAAGTATATCCCTGTCTTTGGGTATGCATAATTCATCACTAACGTATGCGAGTACTTCAACTATTTCAGAAAAATGGTCAGCAAGTCCCTCATATAGGGTAGAGGAATGCGAGTCTCGATGCACCTGACGGGTAATAGAAGATACATTTGCGTAGGCATTGATTCCTAGAGTGATGAAGTAGTCCATACTAAAAGTTTTGCGATTGAAGTAGTCTTGGAAAAATCCGGAAACATATAGGCTGGTGTCACCAACGCTTTTGAGTATTTTAAGACTCTCTTCCGGCGGAACTTCCGTTGCCTTTTTGAATAGAATAGCAAGTGGTGTATGGAGCGGGTCATAATCTCCATCTGCCAAATTGAGTTTTTCTGGTTCGATATAGGCACATAATAGATTAACAAGATAAAATTCGATATCTTGGCTTAGCCTGAGTCGATTGTTTTCCATGACCGAAGTCACTTTTGCATGGAAAAATTCTTGGGGGGATGTAAGGTTAACAACCATATCTCACCTGTTGATTTGGGACATGTCGCTCCTTGCCAGGGGGCCTTAGGGCACCTCGGTTAAAACCGAGTAAGAATTTAGATGTTGATTGCAAGGTGTTGGATTTTAAGGAGAGAGAGAAATGTTGCAAAAAGAGACCAACCCAAAGAGAGATGCGACTATGGATCGCAAGCAGGGTACCATAACAAATTTGGAAGATATTGTTCATTTGGCTAATCGTATTGGCTTGGAATACGCGTCTGCAAAAAAGGAATCGGACAGATTGGATCTCCTTAAAGCAAGCTATCGTGCGCGAGCTATGGAAAAGTATGACGATGGTACTAAGACCGAAGCTAAAATACGACGCCTTGCTGAAGTAGATGCTGAGTATGTCGAATTTCTCCAAAATTTAGCAGATGCCAAAGGTGAAACTGAAAAACTTCGTATCCGCTATGAGTCCTATAAGAATCTATTTGAAGCTCGTCGTAGTCTCATGAGCTACAGAAAAGCTGAAATGAACCTCATCTAGGAAAAGATATATCCACCACCGTATATGCTCTCTATTCGAATAGGAGCGTCTACAAGTTTTTTTCGCAATCGCGAAATATGACAGTCAATAGTTCGAGGTGAAACTCGAACATTTTCCCATACTTTACTTAGAATGTCGTTTCGACTTAATGATATACCAGCGGACTGCATGAAGAATCGCAGGAGCTTGGCTTCTTTAAAAGATAATGGAACCGGTTGGCTGCCTTGTGTGAGCCAACATTCTAAGGTTTCCATATTGAGGCGCAAACCATGATAGTGAACAGATTGATCTTCTTTTCTAAAGTCAAAGAGCTGTTCCAATAATATCAGTAAGTCCTCACCAGTGGGGTTTTGCAAAGTGTAGATTCGTTGTTGCAAAGATGCTTTAGCATCATTGCAAGGTCCTTCCTGAGAAGACAGAAATACGAAGAAACTTGTTGGAAATTGCTGCTGAGATCTAGTTAGGAAATTTTCTAGTTCATGATCATCAACAGAAGCGCTCATGCTGAGGACGACATGAGGTGTGGGTGCTTTGATAAGGGCCTCTTGAAAGGAAGAGCGAACAATGATTCGGACAGCGAAATTCTTAGCCAAGCTATCGATCAACCTAAAATTTTCGTGCTCCGAACTTTCAACCAGCCAAAGAACACTCAATGCAGTACCCTTTTTAAGTTATCCTTTCTCAAGAATAATTTGGGCTGCAATCACGCTCAATCGTCACAAATTACCCAGGAAAACAGTGCCGCATAAGCATCATTTGGGAACTGTATAGGATGGAGACCAGTAGTGTTGGTCAGGCTCGTTTTCAGGATCTAAGTGGATAATGACATCCGCATTAGGAAAAATTTTCTTAATCTCCATTTCAACTTTATCTCCAATCTTATGGGCTTCTTTCAAAGAGAGGAGTTCGATTACTTTCATATGAAAATCGACAAAAAGGTAGGGGCCAAACTCACGTGACCTTAAAAGATGTATCCCTTTGATACGCTCATCTACCGACATGACAATGTTGACAATGACTTGTTGAAGTTCTTCAGGAGCTTCATTGTGTGCAATATCTTTGAATGCTTTCTTAAGAATCGGATAAGAAACGCGACCTAAAAGAAAAGCAGCAACGCAGCCTAGGAGTGGGTCCAGGAATTCCAATCCCGTAAAATAGATGAGAACAATTCCAAGGGCGCTTGCTCCATTTGCAAGGGCGTCTCCCGCATAGTGCGCTTTGTCTGCTAGGATTACTAAAGAGCGTTCATTGCGAACTTTCATTTTTTTAATCTGGTGATTGATAAAAAACTGAATGCCAAGGCCACCCAATGCTGAAAAAATCAAAGCGGCAACCGCAATTGGGAGTGTCTTGCGATCAAGAAAATTATTGGGATTGTTAAAAAATTTGCGAAAAGATTCCATAAAGATGTTTGCTGAAAAAAACAAAATCAGGAGACCTTGAATTAGAGCTCCAATAACTTCAAACCCACCATGGCCAAAAGGATGCTCTTTGTCTGCACGTTCAAGGGCTTTGCGATAAATATAATTGTTGATAAGTGAAGTGCATGTGTCCGTTACGGAATCAAAGAAACTCGCAAAGACAATGAGTGAACCTGTATACAGGAAGGCAATAAGTTTGATGATTGCAAGTCCTGCACTCATGCTGGCTGCAATAACTAGAGTGCGCCCAGCCTCTTTTTGGTGTTTCTCTTTTTTTATGATCATCTAAAATCTCTCATTTTAAAACGATTGCGTCCAACTGTGTGAATGCAAAATATAGAAGGCTAACACATGCATTAGCATTGAAAAAAACAGCATTCATTTTCGATGCTATAATACTTGGGTTTGGGTTTCGAATTGTCCAATGTTCCCAAAAAAGTATACAACCAATAATAGCGGTTCCCAAAAAATAAAGATAACCACTCGTCCTTAAAATTCCGATACTTGTCAGTATTAAAACCATAAAGCAAAAACATATTCGACTGATTTGAAGTGAATTTTGAACCCCAAAGCGTGTTGGAACGCTCTTCAAAGCGTGTTTGTGATCAAACTGCCAATCTTGCAAAGCATAGAGTATATCAAAACCAGCAGTCCACATTGTGATTGCTAAACCTAAGAGGCAGACTTCAAGAGAGAGCTTGCCTGTCAAAGCAATACTTGTTGCAAGTGGACTCAGGCCCAAGCAACCACCTAAGTACCAATGAGTTAGCCACGATAAATGCTTCATCAAGGGATAGCAGCCTAGGATAACTAAGACAAGAGGACTTAATAAACCTGCGCTATTGTTGAGCTGAAAAGCGCAAAAAACAAAGAAAGCTCCAAAGAAAAGAGACCAACTGAGTCCTGCTTGAGCACTCAGCTTGCCATTAGGAATCATCCGTCTTTGGGTTCTCGGATTTATGGCGTCAACTTTGCGATCGAGGTAGCGATTCATACCCATCGCAAAACTTCGTGCAGATACCATGCATAGAAGTATCCAGACCAGACTTTGGATGTGCCATTGAAACTGGATAAATACAAAAGTCGCGAACACAAAAGGAAGTGCAAAAAGAGTGTGTGCCAATTTGATGTCGCTCGTAAAAGTCCTAAAACTGAGGAGGAAGGATGCTTTTGAGGTGATTTCCATAGTGCTCACAGTCCCAATATAATTAGTTAAAATCTTTAGATAAAGAGCAGAAAGTTAAGTTTATCTCAAGGTCTTTTATTTAAAGAGTCAATATTATATGACGAAACAAAGGTGAAGTTTTTAAGAGTTTTTATGAATCACGCGCTCATTTTAATAGTTTTCTTAACTCAGCTTATTAGCTCTTGTGTGGGGCTATTGGGAACCAAGAAAGTTACACAGGAGGGCCTGACTGTTCCTTTCGTGAAAAATTCACCCAATGAATGCTATTTCCTCGATGAATTTATGCCAACCCCAAATGCTTTAGTCTCAGGACGGTCTGGGTCTATGGCTCTACGCTACTATACCTTCAACTCAGCGTCCTACAAGGAGTGGAAAGATAAACAAATTGTCTTGGCTTTCTATTCCCTCGATGAGCGCTGCTGGTCCCTATTTGAAGAGTATTATGTTGCAGACTAGTCTGTGCGAAGAATTTCCTTTAAGGTATTTTCAGCAGTTCTAAGCATTTTTAGTGCATTTTTACCGACCGCTTGCGAGCGAAATGTAGAGATTTTTTTTGCAATGTGCAAGTCGCTTGCTATGATGGATTTGAATTGAGCAATTAGCTCCTCATCAAACCAGAAACTAGTTTGTGCTTCTCTTTTCTTCTCAAGATTACCAGTGGACTTTTGATCTTTGATGAAAGCAAGAATCTTGGTCCAAAGTTCGGAAAGACCTTGGCTTTCTCGTGCAGAGCAAAGAGCAATTTGCTTTCGATCGTTTCCATTGTTTAAGCTAGAGGAGCCTTCCATTATTTTCTTGAGTTGCAAAGCATCTTTTTTGAGATCCCCATCTGCCTTGTTAATTACAATAAAGTCAGCAAGCTCTAAAATGCCTTTTTTGAGTGCCTGCCATTCGTCTCCAGTTGCTGGCATTTGTAAAAGTAGAAAAACATCAACTAACGATGCAACATAAAATTCTGTTTGTCCAACGCCTACAGTTTCGACAAAAATATAGTCAAAATTTGCGGCATCTAACAAAAACAAAGTTTCTAACGTGCGACGAGAAAGACCTCCGTGAGCACCCTGTGTAGGCGAAGGGCGAATGAAAACATCCGGATGATTGCTAATGCTTGTCATACGGATGCGATCTGCAAGTATGCTTCCTCCTACGATTGGGGAGGTAGGATCGATCGATAGTACTGCAATGCGTTTTTTTTGCCCCAGATTTAAGATGTGCTTGCCAAGCGCTTCTATGAAGGTGCTTTTGCCAACACCCGGAATGCCACTGATGCCGATACGTATAGCTTTGCGCTCTTGGTCTTCACCGATTAGAGAGAGCAATTCTTGCGCTAGAATGCGATCTGTGGGCAATGTACTTTCAATGAGAGTAATGGCTCGTGCGAGTGAGCGCGAGTCTTGCTTTTGAATACCTTTGTAGAGGACTGCAGGAGTCATTTTGTTTCCGAAAGAAGTTCGAGTATGCGTAAGGCGCTGAGTGGAATTGAGCTGCCTGGACCAAAAATAGCTCCAACACCTTGTGCTAGTAAATACTCATGGTCCTGCTCGGGAATCACACCCCCGACAATAACCTTAATGTCCAAAGCGTTTTGTTTTTTCAGACACTCAATCAGTTGTGGAATGAGCGTTTTGTGCCCTCCGGCCTGTGATGAGACTCCGATAATGTGCACATCATTTTCTATAGCTTGCTTAGCGGCCTCTTCAGGGATTTGAAAGAGAGGCCCAATGTCGACATCAAAACCGATATCTGCAAAACCTGAGGCAATAACTTTGGACCCACGATCGTGACCATCTTGCCCAAGTTTGACGACCAATATTCGTGGGCGTCGACCGGTTTTTTTAGCGAATTCTTCGACTTTGCGTTGCGCTTGCTCAAATTGAGGATCTTTTTTCATATGCTGTCCATAAACGGTTCTGACACTAAAACTCTCGCTTTGGTGTCGACCAAAAACACTGGCTAAGGCTTCTGTTGCTTCGCCGACACTGGCTCGAGCACGCATGGCTTCGATTGTCAGTTCTAGAAGATTTGCGTGAGAGTCGCTTGCGCCTTTCTTTAGACTAGCGAGAGCTTTTCTCACTTTCATCTCGTCTCGTGATTTTTTTAGCTTTTGCAAACTGGCAATTTGCAGCTTGAGAACTTCACTGTTGTCAACTTCAAGAATCTTAAAAGACTGACCTTCATCATGAGTTTGGTATTTGTTGACGCCGATCACACTTAGTTTGCCACTGTCGATGTTCGCTTGTTTTTTTGCAGAAGCCTCTTCAATGCGCATTTTTGGAATGCCTGCCAGCACAGCTTTGGTCATTCCTCCGTGTTCATCAACTTCTTTTATAAGTTCTTCTGCTCTTTGAATTAACTGCAGGGTGATGGATTCCATGAAGTAACTACCCCCAAACGGATCTACAGTACTAGTGAGGTCCGTTTCTTCCATCAATATAAGTTGTGTGTTGCGGGCAATGCGTGCCGAAAAATCTGTAGGTAAGGCAATCGCTTCATCCAAAGCGTTTGTATGAAGAGACTGAGTCCCTCCTAAGACCGCTGCCATAGCTTCGACTGTGGTGCGAACGACATTATTGTAGGGGTCTTGTGCAGTCAGTGAATATCCAGATGTTTGACAGTGCGTCCGTAGCATCGATGATTGAGGATTTTTAGGATGGAATGGTTGCAGATATTTATACCAAAGGGTTCGAGCCGCTCGAAGTTTTGCAATCTCCATGAAAAAATTCATCCCGATTGCAAAAAAGAAAGATAAGCGTGGCGCAAAATCATCGATGTTGAGCCCTTTTTCCAGAGCGAGTTTTACATACTCGATACCATCAGCAATCGTGTAGGCTAGTTCGATAGCCGAATCAGCTCCAGCTTCTTGCATATGATAACCACTGATGCTGATGCTGTTAAATTTGGGCATATGCTTAGCGGTGTATTGGATAATATCTGCAACGATTCGCATGGATGGAGCTGGAGGAAATATATAGGTATTGCGCACCATATATTCTTTGAGGATGTCATTTTGAATGGTGCCTGTTAGCTGTTTTTGCGAAACCCCCTGTTCTTCTGCTGCAACAATGAAGGATGCAAGAATAGGTAGAACAGCACCATTCATGGTCATCGATACACTCATCTCATCGAGAGGTATACCGTCAAAGAGAATCTTCATGTCTTCAACAGAGTCTATAGCGACTCCAGCTTTTCCTACATCTCCTTGAACACGAGGATGATCGGAGTCATAGCCGCGATGCGTAGCTAAATCAAAAGCTACGCTCAACCCCTTTTGTCCAGCAGCTAAATTTTGTCGGTAGAAGCGATTGGATTCTGCAGCTGTCGAAAAGCCTGCATACTGACGTATGGTCCACGGCCTATTGAAGTACATTGTTGCTCGTGGGCCCCGTGTGTAAGGCGCTAGGCCAGGGAAACTTTCTAGGTAGTTTAGGCTTTGGAGATCTTGTGACGTGTAGAGTGCTTTGACTGAGATTTCTTCGGGGCTTGGTCGTGAAAGAACCTGTGTATCCGTGCTAGATAGTTCTTTGAGCGCAAGTTTTTCCCATTCTTTAGGCGTGGCTGTCATAGTTCACCTGCCAAGATTTAGTCGTTGTCACTATTTTAGGAGCAGAGACGGAACTCTTGAAAGGTTTTCTTTGAATAACTTTGAATCCTAGATTGCGAGCTGCAGTCAGAACAGCCTCAAAATCTAGTGAGATCGAAGCGCCTGCTTTTTGTGTAACTTCGTCCTCGACGGGAAGATCAAAATCATTTGCGCCATAGCGTAAACCTAGCAGGGCATCTTCATTTTTTGTGAGTACGGAAGTACGAATGTGCGTAATGTTGTGCAGGTAAATGCGACACACAGCGAGCCAGCGTAGGTATTCTTGCGTGGAGATCTCTTGACCTCCAAGTTTGTTGTTGTATGGCTTGTAGGTCCAACACAAAAAACTTGTGAGAGGATTGCTTTGCTGGTCTTGAAAGTTACGCAGCATCTCCAAGTGATTGAGTCGTTCATCAAGGGTTTCATCAAACCCAATCACCATGGTCGCTGTAGAGCTAAGTCCAGCATCAAGTATAGCGCCTTGAGCAAGGAAATAGTCTTCTGCTTTGTATTTTCCAGGGCTATGGCGTTTGCGAAAGGCATTGTCGAGTATTTCTGCCCCTCCGCCCGTGATCCATTGCGTTCCCGCATCTTTGAGAATGTGAGCTCCATCAGCATATGAAACCTTTGAGAGTTTGCAGGTGAACATGAACTCTGCAACTGTCATTTCAAAGAAAGTCATTTCTGGGAAAGTGGCATTTAGTTTTTGAAAAAGAGCGGCATAGTCGTGGATTTTTAACTTGGGATGAAAGCCCCCGTTAAATCCAGCCAGAGTCCCGCCAAGATTGCGCAAATTAAGGAGGTGCTCGCTAATCTCCTCAAAGCTTCGCATATAAGCACCTGCCTGATGCGGGAGGCGGTAAAAAGCGCAGTAGTCACAGCCTGCGACACAGATATTTGTGTAGTTGATGATCGCCATAATGAGGTAGCTCGCCTCATTAGGAGAGTGAAACCGATTGCGTGTGTCTGTAGCAAGTTCGGAAAGGGTGGCGAGATCGGCAAACTCATACAGCCATTGAGCTTCATCTCGGCTAATTGCCTGTTCATGTTGAACTTTATGTGTAATAGACGCAAGCATGGATAGTCCTCCGTGCGATCGAGAGATAGGCGTATATTAGTGAAAAAGATATCTAAAGGCATTGGCTTTTCGAGGCTTTTATAATGAAAACACCGCCTTAGTTTTGCTCAAAACTCATTGACTGAGGGGTGGCGATGGGGTAATAGTTATCGCTTCGCAGAATCGCAAATCAAAAGAAATTTGATAGATACGACTTATGATAAACTCGATAATTAAAAATTTTGAACAGCGTAAGTTTCCTCAAACTAAGAACCATCCTCCGTTCCGTCCTGGTGATACCGTTTGTGTTCACTACAAGGTGGAAGAGGGCGGAAAATCTGATGATGGTGCAAAAAAGTACCGTATTCAGCTTTTTGAAGGTGTTTGCCTTCGCTTCCGTAAAGGTGGTGCTGGCGCAACATTTACAGTTCGCAAGATTGGTGCAAACAGCGTCGGTGTTGAGAGGGTTTTTCCTCTTCATTCCCCACTTGTTGACAAGATTGACCTAGTTGCAGCTGGGGTTGTTCGACGTTCACGTCTCTACTACCTCCGTGATCTTCTTGGTAAAGCAGCACGTATTCGTACGCGTCGCCTACCTGAAGGCACACTCATGAGTTCTGTTGACAACTCTAAAGCCTAATTAGGCGCTGAGTAGATCTGCGGATTTTTTTAGAATGTCCTCCGTGATTTTTCGCGGTGGACTTTTTTTGTTTCATGATGGAAGTCTGCAAAATACTGTAAGTTATATTTCCTTGCCGCTTTTGTTACTAAAGCAAGATCAAAGCGTAGGGTTTCCCATCTCGGTAAATCTTCTTCATGCCATTGCAAAAAACATAATGCCCCCCGTTCGAGGGCCTTTCTTTGTCTATATCGGATAGTTTGTTCAATGCCTTGCAAAGTGTTGGAGAAATAGCGTCGAAATTTTACTTCGACAAAGATGATTGTGCTTTCCTTCATCGCAATCAGATCAATTTCGCAGCCTACTTTGCGAAAATTTCTTCCTAGAATCTTCCAATTTTGATGAAGTAAGACTTGTACGACAAATTCTTCGGCATCTCTAGCTTGCGGAATTTTATTTGGATGTAGTGGCATGAGCATTCCTTAGCTTAATAAAAGAATGACTCAAGCCAAAATTTAGATGGGAGGCAAGTGACCAGCTTGAAGCATCGTTTTGATAGGCTCAAAATTTTTACGATGCAAACCACACGCGCCCTTTTGATGGATGGCACGCAAGTGGTCACGTGTCGCATAGCCCACATGGGAATCAAAGCCATAGCCTGGAAATTGCTCAGCTTCAATGCGCATATGAGTGTCTCGCGTTTCTTTTGCAAGAATGGAGGCAGCGGCTATTGAAAAACAAAGATGATCACCTCCTATGATGGCCATCTGCTCACCCAAATGATCAGGGAGTGGGTATTTGCCATCAATCAGAAGTATGTCATAGCGACTGCCTAAGTTTGCCAAGGCGCGATGCATAGCTAGGAAGGTTGCCTTCACTATGCCAAGCCTTGCAATTTCTTCAAGATCAGCATGACCCGTTGCATGATGAGATGCTATCTCTTTCACAAGAGGAAGGGCTTTTTCGCGTTGTAACTTTGAAAGTGCCTTAGAGTCGCGAATGAGTGCGCGTCTATCTTCATCAAGGTCGTAGAGTTTGTAGAAGTCCAGAATAACAGCGCCAGCATAAACTGGTCCCGCTAGAGCTCCTCGCCCAACTTCATCGACTCCTGCGATGACTTTGTTCTTACGCAGAAAACGCTTTTCTATTTCTCCGTATGAACTAGCCAACAGACTTATCCATCATTTGTACCAATTTTGTTTTGGGGACAGCGCCAACTATTGAGTCAATGATTTTACCGTCTTTGAACATCACAAGGTAAGGAATCGAACGTACGCCGTAAACAGCTGGGGTGTTGGCGTTTTCATCGACATTCATTTTTGCAACAACAATGCGCCCATTGTAATCTTTTGCAAGATCAGCAAGCGTTGGTGCGATGGATACGCAAGGGCCGCACCACGGCGCCCAAAAATCCACCAAGACAGGTACTGAAGATTTAAGAACACTAGCCTCAAAATTACTGTCGGTAACCGTAATCATATTATCGCTCAAGGTATGGCTCCATTGGCTAAGATTTTCATAAAGACATCATAATTGAATGTCAGTAGTTCTTTGTCAAAGAAATTTCTTCGAGCCTATTTTTGTGGCAGATGCACTTGACAATAGCCTAAATTAAAAGCACTGTGCAGTCCGGGTGAAATCCTTGCGCCTCCATTGGTGAGGGGCAAGATATGAAAAATTGCAAATCGAATGCGGCCTCTTCGGGGCGGCTAGGGGTCCATCCACGGATCCTCGATCTTTACTCAGAATTTCTAACACGCGATGAATCACTCTGCCGTCAGCAACGTATGCTGCTACGCGAGCCCAATGCTTCTCAAACAATTTTAGTCTGCGGTCCTACAGCGGTAGGAAAAACAGCATTTTGCCTGCAAGCATGGAAAAATATTCATAACTCTCGACGGCCTTTGATTCATGAGCAAGCTCGTTTTGTTCCTGGAGAAAAGGAGTTGGTCGGTCTCTTTCGCAGGGCAGAAGGTGGTGACCTTATTCTGCAGCATATATCAGAGCTTGCTGCAGAACTCTTAGGAATGCTTCCCGCCTTAATTGAACGCTATCCTAACGTGCGCATTCTTGCCACAAGCGGCGAAGATCCTCAAATCATACAAACAACATTAAATTTTCAAAAAATAATTACAATTCCTCCTCTCAGAGACCGTAGAGAAGATATACGTTTGATCATCTCAACTTTATTGACACGCAACGGAGCTATGACCTGCTCCTCCTCTGCCATGGAACTGATGATGTCCAAAGAATGGCATGAGGAATTTCCGCAACTTTCAGATTGTGTATTTAAGAGTAGTTGGTTTGCGCGAGGTGAAAATCGTACATGTGTGAGTTTAGATGATGTAACGAAGAGTCTTTCGTACCAGCATGTAGATCTATGGTTCATGCAGACGTTGATGAATCCAGCTGTGCGCTACACTCTAGCAAGGAAAGGTTTAAAGGCCTTTCTTCGTGATCTAGAGGCAGTGACAATTGCTGCAGGACTCGTTGAAAACAATGGTAATTTGTCGCGACTAGCGCGTAATTTTCAAGTGCCGATCAATACACTTTTGAGTCGCTGCAAAAATATGAAAGATCAATTGGGAAACTTACAAGAGCTTATGAATTGGGGGACAAGGAATAATTTCAAAAAATAGATCTCGTT
>CAZWOL010000005.1:0-74558 GCA_964635325.1 uncultured Pseudobdellovibrionaceae bacterium
TACAAGCCAGTGTTACAAAAAGTATAGGATGGTCTTTTAGATACGACAAGGGAGTTTGTAAAATTTTCTTCAATAAGAGGAAGTACTTGTAGCACCTTGATGATGAGATGTGCTTTCAAAATTTCCTTGAAGGCTCATTGCTGCATCCATAGCACTCACTTCATCATTCTTAAAACCATGAAACGAAACGGTGCGATGAGGTTTGATGAGAGAAAGCTCATAGAGCTCAGTGTATGCTGCGAGAAGCTTGGGGTTAGTGGAGGCTAACTTGTTGTATGCACGACCGACGCTTAAGCCATACTGTCCCTTAGCCTCTGCTTCTAAAGCTGCAACTTTGGCAGCTGTCTCTGCTTCAAGGAGTTGAGAATCTAGGCGTCCCGCTTCTTCAATGTCTGCTTTAGCTTTCTCTAATCGAGTTGCAACAGTATCAAAGAGTTGCTGCGACACATCGGGGAGTAGGCTAAGTTTGCTGATAAAGACGAGGTCAATAGCAAGGCCCCAACGTCCAATCTCAGTTTGAATATCATCTTTAAGAGCTTTACCAAGTTCAGTGCGATTGCTGAGAATTTTGTCGAATTCGAAGGTCCCCAAGATCGATGTTGCAGAGCAGGTGACTATGCTTTGCATGGATTTCTCCCAATTTTCGACCTGAAACAAAGCTTTCTCTGGAGACTGAATGCGAAATTCAATCCATAGATCGATGATTATTGTTGTTCCGCGGCAATCGTTAACGTGAATTTGCTCGTAGTGTCGATAGTCTCTTTTGAGTGACAGGCAATAGGCTTTGACCCAAGGAAGGACTTTTTCTCCCCAAAAATGTAGACCAGGTTCGCGTAGCACATGTGTCATCTTCCCAAATCGTGTCAAAATGACGACGGTCTCGTCTTCGACCTCTACCGTCAACCAATGGAAGACATAAGTACAGATAGGTAGCAAACTAAGACCGAAGATAGCCCATAGTGACCATTGTAGATAGTCGTTGTTCATAGCCCAATCCTTACAAAAGAGGTGCGTGACTCTGCAAAAACTTCCGCGCGTCTGCGTTTTACGTAGTGTTGCAAGGTGCCATTGTCTTGTAGGTCTGCGAGTATTTCACCGATTGTAGCAATTTCTTCTTCGGTCGCATTTGATTTTGCGCGGGCGATTGCTAGTCCTTTTTTGGCTGCCTGCACGCGTTGCTCGCACTCACTTTCTGTCTGAGCGTAAAGACGTTGGGCTTCGCTCTGTGCATTGATCACCGAGTTGAGTGCATTCGCAAGTTCGTTAGGTGGCAAAATGTCGGTGAGATCGACTCCGTCGAAACGTATACCATAGCGATCGCCGATCTGTGAGCGGCAAAAATTTTGAATGCGACTATTGAGTAGCTTTCTTTCGCGACGTAATGCTGCATAGGAACCTACCTGTGCATTCAAAAGAGGTGCATCACTATGGATATCACTCTCCTTGGAACCTACCTGGTCGAAATTTGCAATTTCGTTGCGTAACAGACAGATAAAAATGCCTTTCACGTGCTCCAAAGGTTTTTCGATCGAAAAAAGTAAATTGTAAAGATTCTTTTCAACAGGTGTGTAACGTAGTGTCGAATCAAGACGTAGCATGGTTCCATCTGACGCCATGGCTCGTGTACCACCTTCTTCACCTGAGAGTTCGATCATTTGTTCCATGAGGGAAATTTCTTGAACCTTCTGCCATGGCCATTTGAAGTGCAGACCTGGTTTGTAGGTTTTGAGCTCCTTGACTGTCTCATTCGAAAAATCTGCTTTACCAAAGCGTGTAGTAACTGCAAGGTGACCTTCTTGAACTTCGAAACGACATTGACTCAGTAGGTACCCAACATAAACTGTTAGGCCAGTTGAAAATGATACTAGATCCCATAACTCCATAAAAATTCTCCTTCAGAAGCGGTCGAGGGTCGATCTCCAACCGCGAGATTGGATGAAGTTCAATCGCTTAAGTGCTTCATTTTGACCGCTATGTTTTTTATATGCTGCAGCAAGACCTTTGTTGACACCTACTACATCATCATTGAAGTGCAGATGGGCATCGCTCACTCGTGGGAGTTTTTCTGCTTTTTCTAAGCTATCGACGACCATACCGTGTGGTACAAAACGTCCATCAGGAATATCGACACCAACAACAATGGCACCAATTCCAATGTAACAATGAGATCCCACTGTAGAGTCATGTACAATCGCTTGGAAACCAATAAAGGAGTTGTTCCCTACAAAGCAGGGGCCATGCACAAGGGCCTGGTGGGCAACCGAAACATTTTCTCCGATGTAGACCGCCCAATCTTCACCATTCACATGCACCCATTTTTCTTTTAGTGCATGAATGACGACACCATCTTGGATGTTGGAGTTTGAACCGATGAAGAAAGGTGATCCTTCGTCTGCACGTACAGAGCTTTCTGCTGCGATATGCACGTGCTCGCCAAGCACAACTTTTCCGATGATCGAAGCCTTCTGATGAACGAATGAAGACGCAGCTACGTGCGCACGTTCGCGGATCTGAGTGAGCCAATTGTTGGGTCCAGTTTCTGGTGAGTAATGCATGTGACGTTTGCTACTGACCTTGCTTGCAGGGATAACAGCTCGAATTCCAGGTTGAACTGGCTTTTGTGTAGGTTCTGGCTTTTGTCCCCGACCAAACCAGGTGTTCAAACCATGTATTAGAATCCCACCGATTAGCCCCCACATTAGATGTCCAGTGAGGGTCCCGATTGCTGCCATCAGGAAAGCAACGGCTTCTAATTTGTTCGTTTTAATATATTGAATCAGTGTGGTCGTTTCGATCAATCTATAAGCAACGACGCAGAGCAAGCCAGCTAGAGCAGACAAAGGAATGATTTCGAGTACATCATTCAAATGAAAAATTGCTACAAACAGAAGTATTGCGTGTAACAAGCTTGAGAGACTGCTTTTGCCTCCGCTCTGGGCATTGACTGTAGAGCGAACGATAACACCCGAAACGGGCATACCTCCTACCAAAGCTGTACCTATATTTGCAAGACCTTGACCGAGTAGTTCTAAATTTGAGTTGTAAGGTTTTTTTGCATCTACGAGTCGATCGATGGCTTGACCAGACAAAAGTGTTTCGATGCTGGCGAGTAATACCAGTGGGATACTTGCTAGTAAGATGTCAAACCATTGCTCAATTTCGAGCTTCGAAAATTCAGGAATCGCAAGAGTGCTCGTCAGATTGCCGACTCGTTCAATGTTCCATTGCAAGTGGTTGGATACATATGTGATCAATGCAATCCCTACTAAAGCTGCAGGAAAGCGCTTGTACTGCTTGCATGAGATCACCAAGAAAGCAACAAATAGCCCTGATACAACTGAGAACCAAGATATGTGATGCAACCAATGTGGTTGGTGTATCATCTGGGCAATTTCAAAGACTGTATAGTTGAAACCAAGAAGCTCAGGAATTTGCTGATCAAGAAGTTTGAGTCCGACGCCACTAATAAATCCAGCAAGTACAGCTTCGGGAACATAGCGTATGAATTTGCCAGCAGAGATAGCGCTCAAGATGAGCTGCGTGATCCCAACGAGCAAACAGGATGCAGCGACACCTACGACTCCAAAGTCTTTGGCAAGTGCGAGTACAATCACATTTACTGCAGCAGATGGTCCGGTAACTTGTAGGGGTGCTCCACCAAAAATAGCAGCAAGTGTACCCCCAATAGCTCCAGCAAGTAGACCTGCTTGGGCAGGAAGACCACAGGCAATGGCAAGTGCAATGTTGAGAGGCAATGCTACAGCAGCAACGGTTATTGCAGCCAGAATGTCGGGGAGCCAATTTTGCGGATGTCGAGTCTCACTCCATTTTTGTTTCCAATCATGGAAGAGATTACGAGTGTGATTTTTAAAATGCAAAATTTTTGAGATCTCTCTCTCAGGAGGTCCCTCGTTACGTACCAATCGAATAGGCTGTTTGGTTAGGATTTTTTTCATAGCAATACCATCGCTGATAAGGTTTTTCAGCAAATTAATTTGAATTTTTGAGTGGTCTACTAATAAGGTATGTGATTTGATTGTTTTGTCAAATTCAAAAAACTAAATTTTTTGGAGAATCTGAGTGATGCGCAAGTCTTTTTGTTTGCTATTGTCTTTGCTTGTTCTGCCTTCTCCTTTTGTGTTTGCTCGTGGCGAACGAGTTACACGGAAAGATGTACATACATTGTCCGTAAAAGATGAAGTTTGTTTTAGTCCGCAAGAAGAGTGTGCGGAAAAGTTAGTGAATTTTTTAGATGGGGCTGAGACTTCAATCGACCTCGCGATTTTTGATATCAACCTAGAAAGCATTGTTCAAAAACTAATTGAGAAATCGAAAACAATTACCGTTCGTATTCTTTGTGACAAAAGACAAGCTGCAGGACCTCGTTCCCGAGTGCGTGAGCTGCTAGAGCGCGGAGTGGATGTGCGCTATGGCAAACAAAAAGGAATTATGCATCATAAGTTTGTAGTCGTTGATGCCGAGCGCATGGAAACCGGATCCTTTAACTTCACTAACCACGCAAACATAGCAAACCAAGAGAACATGCTCTTTCTTTACTCTGCGGAATTGGTTACAAGTTATGTCGATCAGTTTGAGAAAATTTGGTCAACCGCTAGGCTTATCGAACTGCGTGAACTTATAAATGAGCAAGATTCTGCTTATGAGCCTTCCGATATCGAATTTTAGTAGCGTCTTACCTAAAGATCGCAAAACCTTGAGCCAATGCTTCTTTCATCCTATATTGCGCAAACATTAGTGCTGAAGGCGCTTAGTTCATATATAGAATGAGAGACTTTTTTGGATGACAAGGACCTGAATGGAATTCCGTAAAATACCGCTTGATGAGAGCCTCTGGCGTTATAAGGAACCAGCTCGTTTTGAAGTGCTAAGTGCGCAGCAAGCTATGGAACTTGCATGTGCTGTGGCTTTGAAAGGGGCGGGTGCTGTCCACAAGAACCCAATGGTCGGTGCTGTCTTGGTGGATGCCGAGCATAGGTTCTTGGTAGCCTCAGCTCATTTGGCCTTTGGTCAAGATCATGCAGAGGTCAGTCTTCTCAAGCAAATCCAGCAACTTGGACTCAGTGACCACCTGGCGCAAAGCACTCTCTATGTGACTCTCGAGCCTTGCAGTCATCATGGAAAGACTCCGCCCTGTGTGGATGCAATACTCAGGGTGCCCATTCGAGAGCTTGTGTACGCTGCAATTGACCCCAATCCCTTAGTGAGTGGTCGTGGTATCCGTTTGCTCGAAGAGCAGGGCGTTCAATGTACATTTTCAAAAGACTTTGCTGCTATGGCTGAGTATTTGCTTGAACATTTTAGCTGGGGCCTTAGTCATAAGACTCCGTATATAGGTCTTAAAACAGCAAGTTCCTTGAATGGAATGGCAGCTTATCCAGGAGATCAGCGGGCGTGGATTAGCGGTGAGCGTGCTCGCCATTACGGGCATTGGTTGCGTTGCCAATATGAAGGGATCTTGGTCGGAGCGCAGACCATTGTGCTCGACAATCCAACTCTTGATGTGCGTCACCCCCACATTCAAGCTCGTAATCCCCTTCGTATTGTTTTGGATCCGCATGGACGTGCCCTGCAAGTGCGTGATTTGAGTGAGCACAATATTCTCAAGGGGGATGCCTCCCAAACTTTGTGGATATGTGAAGAAGTTTTTTGGGAGTCTTTGAAGGGGCAAGAGATGGTCTTGGCCTTGCAGGAGTTGGGAGCGAAGATTCTTAGCTTACCGAAAGCTTGGACTCTGCATTCCTTGCTCTGCCAGCTCGGTGAGCGTGAAATGGTTAGTCTGCTGATCGAGGGCGGCCCTCGAACTTGGGGGGCTTTTCTGCAGGCTGGTTTGGTAAACAAAATGCATTGTTTTCTTGCAACTAAAGTCTTTGCTGGGAATGCGATTAACTTTGCAGCTTACCACTTAGGCAGCTCACATTTGAATCTGAAACAGACAGTATTGACCATGCTCGAAGACGATATTTTGGTCGAAGGAATTATTTCTGAGGATAAGCTGTGAAACGTCCATCATTTGAAGAAATCTATTTGAAGCTTGCAGCAACTTTGTCTCAACGAGCAACATGTAAGAGACTCCAAGTCGGTACGGTTATTACGAGCGAAGATTTTCGTAAGGTCCTTGCTGTAGGCTACAATGGAAATGCAACAGGGCTGCCTAACACATGTGATCGTGATGAGGTGGGTAATTGTGGGTGCTTGCATTCGGAGGAGAATGCCGTCATCAATTGCGATAGTCCGCGTTCGATCCCCAAAGTGGTCTTTGTCACTCATCAGCCGTGTGCAGCATGTGCAAAGCGACTCATTAATTTGGGAAATGTGCGCAAAGTATTTTATGCTCATGAATATAGATCGTCTGCTTCCGGAACTCTATTTGCCCAAACCGGAATTGAACTCATTCATTGGAATGCACAAAACAAGGTATTCGATTGATTCACACCAAGCGTATTTCTATCACTGTCTTGTCTGGTGTCATCATTGAGCTTCTGAATAAGATTGCTCCACTCATTATTATCCACTTTGCGCAGAGACGCCTCGGCATTGAAAATTTTGGTTACGCGCTGTTCGGTCTTACTGTGATTGAAGTCGCTGTTCCTTTTATTGTCTTTGGCTACAATCAAGTCGGTATTATCGAAGGAGGCAAAAATCCAGAGCGCATAAGCACACTTATAAGCAATATATTTCTGCTTAAGACCTTGCATTTTTTCGGTGTTGTAGGTGCTTTGCTTGCATTCTTTTATACGGTTCCATCCTATCAAAAGTATTTTTCACTGATGCTGCCTCTATGCGGCTTACTGGTTTTTACAGTTGTCGAATCATTTTGGGTGCAAGCAGCCACACAGAAAATGATCGTGTCGAATCTTCTCGTGGGTATCTGTCGATTTCTAGGTCTTGGCGCTATTCTTTTGTTGATCGATAACGCATCTGATGCAATTCTCTTTGCAATTCTATCCTTGGCAACTAATGCACTTGTCAATGTTCTGTCAGCTGTTCACAGTCTTTGGAGTTTTGGATTAACGCGTCCAGATCGTGTCGAACTCCAAAGCATTGCGCGCAAAGCAAAGCCTTTTGCAGCTGTCGTACTTCTGACGATCGTGAGTGATCGAATGGATGTACTGATGGCCGAGCATTTTGCGGGTCTTGCTGGAGCTGGTTACTATGCTGGGTGTTCTCGCTTCGGTCACAGTTTGATGCAGATTGCAAATGTTGTTGTTGCAACGTTTTTCTCGGAAATGGTTGTTGTCAAAGATAGAGAGCTCTTGCGCTCACACATGAGAATGAGTGTGCGTATACTAGCGTTGTTGATTGCTCCGATTGTAGTCGGAGTTTGGTTTGTTGATGGTGACTTGCTCAGCTTTGTCTTTGACGATAGCTTTCGCTCAGTAAAAAGTTTGCTGGGATGGTCTTTCATTGCAACGACTTTTGGTTTGCTCACCGTAGCTTTCGGTCAGCAAGTATTGTTTGTGCTCGGCAAAACGCAAAGTTATGTGCGAGCCCTCCTTCTAGGAATTTGTATTGCATTTTGCATAGCATATTTTGGAGCTCGAGATGCCAACCTCTATGCAATTGCAATTGCGATGTGCATTGGTAAGGGGGTTAGTGCGGTCTATGTGATATGGGTTGCCTGCCAAAATCTGAGATTTTTTCCCTACCGAGAAATTTTTTATGGACTTCTACCAGCCGCTCTTATGGCTTTGGTCCTTTATCTGCTGCCTCTGACACACTTCTACACAAAGGTAGGAGCGGGTGTATTAATCTATGCTGTCGGTGTAATAATCTTCAATAGGTCGACACTGTTGGCTTTGTGGCAACGACGCAATCGTTCTAAGATTTTATAGATCTTCTGCTTTTTGCCGAGATGTCTTTTTACGAGTCTGTGCCTTTGCATCGACTCCATCTTTGAAAAGACCAGCACGTGTGAGTTCGAGGGCTAGGTTATAGGATGCAGGGGCTTCTGCAAAAATCTCATGACGTGTATCGGATAGCTCTATGCATTCAACCTTGGTCTTGCTGTATTTATTAGCACGTTCGGTCCAAATTTTGATGGCAGACGTTGCAACAAGACGTTCATCATCCCCATAGAGTATTTTGGTTGGTACTTTCAGATGAGCAAGGTTGTCTTGTTTCATAACATAGGCGATCGCTTCACCTGTTGCTTTGATCCAACCGAATGTAACTCCCTCGCTGCCGTATGGACCCTTAGAGCGTCGGTCGAAACGTTCTCGAGAAAACGTAAAAAGATTGTTATCAAATCCCATCTTAGCCTCTGGGTTTCTTTGGAAGTAAACTTTGCCAAGACCTAAACGTGTTGCGACGTTTCCAATCAGCGTGCCTACAATCTGTGGAATAACATGCTGTACTCCAAAGAGTGGTGCGCTGAGAAGGAGCTTCTCAGGTTTTAGATAGCCTTTCATGGTCGAGTAAACAGCGATCAAGCCACCCATTGAATGAGCGATGACGGTATACGGTTTTTTCCCGACTATCTTTTGTATGAGGAACTGAGCATCCTTGCCCAGTTGGTCATAGTCTTCGACATGAGAACGGGGTTCTCCATCTGAGGCCCCTTGTCCTCTATGATCCCAAGTCAGAAAAGCCACTCCTTCAGGAAGACCTAAATCATCAGGGAGATAGTCATATTTCTCGATATATTCTCCATGACCGTTTAGAAAAAGGACATAGCGATCGATAGTCTCTTCTTCGGAAGTGTAGAGTCCATAACGTAGTTTGAAGTCATTTGGCAAATTTAGGGTTTTTATAGTCCATTGGCGTTTTGGCATTGTCGTTGATGGTTGCATCAGTTTCCTCATAGCTATGAAAATTGTTTCCGCTTTAGTTCGATGGCATGTCAACACGATAACTCATACGAATTGAAACTTAAAATGTTCTTAGAAGATCTAACTGAGGCGAGGTTATTGCTTAGTTTATCGATCTGTGGCAGGAACGATGATAGTCTTTGCTTTTTTTCTCAGAATATTTTTTACGAGTGAAGAATACCCTCCCCCACTAGGAGTGAAGTATTCTGCATTGCACATAAAAATGAAATCTTCGTCAGGATCGAAGTTGATGCGTGTATAGGTGACAAAACCATTTTTTTCAAAGAATTCGCGGATTTTATTCACATACACTATGCTTTTTTGCTGTGACTTGGTATCGGAATGAAAGCCTCCGATCAGGGTTACTGACTTAATGTTGAGTGGGCGTATTTGTTCGATAATTTCTTGGTAGTAACTCAGAGGCTTTACATAGTTAAAACCATTATGGTGCATGATGTAACGTGATAGAAATTCTTTGACCATGTAAGGTGTTTTGTCAATTACATCTCCGATGCGCAAATGCACAACGAGCATATCGGGAGGAGGTGTCTGTGTGGGTTGAGTTGTCCTTTCTTTGAGAATGTCAAGGATGAGATCCAATCTGTTGTCTTCGTCAGTCTTGCGCATGTATTCCGAAGCAATCGAATTTGGAAACTGTGCATAGTGGAGTTCTCTGCCGTCCTTAGCGTTGCGAGCCATTTTACTTTTGACCATATCGCCTAGCCTATAGCCGAAAGCTTCTTTTTGCTGAGACGACGAGGCACAGTGCCATGATGAAAAAATGAAACTAACGAAGAATAAAAAATGCTTCCATTGAGTTAGCATGATGGTGTTTTGCTCCTAAATTTTGATCGAATAATATGCGTGGAAACTCTCATCTTTGGCAGATTTGTCGAGACCTTTCATATCCACAATACGTCGGTTGGTACCAGTTACAGCAATACCAATGTCAGATGAATTTACACGTTGGTGCAAAGTAATGCGGTAGTCCAGATAGTTTTTGTTTCCAGCATTAACCTCATTTGAAAAAATGCTGTAGCCACCAGAGAGGCCTACAAAGAGCGTGTCTAAATGAGGTACTGGAAGATCTGTTTCAGCAACTAAGTAGGTTGCTGAGCTGTTTCGAGCAAAGAATCTTTTGCTGTAAAAAGTGGTGAAATGAAAATAATTTCCAATCCATGCGCCTATGTGAAAATCTGCGGTGTCTGCAAGTATGGCAAATGGATTGTAATAGTAGCTGACTCCAGCATGAAGTGTGAACAGCTGATGCAGTGCATAACTGTAGTTTATGTTAGGTTTTAGTTGAACCCCTCGCGCATCATCGGCTCCTACGTTTGTGACAGATGTTCCCACCTTCAATCCGAAATCAAAGTCGTAGAAAAAGCATCCAGCAACTGTTGGGCTATGATCGGTCTTTGTTATACCTCGAGAGATATAGTCGGAAGAAATGCGGGCCTCGCTGCTAAGTTGACTAGCAAATAAAACATTGGGGCTAAAGGCTAGAATAAATCCAAGAGAACGTAAGAACATAGGGCCTCTTCAATTTGAATTTGTGTAGCTTCTTACAAGATAGCATTCGTTTTGAATGTGCGTCAAAACGATTCAGGCACCTTTCTGGTCGGTGTATATAGGCAAATTTAACCCGTCAAGGCTCGGTCAAAAAAACATCGCCCTCGATGCTATAATTGTTGAGCAGAACCTTCGCTTACAAGGAGAGATATATGTCATTTAAGGCAAATTGTATTAAACACTGGATGGTAGGGATTTTTGTTTTAGCTGAGCTTTGTTTACCTGCAAATCTAAGGGCTGAGGCGAAGTCTTTCCTTTTTACCCTTCCGCTTCTAACTGTAGGTCGTGAAGGGGCTATTCGTGGGGAATATAATTTGTACCAAAAAGCAGGTCTTGCTTTAGAATGGGCGCAATGGAATGGCAAAGGTGAGCGGGAAGAATTGACGAATGATGAAATCAGAGATAATCCTGGAAGCTCTCTCATAACAGAAGGGCGAGACATCGGCGTGATGTTCAGTCGTTACTCTGATCCCAAAAATTTGGGTGGATGGAACTGGGGTCTTGGAGCAGGGTATCGTACAGTAACAGCGGATTGGACAAGAACACCCTCTCTTTATTCCAAAACCGATGATACAAATGCGCATTACAACGTCAATATCAAGGGTGCCACGGTATCAGGACGTGTTGGCTACCGTTTTGTTGGTGATAATGTTGGTTTTGCGATTGGAACTTTTTTGGGATTGAAACACTTTCTAGGGCAGGTTTCTGATATTTCTCACGACGAGTCCGCTGGTTTTCAGCCGATAAGTCAACGCGATCGACGCGCGTTGCAACAAAAACTCGCAACGTCACTAAAGTTAGGACTTGAAATTGGTTGGGCTTTCTAAACGGAATTTGAAGATAGCGATCGATGGTAGAATGATTCATCCCCATGCAATGCATGGAATAGCCCGCTATGTGTTTGAGCTGGTTCAATGTTTTGGAAAGATGAGTACCGAGCACCAATTTTTTCTGATTGTACTCAAAAACAGTCCGCTTCTAAAAAGAGAATGGCCTCCTCACATACGCCTTGTCGAAACAAGTGCTTCTTGGATTAGTTTCACGGAGCAAGTGGTGATTCCTTACATTCTGCATCGTCTTAAAATAGATCTTTTCCATTCTCCTTCTTTTGTCGCTCCATTTTTTTGCCCATGCAAAATGGTCATGACGATCCATGACTTGAATCACATTATGCTTCCTCAGTACTATACGCCTATGCACCAGTTTTATTACAACACAGTAGTTCGTTACTCGACACAACGTAGTGCTTGTGTACTGACGGTTTCAAATTTTTCAAAGAGTGAGATCACTAAAAATCTTGAGGTCCCAGCTGAAAAGGTGTTTGTAACCTACAATGGGGTGTCTGAGATTTACAGGCCAGTCGAAGATGCTGATTTTTTGAGGTATGTCACAGAACTTTATGAGTTGCCTAGCGAGTTTATTTTGTGTCTCTCCAACAACAAACCACACAAAAATGTTCATCAACTTGTGAAAGCCTATGTGTCCTCAAACCTAAAAACTCCTCTGGTGTTGGTAGGCTCTGTCGATAATTATCTGATTGGTCTTGCAGAGCAACATGGTAAAAAGCACCAGGTGTATTTTATTCGGTTTATAGAAGAAGAGCATCTACCAGCGGTCTACTCACTCTGTCGATTATTTGTCTATCCTTCAAGTTATGAGGGGTTTGGCCTACCTCCACTCGAAGCCCTTTCTTGTGGTGCTCCAGTGATGGTTGCGCCGACCTCTAGTCTTCCTGAGGTTGTCGGTTCCAATGCTGTCTTTATTGATCCATTGGACCACCAAAGTATGGCTTCTATTTTAGAAAAAGCTGTTTTGCAATTTGGTATCGAAAATCCTTTTAGAGATTCTGGTATCCGGCATGCAAGAAAATTTTCTTGGTCCGACATGGCTACCAAGACTCTAAAGCTCTATGAGCAATGTATGGAGTCGTAGATGCGTATTGGAATCAATGGACGCTTCCTGATGGCTAAGCAGACTGGCGTGCAGCGTGCAGCCTATAATATGGTGAGTGCTCTTGTGCGCAACGATCGTTGCAATAGCTATTTCATATTTACTGGAGAGGGTGAGTCTGTCAAAAGAGATTGGGATTTTCCTAATGTGACTGTAGTTACTTCGCACTTGCGTGCGGGTGAAACCTTACGGAATATGTTGTGGGAACAGATAACATTACCTCGACTTGCAAAGGCTTATAAAGTTGACCTGCTACATTCCCCTGCAAATATGGCTCCACTGTTTTACAGTGGAAAATCAGTAATTCACATCCATGACCTATGTTTCATCGTCAATCCACATTGGTACAGCTTTGCTTTTCGCAATTGGTATCGCTTTGTTATTCCGCATATAGTCCGTAAGGCAACGCATGTTGTGACAAACAGTAATAATTCGCGCAATGATCTGATGCAGTATTGTGGAGTTTCTTCAGAGAAAGTTTCCTTGGTTTATTGGGCTGTGGATGAATCTTTTCTGCAGGAGCAAGCTGGGCAGGTTGATGAAGTTGATCGCCCACGCAAAGACTACATTTTGTATGTGGGGTCTTTGGAGCCGCGTAAAAATATCAAACGCCTTGTTGAGGCCTATATTGCTTTGCGCAAGGCCCACCCCTCATTGAAGACAAAGCTGGTATTAATCGGAGGGGAAAGCCCGCTTTTTGCAGATTTGAGTTTGGTTATCAGAGAATTCAGAGAAGATGTAATCCTCAAAGGTTTTGTGAATGAAGCTGTATTGAGAGAGTATTATCGCGATGCAAATCTTGTGGTGTATCCAAGCTTGTATGAAGGTTTTGGTTTGCCGCCACTCGAAGCCATGGCAAGCGGAACCCCAGTCTTGGTCTCCCAGAATTCATCTTTGCCGGAAGTTGTAGGGGATGCTGCTCTTAGCTTTGATGCTGTGAATGTGGCAGAGCTGCAGAGTTCTATCTATAAAGTATTGAGCGAACCACAGCTGCGACAGCAAATGATTCTCGCGGGTTATAAGCAGGTCCGCAGGTTTAGTTGGGATAGAGTGTGTCGAAATATCCTGGGAATCTACAATCGTACCTATTGCGGGCGGCCAATTTCCTTTGCGGATTGGAAGACTCTTCCTGGCCTTACGGCTCAGGCCAGTCGGCCAAGCAAGGTTTCAGGAGGTTCTCCTGCAATTGTTTGATGAGAAGTGTTGATTTTCCTAACGGATCAGGATATATTCCGCGATTCTTAGACTGTATGAAGTAGGTAAAAATGCTGGAAAATGACCAGCATGGCTAGCGTTTTTGGAGATATGGATGAGGACCACAAGCATAAGCCCAGCCAGTGTTCGAAGGGACTGGGTCGTAGTCGACGCAGCTGGACAGACACTCGGAAGACTGGCGACACAAATCGCAGAAGTACTGCGCGGAAAAAACAAACCTTATTTTGTTCCTTATATGGATTGCGGTGATTTTGTTGTCGTAACCAACGCGGACAAGGTGAATTTGACCGGCCGCAAATGGGATCAAAAGAATTATTACTATCACAGCGGTTATGTCGGCGGCATTAAAACGACATCTGCTGAGGATATGAAAAGCAAAGCTCCAGACCGTCTGATCCGCTTCGCGGTCCTAGGCATGCTTCCTAAAAACAAGTTGCGTAAGCGCTTTTTAAGAAAACTTAAAATCTACAAAGACGCAACTCATCCTCACCAGGCGCAGAACCCTGCACCTCTAAAACCGAGAATTGCGAACGGAGTATAGGTTCATGGCAACTAAGTATATTTCAAATACCGTTGGTAAGCGTAAGACTGCAATTGCCCGTCTACACCTTAAAAAAGGTGATGGCAAAATCACGATTAACGGTCGTAGCTTGGAAGAGTACCTCATCCGTCCGACTTCCCGCGTCCTTATTATGCAGCCATTTGAATTGACAGATAATGTTGGTAAGTTTGATGTAAATATCAACGTTATCGGTGGTGGTCTTTCCGGCCAAGCTGGTGCGATTCGTCATTCAATCGCGCGTGCTTTGTCGAAATTAGACGAAGCTCATCACACAATTTTGAAACGAGCTGGTCTACTGACTCGCGATGCTCGTAAGAAAGAACGTAAGCTTCCAGGTCAACCTGGTGCTCGTAAGCGCTTCCAGTTCTCTAAGCGCTAGGATTTTACGCTGGTTTTTTGGGGGGCTTCTGGCTCCAAAGCAATGCGTTTAAGAAAAAGGGTGCTGAATCTCATAGATTCAGCACCCTTTTTTTGTTCCTATGCAATTGCACTGTTGCAATAGTCTCTCTCTAGAATTCAATGCGAGGTTGGAGCAAGCGCTGCAGCAAGGATCGGCGACGTTTTCGTCGGGCTTCGCAGCTTTGAGCGTATTCAGCCTTATCTTGCTTTTGCTTCCTCAGGCTGAGGTACTGCAGCTGTTTCTTATATTTGCTGCCTAACTCACTACGCCACCATTCCTCCTGCCACAGGCTCACCACAAGATGGGGGGTGAATGGGGAGGAGGCTGCATTCTCACCCAAGTTGGGTTCGTATAAAGTTTTTGTTGGCCCCCATTTAAATGAGTCGATCGTTTCTAATAGTGCCAAATGGTTGCTGGTTAAGTTGAGGATGTCGGGTTGGCTTGTAATAAAGAGGGCTGAGATTAGGAAACCCAAACTCGAAATAAATCTAGCATCGGCATGCTTGGATGCAGGTACCACATTCAAATACTGAGTTTCCAAAGCCCCTTTGTAGCTTTGCAGCTCAGCGATCGCTAGCCTTTGTCCTTCGTTATCAGTGAGTATCCAGGCGGCCGCAAGTTGGGGAGGAGTCTTTTTCTTGTTAGAGCAGGTGCTGGGTAGTTTGAAGAAATTACCCCGAAGTGTGTTTCGAAGTTTGACATAGAATTCAAGTGCGTCTTGGTCCCACGCTTCTGGAATAAGCCAACGAAAATCAGCTGTCGATAATGATGTATAGCGTGAGCTGGGACTGAAGCCATTATGGTATACTTTATTTTTGAAAAGGTCCGAGTTCCCAGCCAAGCTTTTATCTCCAAAGAAAGTTTTGGCTGTCTCTAAGTTTAACATGGTTTTGGTAAAGGCCCTCCAAGGCTGTTCATTGAGGAGAGAAAGCAAATGACATTTTTTAATGGTGACAAACGAGTCGGAGCAAGTGCCAGTAAGCGTCGTGGTGTGGGCTTGCAAGAATCTGCTGTAACGATCTTGACATCAGGATGTCATTTTACCGGCAAACTCTATTGCAAGGGCTCTAGTCGTATCGGAGGTCGTATTGAAGGTGAGATTATCTCTGAGGGGCTCTTGATTATAGAAGAGGGAGCCAACATTAATGCCAATGTCAAAGCTGAAGAAACGATTGTGCATGGCCGTTTCACAGGGCGCTTAGAGGCATCGGTAAAGGTTGAATTTGCAGAGACAGCAAGTTTTGAAGGAGACTTAGAGACGCCTTCGCTTCTTGTGAATGAAGGAGCGCAATTTAACGGTCGCGTCACCATGCAGAGTGTTCCAGCAGTTGAGGAATTGCATCGAAAAAAATCTCACAAAGAAAACCCTCTTCCTGAAATCAGCATCTCCAAATAGTTTTCTGTCTCACCGCAGTCTATTCACCAAGAATTACATAGAATTTCAATACTAGTCCGCCTAATACTATATCGGTTTGACATCGAGAGTGGGAAAATCATTCCCAAAAAAGATGCGTATAGAATATGCAGGTTGATATTTCCTATTCAAAAAGACGCATACTCTATGGGCTTGTCGTGGACTGGGGGATTTTTGCCGACTCATCGGTTGTAAGAGATTAACCTTAGTGGGACGATTAGAGGGTGTCTGGAAAAATTGCGAGACTGCATGTAACTTTATTGATTCTTTCCGACTTTCTTAAACGTAGAGGACGATAGATAGAGAAGGGTGCGAAACGATGGCTATCGATGTGAAGGTACCGGGTGTTGGCGAGTCTGTACAAGAAGGTATGATCGCCTCATGGTCCAAAAAAAATGGGGATGCTATTCAGCAAGATGATGTCTTGTGTGAGCTTGAGACCGACAAAGCTACTGTTGAAATCGTTGCTGAGAATGCCGGTACTCTGACCATCCTTGTTGAAGCTGGTAAGGTTGTCAAAGTTGGTGAAGTGATTGCTCGCATTGAAGCTGGGGCACAAGCTAGTGCAGGCAAAGGTGAAGAACCCAAAGCTGCAGTAACAAGTCAAGCAGCACCTGCTCCTACTTCAAAAGTAGAAAATGCAAAAGAAAACTCGGCTTCTCAGGACAAAGAACATGGTCCTGCTGTGCGTCGTATGCTTTCCGAGACAAATATAGATCCAAGTAGCGTCACAGCGACCGGTAAGGGAGGCCGCCTAACCAAGGGTGATCTGCTCGAAGCTATGGAGAAAAAATCTTCGACAAAAACGTCAGAAGTACCCAAGAAAGACGATAAGAAGCTTTCGCAATCAGTCCCTACTATAGTCCCAGGGTCTCGTGGTGAAACACGTGAACCAATGTCGATGCTGCGTCGAAAAATTGCAAAACGTCTTGTGGAATCTCAACACACAGCAGCCATATTGACGACCTTTAATGAGGTCGACATGAGTGCTGTGATGAATCTGCGTAACAAATACAAAGATGTCTTCGAAAAACGTTATGGTCTCAAGCTTGGGTTCATGGGCTTCTTTCTAAAGGCTAGCGTTTGGGCTCTCAATGAGTTTCCACGGGTTAATGCATCCATTGAGAATGACGAGATTGTCTACCATCACTATAGCGACATTGGGGTTGCTGTTTCGACGGAAAAGGGTCTCTTGGTACCTGTCATTCGTAATGTTGAGCAGATGAGTGTTAAAGATATTGAGCAAGCGATTAACGATATGGCTGTCAAAGCACGTGCCAACAAAATTTCCTTAGATGATCTTTCTGGTGGCACCTTTACCGTTTCTAACGGGGGTATTTTCGGTTCTTTGCTTTCGACACCGATCATCAATCCACCACAAACTGCAATTTTGGGCATGCACAAAATTCAGCAGCGTCCGATGGTACTCGAAGATGGACGTATCGAAGCTCGACCGATGATGTATCTAGCTATGTCGTACGATCATCGTTTGATCGATGGTAAAGAAGCTGTCCAATTCTTAGTGAAAGTTAAAGAGATCATCGAAGATCCAAGTCGCTTGCTGTTGGGAGTATAGGACGATGGACAAAGTTACAGAAGAATTTGATGTCATTGTTATCGGTGCTGGTCCAGGAGGCTATGTCTGTGCAGTTCGGGCAGCACAGTTAGGCTTAAAAGTCGCTTGTGTAGAAGGTCGCGAGAGTTTGGGTGGTACGTGTCTAAATGTTGGTTGCATACCAAGTAAAGCCATGCTCGAATCTACGCATCATTTTCATCAAGCTCACAAGGAGTTTGCAGAGCATGGGATCATAGTCGAAAACATATCTCTCGACCTTCCCAAAATGATCACCCGCAAAGATGGAGTTGTTAAGTCCATCACACAAGGTGTGGAGTTCCTCTTTAAGAAAAACAAAATTACTTGGCTCAAAGGTTGGGGAAAACTTGCGAGTGCTAGCACCGTCAGTGTGCAGGATTCAGAAGGCAAAATGAACTTGTATGCTGCAAAGCATGTGGTGCTTGCCTCTGGGAGCGACCCCGTCGAACTTCCTTTTGCCAAGTTTGATCACAAAATGATTGTCGATTCCACGGATGCGTTGAGCTTTGATAAAGTTCCTGAGCACCTTATTGTAGTTGGTGCCGGAGTTATTGGGCTTGAGTTAGGAAGTGTGTGGAATCGTCTTGGAGCTAAAGTCACTGTAGTCGAAGCTTTGGATAAGATCTTGGGTAATACAGATCGTGAAGTTGCATCTGCCATGATGAAGATTATGCAAAAGCAAGGGTTGACTTTTCATCTCGAATCTCCTCTAGCGAAGATTGAAATCCGAGATCAAAAAGCTTATGTCACATGTGGTGGCAAAGCTGAAGGTCAAATCTTAGAGGGTGATCGTGTTCTCATCGCGGTTGGGCGTCGTGCAAAAAGTGCAGATCTCGGTCTCGATGCATTGGATATCAAGCGTGAAAAAAATGGGTGTGTGATTGTCGATAGAAAATTCCAAACATCTATCCCAGGTGTCTATGCAATTGGGGATTTGATCGGTGGGATGATGCTTGCGCATAAGGCTGAAGAAGAAGGTATTGCCCTTGCTGAGTTCATTGCGGGTAAGCATGGACATGTCAATTACGAGGCTGTTCCCAATATTGTTTATACTTGGCCTGAAGTTGCAAGTGTAGGTTTGAGTGAAGAGGAAGCTAAAAAGAAAGGCCTTAGTTTTAAAACTGGAAAATTTAACTTCAAAGCGAATGGTCGAGCCAAAGCAATGGCAAGTACCGATGGTTTTGTTAAAGTGATTGCAGATAGTCACAGTGACCGTCTCTTGGGTGTGCACATCCTTGGGCCGATGGCATCGGAGATGATTGCAGAACTTGCGATTGCTTTTGAATTTGGAGCTAGCGCTGAAGATATTGCTCGTTCGGTTCATGCGCATCCAACACTTGCCGAAGCAATCAAAGAAGCAGCATTGGACGTTTCCAAGCAGGCCATACATTCGTAGGAGAGGTGGAGTGTTGTTGTATTGAAGTGGTCACCCCGAGCGTAGTCGAGGGGGCGCCTGCTTAGTAGCTTTGTAAGACTTCGCAGGCTCTTTGTTTCATGCTTTTTAAGTATACGTTGAGTTTAGGAGTTAGGGAAAATGGGTACGAGTCGTTTTACATTTGCTTCGGGATCCAACACAGATTTTCTCGAGACCTTGTACAAGCAATTTCAAAGCGATCCAGAGAGTGTGGAAGCCTCTTGGCGCCAGTTCTTTGAAGGTTACGAATTTGCATTGCGTGCACGCTCAGATGATAGCCCAGGAGATGAACGTCGCGATGATGCGCGTGTTGAGGCCTATATCAATGCGTTTCGTCGCCTTGGTTATCTTTCTGCACACCTAAACCCGCTTGCACCGAAGCCAGAAATTCCCGAAAACATGCGTCCTGAGGCTCATGGTCTTGGAGGCCTGGATCCGACACGTACATTTCATCCTTCGAACTTTGGCAAAGGTGAGATGACCTTTGCGGAGATTCATTCTAAGCTTCTCGCAACATATTGCGGGACGGTTGGTCCTGACTTTCGTGATAGCATTGATATAGAAGCAATTCTTTGGTTGCAGCGTGCCATGGAAGAGTGCAATAACCGACCTCCTCTGCCAAATGAATTAAAAAAACGTATATTGTGGAAACTTGCAGAAGCCGAAGGTTTTGAACATTTTCTGCAGGCCCGTTATTTGGGACAAAAGCGTTTCTCCGTCGAAGGGCTTGAATCTCTGATTTCTTTGTTCGACTGCTTTATCAATGAAGCAGCGGATTTGGGTATCAAAGAGATGACGATCGGGATGGCTCATCGCGGACGTCTTAATGTTCTTACTAATGTGCTCCGCAAACCTTATGAGAAAGTATTTTTAGAATTTGAAGGCACACAGTTTAATGCTTTCGATATCGAAGGAGATGTGAAATACCATCTTGGATTTGCTAGCGAGATCAAGACCTCCTCAGGCAAGTCAGTGCACCTCTACCTTCTACCAAATCCAAGTCACCTTGAAGCGATCAATGCACCAGCTGAGGGTTTTACCCGTGCACGTCAAGAGAAAGTTCATGGTGAAGAGGGTATAGTTCCGATCCTGCTTCATGGTGATGCTGCTTTCATTGGGCAAGGTGTCGTTGCGGAAGTTCTTAACTTGTCGCAACTCAATAACTATAAGACCGGTGGAACTATCCATATCATCACAAACAATCAGATTGGTTTTACGACCAATCCTACAGATTCACGTTCATGCGCATATAGCTCTGATATATCTAAAATGATTCGCTCTCCAGTTTTGCATGTCAATGCGGATGATCCCGAAGCAGTAGCTTGGGTCGTGCGTTTAGCGGTTCAGTATCGTAAGCAATTCAAAAGTGACATCGTTATCGATCTCGTTGGCTATCGTCGCTATGGCCATAATGAGACGGATGAGCCATCATTTACGCAACCACTTATGTACAAAACTATCGATGCACATCCGACTGTCTTCAAGAGCTACAGTGAAAAGTTGATTGCAGAAGGAGTTATTACAGCAGATGAAGTTCAAGCTTACCAAAGGCAAGTCAAAGAAACCTTGAACGAAGCTCACCAAAAAGTGAAGTCCAAGGACTATGTCTATCATCCAATTGCGGTACCAGAGACCTACAAAGAAATTTTCAATTATCGTAAGCCTGAGCGTGGGGAAGTTATGTCGTCAACGGTAACCCGTATTTCGGCAAATAAACTTAGTGAGCTTGCCCATGCAATTACAGAGCTCCCTGAAAACTTTACTCCACATCCAAAGATATCCAAACTCATCGAACATCGACGCAAGATGCTTGATGGTGACGGAGCCGTAGACTGGGCCTTTGCAGAGCTACTTGCTTTTGCGTCATTAGCGAATGAGGGGCTTCCGGTTCGACTCACAGGTCAGGACTGCAAGCGAGGGACCTTTAGTAGTCGACATGCAGTGCTCTTTGACAACAAAACGGGAGAGGCTCTGGAGCTGCTGCGCCGCAAAGATTGGGCGCCGATTTCAGTAGTCAACAGCCCACTCAGTGAGTTGGGTTGTCTTGGGTTTGAGTTTGGGTATTCCGTGGGCTCTCCCAATACTTTAGTGCTCTGGGAAGCACAGTTTGGCGATTTTGTGAACGGTGCTCAAATATTGATAGATCAGTTCTTGGTCGCATCCGAAGCAAAATGGCAGCAGACATCGGGGCTCGTCCTTCTGCTTCCACATGGTCATGAAGGCATGGGGCCTGAGCACACGAGTGCCCGCCCCGAACGCTTCTTGCAAAGTTGTGGCAACCTAAATATCCAGGTCTGCAATGTGACAAGCCCAGCACAGCTCTTCCATTTGCTCCGCCGCCAACTTTTGCGCAAGTTTCGCAAGCCGCTGATCCTGATGGAGCCAAAAAGTTTGCTGCGCGATGCTAGAATGGTTTCGGCGACACGAGAATTCACTAGCGAGACATTCCGAGAATTATTAGATGATACAAGTGTCCCGGGAGGCGAACAGGTTGAAAAGCTTCTTCTTTGCACGGGGAAGATCTATTTTGACTTAGTGTCCCTGCGTTCCAGTCATAGCGAGTTTAAGGACGTGCCTATTTTACGTCTGGAACAAATGTATCCGTTCCCTTATGAAGCTATGACAGAACTTTTCCAACAGCGTTACCCGCGATTACGCGAGGTGGTCTGGGTCCAAGAAGAGCCGCAGAATATGGGCGCGTGGAATTTTGTACGCGCACGTATACCGCGAGCATCTGAGTCGACGATCAAGACCGCGTATGTGGGAAGAAAAAACTCTGGATCAACGGCGGAGGGTTCTTCGAAAGCTCATGCACTCGAGCAAAAACGTATCTTAGAAGATGCGTTTAAACGAGTGAGCTCACAAGAATCCAAATGATGATGGCTCCAATGGAAGAAATTTTTTGGCTGATATACCCCACTACAAAAGTTTTGCGGCCCATGAGTTGACATCTGAGCAACAGCACGCTGTTCATCTTGCTGTGAGTCAGCGTGAGAACTTAAAACTCAACGCGCTTGCAGGTACGGGAAAAACCTCTACGCTGCGAGCGATCTCACACAACCTTCCTCATCAGACCTTTCTCTACTTAGCTTTTAATAAAGCTGTGCAACTCGAGGCCAGTACTACATTTCCACGCAATGTGTTTGCGAGGACTATACATAGTCTTGCATATCGAGCGATGGGTATATTCGATGCACGCTGGCAAAAAAAATTGTCAGTAAGGATGACTGTCCGAGACTATGCGACATTACTTGGTTTGGACCTTCGAAGCTCGGGTGCTATGCAGAGCATCTTTTGTCTACGCGAAGCCTTACGTGAGTTCCAGCAGTCGACCGATCTAGAACCATCAGCCAAACATATTCCAGAAGAAGAGCTAGCGAGTGTGCGGAGTCCGTCCGAAAGACGGTGGATCCGAGATATTGTGAACACGCATGCACCTAAATTTTGGCAAGCGATGATCGATCCGGATCGCAGTGACTTTGCAATGACACATGATACTTATTTGAAAATGTGGCAACTGAATCATCCTCGCATACACGGGGTTGATGTTATTTTGCTCGATGAAGCCCAGGATGCAAATCCTGTGATGATCGATATCTTACGCAAACAAAATATTCGCATTATCTTAGTCGGTGATACTTGGCAGCAGATCTATACCTTTAGAGGAGCTGTCAATGCGATGGAGACTTTTGTAACCCCTTTGCAATGCTATTTGACCCAGAGCTTTCGTTTTGGTCAGGACATCGCAGCTCTTGCGAATAAAGTGTTGGATCTGCGCTCTGCACCAAAGCATTTGCAGGGATTTTCTCGCAGGTTAAGTGCGGTGGGAATTCTTCCCAAGCAAGAGTGTTATGCGATGATCTTTCGCTATAACATCGAGTTGCTCGAAGAGGCTATTGCGCTTGCTTCGAAGAAACGTATGCGCATTCATATAGTCGGCTCGCTCGATAGCATTGCATCATTGGCTTTGGATGTCTACGGGTTGTTCTCTAAGCAAAAAGCAAGTATTCGTGATTCTCGTGTCAAACAATTTAAAAGTTGGGGCGAACTTGAAAGCAACTATGATATTTTAGATGATATTGAGTTGAAGAAAAGTTTTCGTTTTGTCGAACGCTACGGACACGAGATTCCCGGTATTATTCGTTCGGTAAAAAAAGCAGATGCCCCCTCTGCAGCCAACTGTAATGTTATCCTAAGTACTGGTCATAAAAGTAAGGGCCAGGAGTGGACCAACGTTCGCATATCCAATGACTTTCTCGATGCTTTGCGTAGTGGTGATCGTGAGGAGCTCAATCTCCTCTATGTTGCGATCACCAGAGCGATTGTTTGCCTCGAAGTTCCACAGCTCATTCTCGACTGGATCGAAGATCGCTCACAAATGAATGCAAAAGCAAAGGCTGATCTTGCTCGCATTACAAAAAAACGTCACTCTCTTGCAGAGGATGGCCCATACTCATCTTAGCGTATTGTTTTTTATAAATTGCGGCACAATGCAGGTCTTAGAGGTCTTGAAGAGGATTTAGAGTGAATTCTTGGAATAATATTAGCGACATTTTTGATACACATGGATGTTCCTCGGAAATTGATCCCTCTGCTGCGGATAATATTCTGATTGCTTGGCCCAGTATCTTGCAAGGAATTACGCTTGCGCAAACACCTAGCCCAGCTTTGAAAGCCTTAGATTATGGCTGTGGTGCCGGAGGATTTTGTGGGGAGCTTGCAAAGATTGGGTATTCAGTAATAGGCTGTGATTCATCACAAGCAATGCTGTCTATAGCTCGTAAAAATCTTTCATATATTGCTTTTCATGAATGTAGTTACGACCATTTTTTCAAATGGAATGAAGGTCCTTTTGATCTGATTTGCAGTCTCATGGTTCTACAGTTTATCGAAGATATAGAACGCTGCATAAGGACACTCAAGGCATCTCTTCGACCAGGAGGGATCTTTGCTTTTGCCGTGTTCAATCCTAAATTTGTGCAACTAAACCATGGGCCTGGGCAACTTTTTAGTGGATTTGCAGACCCTTGCCACCCCACATTTGGATTCATGCATATTCGAAACGAAGGTATTCCCGTCTTTATTCGGACATCTGAAGAATATGATGCTATATGCAATGCACTGGGACACGAGCGCATCTACCTTGATGAACCACCATTCAATGATGAGTTCAAAAGAAGATATCCCCAAGATGTAGATACCACTTATTCCGAATATCTTATTCTTGTTTACCGATCTCGTATCTAGTCCTAACTTCTTAGTTTGCGTGAATGTCGCAATATGCTACGGCAACTGCAGCCCCAATTTGAAGAGCATTGCTAACGCGTTCATAAGATGGTCCTACATTGAAAGTAGCCCAGCTTGCTGTCGATCCAAGTTGGATTTTAACATTCAACTGTGAGGCAGAATTTTGTAGCTTTGCGAATAATTCAAAGGATCCAGCTGAGGTAGAAGCTCCCTGGCTGGTTGCAGTTATAGGAGCGCTCTGGTGTCCAATAACATTCGCATATGCGTTTTGTTCAATCCAGCATCGAACCCTTGGGTCGCTTTGTGCTGCGAGTGGAAGAGAGACAAATAGAAAAGATGCAAAAATGGCGGATGACAGTTTCATGGAGAAGATCCTTCTTAAAAAATTCAATATTGGATCTAGACATTTTGCCGTTGGAGGAATCTAAGACTTATACGTCAAATTATTAGAAAGAAAGTCGCTTTGACGGACTCATCGCCTCAATAAAGAGAAGAGAAATTATCCCTGCCAAGCGGAGAAAGCTGTTGGCTTCCTGCTTATTGAAGCTTATGAGTAAGTTTGAGTATGTTCAGCGGGATTTTTGGAATTTCTTAGTTCTTCTTCACCAGAAGCTATCTAGTCTCTCTCTTTCTTTGAAAGAAAAGAGGGGGCCCAATGTGGGTAGTTCAATGTCTCATTTTTTTTGTAATCTTTTCTTTGAATCACCTGGACAAAGTCTATGCGAACTTGCCAGGACCTCTTGCAGGACACTGGTGTCTACCTAATCCTAGTCCCAACAGTTGTTCAGAACCGAGTCTGCTCGATTGGAAGCCGGACGATTTTATCTCTAACTTTTATCGAAGCACCACCCCTCTCGCCCCTACATTTATTCTTGATATACAGCGAAATTCCGATGCTCAGATTATTCCTTTTGTAGGCTACTTGCGTTTTGATACTACGCAGACACCGGCACAAATGATTGTTGGGATGAACAATGTTCCTCATATTCGGCAATGGCAATATCTGAAAACACATACCTATTTTGGTGGGTCCTATGACGAAGGGCAGGTGCTTGCACCAAGCCCAGGTTGGATCAAGGCAGCTCACCAAAATGGAGTGCGTATATTGGGGAGCATCTTCTTTTCACCATACGTTTATGGTGGCAACGAGGAAGGTCCAGCTCTAGATTTATTTCTCACACCTTTAGCGGATGGTTCTTATCCTGTCGCAGATAAATTAATAGAGATTGCTAAAACCTACAACTTCGATGGCTATTTTCTCAATCAAGAGACAGATACAAGCACCTCTGTTGGAAGTCCGAATAGTCGCTTTGCAGCATTCTTCGACTACTATCACAAAAAAGCTAAACAAGAGAACGTGGATCTCTCTTTAGTCTGGTACCAAGTTCCCGCATCTCCATTATATACAAATGCAGTGAATCTGCTTCGGGATCTCAATGGGACGCGGATTGCAGATAGTCTTTTCTTAGACTATTCGTGGTATGGAAACGATCCATCTGAGTTCTTCAAATTAGCAGATGCCGTGAAATATTCGCATGATCGACTCGACTTTGGCATCAATGCCTACGACAGTCCAAGCGGGGATGAGCAAATTAAATTTTTCAAAAATCTAATTGGAGACAATGATCTGCTAAAGGCCTCCGTGAGTGAGTTTTCCTTCGATTCAATTATGATTCGACCTGGTGACACAAGAATTGAACAGCAACTGTCTAATGAAGTCGCTTTTTGGGAGGGAGCTGCAAGTAAAAATAGCTGGCCCGGAGCAGCAAAATTTGTCTCCAAACACGGAGTCGTATCTAAGTTACCATTTTCCACATGGTTCAATATCGGACAAGGGTATGCATATTACATTGATGGTATTGATACCAACTTAGGAATTTGGAATGACATCGGGCAGCAAGACCTACTTCCTACCTTTTCATCTCAAACGGATCAGTTGGTTGCAAGTTATGATTTTTACGATGCCTATTACGGATCCAGTAGCTTATCTATAAGTGCAAGAAATCTAACGGGATCGGATGCTAGACTCGATCTCTATGCAACAAAGATAGATGTTGAAGAGGATATAGTGTTGCTCGTCACTAGCAAGTCGTTAGACAGTAGCGATCTTCAAGTATCACTCTGCTTAGTGCGCAAAGGAGACGAAGACTGCTATCCCCTATCCACGGAATCAGGTGGATGGAACCAAGATCTCTTTACAGTAAAGTCGGGAGCTGGTGTCGACGGTATACGGATGTACATGCGTACATCAGACTCAAAAAAAGAATCGTATAACCATACGTTCAAAATTGGACAGATCTTTTTAGGACACAAAGAAACCCTTCACCCACCCTCAGCTCCCCAAAACGTCCGTGAGGTCGGTCCCAAACTAGGTGATGCGAATCGTTACATAGCATGGGATGCTGTGCAGGGGGTGAGTCACTACGAAATTTATGAAGGAGATGATTTCATAGGTCGTACCAATCAGTCTATATACGCTTTGATCGGTATGGGTCGAAATCATATTCTTGATATACAGGTCTGCGCAGTCAATGCTGCAGGCCTGCGTTCTTCGAAGATACGTTTCACAAAATCTGCAACCCAAATTTTGGAGGCTCTATGAAACATTGGATCATCAGTATCGCTGCTCTCACATTTTGTTCTTCCTTAGTGGCAGCTCAATTGAGCCCACCTCGTTATATTTTTCAAGCCCAGATGCAGGTTAGTATTGGTGCAGATATCTGTGTTCATGTTGATGACTTGCAACGTGATGACTTGGGCCAAGCCTATCTTCTTAACGTTCATGAAATATGTGGTGATGATGACAAGGCTCAGGCTCTGTCTGATCTGCTGACTATGAAGCATGACTTATCAGGCGATGTAGTGATTGTTCAGGTGCTAAATTTCAAAGAAGAAATCATCAAACCCCGGGACTTTCCTACAGTCAAAGAAGATGCGATGAAAGTGATTAAATTAGCGCTGACAGGCAATCCATACTTCATTGATCTATTAAGCGGGAATCATTACTACAGTTTCTTTATCGAATTTAGAAAGATGGTCTTGCAATACTATGCAGACTCACAGGCAGATAAGTTTCAAAACCGCAACCAAGTTGCAGCAGATGTTTTTCTACTAATGTTGAATCTTGATAGCGGCAAAGCGTTGAACATCGGAGTCACGACGTCGCGCGAATAAGGGAGCAAACAACCCTCCAAATTCTTTCCGTATCGTACAGAATTTGGAGGGTTGTTAGAAGTATGTGGAATAGCGGTAGTTCGCGAATGTGCGTAAGCTGTGCTTGTACTATCCTGGATTGATTAGAAAAATCATTTTTATTTCATAAAAGACTCATTGGCTTATGGGAAGTTCCGATGGCTAGGTCGATCTTTTAAGTGAGACCATTATCGGATTTGAAATGAAAGACGAATTATTCATATTCAAATATTCAGTGAATGACTCCTTCAATAAAGCTCTAGCTATATTACTTTCACTAGTAATGGTGTTGTCTGGTTGCAGGAAGAGGCCTGTACTCAATAATGTAGCTCAACAAAAATCAAATTTGACAAATGAGATAAATTTTCAACAGTTAGAAACTGTCATACCGAAACGAATTTTTATTGTCGATAGCAATTCCCAACCCCTTAATCTCGTCGACAAAAATGATGAAGCTGCAGCTAATGGTCTGCTGAGTGCGGGCGTTGTTGCAGCTGTTCTAATGGTGGTTGCTGCTCCGTTCTCTCGCGGCTCTAGGGCTAAGGTTCATCCTGATCTTGTTGGTGAGCTCCCTATACGAAAACAGGTGTCTTTTAAGCAGCAAAATAAAATCTCTTCAAATCCAACAACAATGGGAAACAATACTTTTAAGGCTGAGTTAAATGGCCTTCTATCAGGATCGAAAAATTTAAATGTTTTTGTCGAGCAAATCCTTGATATTTCCAAGCTTCGAGGACGAAACCGATCCTTAAATCCGAATGAAGAGAGTTTCTTGCTTATCGATGAAAGCAGCGATATTTATAAAAAACTTCAGGCCGCAGGGCGGCGTGATTCTGCAAAAGGAGTGAAGGAGCCTGTAGCTCAAGAATCACAGGTGCCATCTAAAGATCTTTCTGAAGAAAGCGGGGGTAGTTTTGTTTGGGATGATTCTCCTATTATTGTTCCACAAAATGCGCCTGTTGGAAGACCTGCATATATGGATGCTGCTGTAGATATCCCGACCGGTGAAAGGTATTTTGATTCTGAACTTAATTTGGGTTTTGCTTATGATCATACGGTGCTTCTAGCCAATGGAGAAAAACGTCATTTAATAAAAATTGTTGATCTTAATGTTGCTAATCCAACAGTGGGTGGAACTCAAGTTCGTCAGGCACTCGCAAAAAATCCTGATCTTCTGCCATCTATACCCGTTCGACAAAAAGGTGATCCACCTTTTAAGCCAGAAACTGAACAGACTAGTTTTCAGGTTGAGGGAGGGACTTTGACCGTTGTGAATACACCCCTTGGAGTTGGATCCTTTGGTGAGGTTTTCGAGGTTAGGTTTGATTCAAATGTAGTAGGTCAGAAATCCGAAGTATTTGCAATAAAGCGGATGGATAAGAATAAAGTAGATATAAATGAGATTCGATTTCATTCACTGCTTTCAGATGATCCAAACTTTATTAAATATCATGGGTCATCTACCGGAGGAAAAATCAAAGAAGGACAAGAGAATCCTTATGCTTATATTGTTTTAGATAAAGCTCAGGATGATCTTGCTTCTGAAGCTTTTCGAGATTCTCTAACTAGTCTCGGTGAGCTTGGGCGTTTAAAGAGAGTCGATGATTATTCAGCAGAAATGATTACAGGTCTTGTTGATTTGCATAAGCGTGGGTATGCGCACAACGATATTAAATCAGCCAATTTTTTATTAGCAAATGGTCATGTGAAATATGCAGACTTTGGCAAGATGGCGAAGATCCCTGGTGCAGGAAAGATCAATGTGCATCTAGGTACAGATGGGTATGTAGAATCGAATTATTTTAATTCATTAAAGGACTTTGAGGGAATCGACGGTGTGGAGGTCGGAATATTTCGAAACAAAAAAACGGGTAAAATTGTTTACGAACCACGAAAACCAGGAGTCGATCTCAGCTCAAATTCCAAACTTTATGATAAAGAGTACGAAGTACTTTATGAAGAACAATTGCAGGAAAAAATGGATGTATATGCAATGGGTGTCTCCCTCATAGAGCTGAGAACAGGAAAGGCATTTGATCCAGACACACTCATAGAAATTCGAACACAATACCTTAATAGCACAGACTCTAGAGAACGTCTTTTGGCAAAGCTGACGGATCCAGATCCTACAAAGCTTCCAACAGCAAAGCAAGCTCGTGATGCTTGGCAAAACAATAGCGATAGTTGGTAATCATTTCACGCTTTAGGCTCCCAATCTGAAAAACTAGAAGCAATTCCTAAAAGATCCTGAGCGTTAGTAGCCAGATGGTCTTCCATCCGAACGGTGATCGGAAACACCCTCCCATTTGCCATCTGCTGTACGACCGATCGCTTGAACATCACCAAAACTCAAGACATCGGGGACATGCAGGCTATGGCCCATTTTTTCAAGCTGACGAATGCTTTCTGGAGCTAGCTTGCCTTGTTCCATTGCGATGCTGTCGGGAATCCATTGGTGGTGTATGCGAGGAGCATTTACAGCTTCAACAAGAGGCATATGAAAGTCGATAAGATTTATGATCGTCTGTAGAGTCGAGCTAATAATCAGTGGGCCTCCAGGCGAACCTAAGATCCAACGTAAGTTTTTTTGCGAATCAAAAACCAAAGTTGGTGACATTGATGATAGCATTGTTTTTCCTGCAGCAACTGCATTTGCACCGTTGCCGACAAGTCCAAAGATATTTGGGTTGCCAGCCTTAGCTGAAAAATCATCCATCTCATTATTCAGTACAACTCCTGCAACCGTAATGCCGGATCCGAAAGTTCCGTTGATTGTTTGTGTCGTGCTTATGGCATTTCCCCAACGGTCGACGACAGAAATGTGTGTTGTTGAAGGTGACTCATAAGAGGAAGGTTCTACGGTTTGCAAATCTTTTGAAGGAGTTGCTTTCGAGAGGTCTATAGACTGTCTTAACTGCTGAGCATAATTTTTGCTTAGCAAGCCCTTCAAGGGGACCTTGTAGAATTCCATATCCCCTAAATATTTTGCTCTATCCGCAAAAGCTCTTCGCATTGCTTCGCTTAGAAGATGTAAGTATGCAACGGAGCTATGACCGAGTTTAGCAAGAGCGTCATTTTCTAGCATGTTTAGGATTTGAATAATATGTATGCCTCCGGAAGAAGGTGGAGGCATGCTGACAATGCGGTAGCCATGATAGCTGCCTTCAAGCGCTTCATGGGTTTTGACTCTGTAGTTTTTTAAATCTTTGTGGGTGATGATTCCGTGCGTATGTTTCATCTCTGCGACGAGTTCTTTGGCAAAAACTCCATTATAGAAATAGTCTGCTCCGATCTTTGATATCTTGCGAAGAGTGTGTGCAAGTTCGGGTTGTAAGAGTTTCTCACCAGCTCCTAAGGGTCGACCATTGGGTAGGAAAATTTTGCGACTGAGCTCTGATGTTTCTAAAACATGTTTGCGTCGTTCTATACTTTTTGCAAGATGGGGGTATACCTCAAAGCCATTTTCTGCAATAGCAATTGCAGGTGCCATAATTGTGTGTAGTGGTAGAGTTCCATATTTTTTGTGAACCTCAATGAGGCCTGCGATGAGTCCAGGAATTCCAACGGATAGCGGGCCATCCGAAGATGCTGGTCCTACTGCTTTTCCGGCATAGTTGTAAGATTTTATAGATCCATCTGCATTGACGTACATGTTGACACTTGCTGCAGCAGGAGCTCGTTCTCGGAAATCAAGGACATGAACTTTTTCTTCCTCCTTTCTATAAAGAAGAAGAAACCCTCCGCCTCCGATCCCTGTAGATTGGGGACGAAGCACAGATATTGCAAATGAAGTCGCAACTGCTGCGTCGACGGCATTGCCACCCAATTGCAATATTTTAAGGCCTGCTTCTGAAGCCAATGGGTGTGCAGCAGCGACGACCCCATGCTGTGCTTCGACATCTTGGTCAGGGCGTATTTCCAAGTTAGGGGTAAATGTGGATAAAGAGGGTGGAGTGCAATTTGCGAAGAAAAAAATCCACAAAAGTATTTGAAAGTGCTTCATTTCTTCATCCTTTTTTAATTTTTATAAATCAAGGACTCTCGTTTCTAACCGATACCTTGCTCTGAATTGAAGTGTTTTCGCAAGCCCATTTAGATGAAAAAACGAGGGAAGCATGCGCTATTTAAGAATCATTGGTATTGGAATTTTTTTTGTTTTGGCATGCGGAAAAAATAACAAGAGCAACAACTCTAGTGGATCGAATGGAAACTATAGTGGTAGTCCCGTGCAGAAGCCTACAGCAGATATGGTTGGAGCTCTGAGTATTTTGGTTGTTGATCCTGGGCAATCGAGTGGGTCAGGTTTGGTTCAGTTGCACAATAAGTATGCCATGCAACTTGGCGCACCTGTGTTGAATGCAAGTGAAGCCAAGTCTTTTGGTTTTGATGGAAACGAATTTGCTCTAGCAACGAGTACAGATGGTACGAACAGTTTGCAAAAAACAGATGCTGACGGGAACGTCAAAAACGCTCTTACATCTTCGACTCTATCTAGCAATAGCAATGGTCCACAACAAGACATGCCGTTACCAAAAATTCTTACGATTGCGCTTTCACCAGCACCGTACAATGAAATTTTCCTGCATTTTGAGCAACCTTTTCGTTTTGTGCTTCCTACTTCGAATAACACTCAAAATTCCGGAGATCCGCGACTTGATGGAAGCTATTGTCAGCTCTTTCGTATCAAGGGTGGCAGTATTGCGGATCTAAAAACTAAGGCTCCAACGGAGGATAATTTGGAATGCTTAGATGCGAATCACTTCATCAATCAGTGGAGCGCATCGCGGACGAGTGTGTTTCAATTTGATAGCAAAGGAAATGCTTATTTTCCTGGGTCTATTCCAAATTCTTCTAAAATGGTTGTGTACAAATGGGATCGTACAAATGGTGAATTGACAGAAATGATCAATGCAAACATCTGTGTCCAGGACTTTCTCGTTACTCCATCAGGGGGAATGTTTTATACAGGGACAAGTTCATGCGACGGTTCTCCAAGTAGCGGAGGTGGGTTTTTTCGCTATATCTCAAGTGGTGCAAAGGATCTGACTGAGATCGCACGCAATTGGTACAATTTCATCTATGAACCTGTGTCGACTGCAACAGGGGATCAGGCTATATTCTTTGGTCCTGATCCTACATCTGCAACAACAGCATCATGGAACAGTGCCTGTATTTTTAAATTTGATCCAACGGGCAGTACTACAGCACAACGTACAAGCTCCGTGATTACTTGTGGTAGCGATATCTGGAAATGGATTCAAATGAACAGGACTGAAGATATCGCAACCTATGGTGATGGATTTCAAAATGGAGGAGATGCATCTACAGCTTGGAAGACAGAGTTCAATGCGCGCTGTACAAGCTCTGGTCAAATTTTCGCAGGAGGAGGTAGCCAAATTTCATCTATACGCCAAGATTCTACCGGGCAGGTCTATGTGATTGGAAATGTGCGCAAGAAAAACGCAGGTACTGTCGAATGTGGTGTTGAAATTCGAGGCCCCCATTGCAAGGATTCGGAAGGAGATCCGGATATTTCGGTTACAACCGAATCTGCTTGTACAGCAAGCAGTGGTACTTGGGTTGACGAAGGTTTCTGCCAAGGTGCGACGGGGGTGACTTCAGCGGATTGTTTCGGAGCATCAGGTACGTGGAATCGACGCAGTGTGCAATACAATGGAACATCGGGAACGCTTTGTACATCCAATGCAAATATAGCGCAGACCGATTGGTGGAGTGCAGATAATACGAAGTCCTTTCAAACTGCAGCAAATGCAGGAGCAAATGTGCTTAAGTTTCGCACAAACTACATGAACTGCTCTCCACCCACATCCTCTAATTCAGGAGGAGATCAATGGACGTCGGAATATCAGGGTTTGGGTAAAGTGAATACCAGTACGCTTACCTTGTCTCTGCTATCTGGTACTGATGAGCAGGCCATTCAGCTGTGGGTGATTAATGATAAGGTCTACTATTCGTCATTCAATGCAACATCAGGCAAGTACTTGCTGCGTTCTTATGATGGTAGCCAAGTGAGTACTATGGTCGAAAACTTGGAGGTATATCACCTCAGTGATAGCTCAGAGACCGATAAACTGTTCTATGATGGTTTAGATTTCAGCAATAACACGTATTCATTTGGGACGCTTTTAGTGAATAGTCCTTATACACGTTCATCCAAAGTTGGTTTGACCGGAACTTTAAAGACCGTTGTGCTACTTCCCAAATAGTATTCTCGCCGAAGAGAGATTTCCAAATTATAAAATTTTTGTTATGATGCCTCCGTCAATTGATGGAGGTTTGAATGCAATTGAACAACTTAAAATTATCCACTCTACATGTACTTACTCTTTGTTCTTTAGGCGTGCCTTTGGCGTGTAACAAAGTTGACTCGCTTACTGCGAGTTCGTGTCCGCTTTCGTCTGGAGATTATCCGGTACAGTCTGTGACTTATCAAGCAGATCAGGGTAACTATGAAATGATGTTGTTGAATGCGCCAACATGCTTTCACCAACCTTTGAAAATGAAGAATTTGAAGCTCGCTCGTTTTGAAGATGAAAAAACTAAAGAACGTGTGAAACTAAGTTATGCTGGTGACGAAAACTCAACACTTTACATGGCTGAAGACTTTCAAATTACGATGAACCAGACCGTTACCGAAAACGGTGTGAGTCGTCAGCAGTCTGGATCTTGGAGTCCGTTCTTGTCGGGGCTTGCGGGTGGTGTTGCTGGTGTCGCAGCTGGGCATCTGCTGAGCAAAGCTTTATTCAAAAAACCACAGCACTACACACCTCCTCCGATGGAGCCTGGCAAAACACAACTCCGTGGTTACGGTGGTGTCGGTGATACCCGTGAGGGTGCTGTACGCAGTTACCAACGTAATTACGCAGCACGTCCTGCAGCTCCAAGCCCAGCTCCTGCACCTGCAGTGAATACGCAACCTGCAGTGAATACGCAACCTGCAGCAAGGAGCTCGTTTTTTAAATCAAGGTCAGGAGCTACTGTTGCTCCACCATCTGGACCAAGTCGCTCCTATCAACCATCGGGAGGAGCTCGTCGTAGTTTTTTTAAAAGTCGTAGAAGATAAGCTTATATAAAAGAGGAGTCATCTTATGTTTCAAATACTTGTTCGTAGTCCTGAAGGTGAAGAAATTGAATTGGTCGCTACCGAAGAAAGCCGATTTTGTGCAGGTGCAGAAGTTGGTGCCAAAGCGATGCTAGATCTGCTCCATGATGAAATGGATTTGGAAGATGGATATTCCATCGTTGTTAAAAAAGATGGTGAAACCTACCGTGATTATTCAAGTAGAGTCTCCGCATCTTACTAAACATGCGCCAAGGATAGTTATAGTCTATCCTTAGCGTGTAAGGTCTTTTGCTAAAGGTCCATGGTACAATCTTCGGCAAAAGAACTTTGAATGTCTGAAACATTCGATGAGAAAAAAAACTCAAATAATAGCACAACAAAATGCATCAGATCGCAAAAAACTCCCTCCAAACCTAAGGCCCTAACACATTTTAAGAATGGTGTGATTTTTGCTTTTTTTCTACCGTAGGAATCTGCGGATCAACGGGTTGATGAGTACGAGGGAAAAAACGCAATGCATGCTTATGGTCACGATCATGATGAGAACGGTGTAGCTCTGACGCGAATTGTACGGAAATATGGATTCTACAAGTTTGAACAAAATCAACGTGAAGTATCCAGAAGTTGCCAGGATACCGAGGAGTAGGGTGACGAGGGGCCAGAGCATATTTATCGTGAGAACCGCGAAGATTTGCCGACGTGAGAGAGGCTGCCGTCTAACCCAGACCAGGTAAGTAAAGAAGGCTGCACACAGGACGAGGATCAATAGAGGAAGCCCCCAGGCCAGAAACAATAGGTACATTACTTTTAGCACCTCATCATATTGTTTTTTTAAGGCTGGCGCAAAGAAGCTATCCGGGAGATCGATTTTCAGCTGCAGGTCACTGATCGTATCGATGGATGTAGACGAGTGGGTGCCATTGTAGAAAAAATCCCTTTCGTGTTGCAGCAGAAATCCCGTATTTCGGTCGAAATAGTAGCGCTCTTCTAAGGATTGCGTCGACTTGGTGATGACTTTGAAATGAAATAGCCAAGCATCGACATCATGGAAACTCAGGGGCTGTTTCCACTCCCGGACTTCAATGGTAGAGTCTTTGGGCGGCGCCTCAATTTGCAGGAAGCGCATGATGTCGTAAGTGTGATGTTTTTCAATAAGCGGATCATTACTGGCGAGAACCTCCATTCCTTTTTCTTGAGAGTGCTGCGTCGCAACGAAATTGTGATTGCGATAAATCGTGTAGCCAAGTTTGGATTTCTCGAAGGTCTTCGTGTATCGGAACGGAATCTGTGCGCGTTGTAAAGCGATGAGCTCTTGATTCACTTGCGCAGAAAATTGAATAAACTGTTCCCAGGTTTTTGTCGCAACCTGGGAATCCGTTTCTGCAGTTGCAGCAAGAAACTGTGAAAAAAAGATCATTAGCAGTGCTGTACACGGAGCGATAACCAAATTTCTTGACATCGATATAACTCCTGAGAATAAAGTGTGCTGAAGTATATGTAAGCATGTAGCCGCCATAAACTCAAGAAATACCGCAACGTACTGGAAGCAGAGAGGCTAGAAGAGCACATCAGACTTGTCTTAATTTTAGACCTGCTTTTGTGTCACCTTTGCTCGGACAGGATAGTTAAAGGTCCATGTAACCTAAGCGATAAAGCTCTAAAGTGCGGTGACGGATCGGATCTTGAATCCATCGTTTGCTATCTCCTGTAGCAATTTTCTTAATCTCAGCTAAAGACGTTTCAGGAGGAAGTGTCTTACGCAGATAAATCAAATATGAAATTGCGATTGATGTTGCATAGGACGACGCAATATGGCCATCAGAAGGTGGCTCTGGCTTGCTGATTCGCTCGGGATGCAGGTGTACAAAGCACTCAGGGATCTTAATGTTATGGAGAAACCCATACGAGGGGCCTAAGTTGATAGCTAGGTCGGTGCATGGTGCGCTAGCATGTATCTCTGAATGAAAGCGAGAGTTTCCCATTCCGGTGTTTGGAATGTCGATCTGTCGACCAAAACCTGCAACACGAATCGAGTTAGGAAAGGCAGTACAGTCAACGCGATGTTGCTTGCGAATCTCAGGGATATGGTAGTTAGTGTTTTGGAAAATTGCCTGTACTGCAAGAGTGTTTGGTAGCGTGTAGAGTGGAGTAAAAAACTCAACTAGATCAATTTCGTGGATTTTAGCTGCTAATGCAGCACTCATATTGGGACAATCTTCGGCAAAAGAATTTTGAATGTCTGAAACATCCGATGAGAAAGAAAAGTTCAAAAAATCGATATCATATTTTTCGATCAGCTCTCGAATAGATTTTGCGCTATTGCGCATAAAATTCCGGTAGGTCTCAAGTTGATTTGGATCATTCTCTGCCTCGCAGAGCCGAAGTCCCGCTTTTTCAGCAATTCCGATTGAAAAATCTTCTTTATCGATGAGGACAAACTCAGCTTCAGGGTTATATTCAGCTAGTTTGGTGAAGATGTAGGTACCGTGTCCATTCTTTCTACCATTGCTGGATTTGTACCAGGACTTGTAGGGAATTTTCTCAGCAATTATCTGGTCAATTGTCGTAAATAAGGATGCAGGTAGTGCTGTGAATTGTGTCGTCAAAATTTCGTGAATATGAGCAATGGTTTTGTGAATCAGTATTGGATCTGTTATGGGTTCGAGATCTCCATTTTGTGTAAAATGCTGATATTCTAAAACGCGATGAGGATAACTCACTAATGCAGGAATATGAAATCCATCATCCATTATGAGAATGCGTTGTCCTAAGCTTTGTTGTGATCCTGCTTTGGAAACAAATTGCTGTGATATCATCGCAGAGCAAGCTAAGTCTTTGCGCTCTAGGCAGTCTGATTCATACTCAAGAACATCATTGACAGCTTGCTCTGCTTCTTGAACCAGACTTGCAAATTTTGTAGAAGTTGTAGAATCACAAGTCAAAGGTGGTAAGTTTGTGATTAGATTCGGCTTAGAGTCAAAGCACTGTGTATGAAGACTTATGATTGCAAGCATCGAAAGAAAATGTTTATGTAAAAGCATCTGCATATCATCCTTGCGTAGCTAGCGGCGAGCTATAAGCGAATATTCATCCCAGAAAAGCCTGAGGGTTTAGCAGAAATGGAGTTTTATGTAAAGCTTGGCGTTCAATTTGTATGCAAGCGTGCCATGATGCCTCTCGCACCTCTAGAGCTCCGACGTGTAAAAGAAAAGCAGCTGAACACTTGGAAAATGCTTATCGACGATTGAGTGACGCAATCGATGTAGATCAGCTATGCAAAGAAGCGCAGTGTAATACGAAGTCTTCTCTGGCGCTTTCCACCCATGAAATCACAGCTGTGCTCAGAAATCCAAACTCGTATCCATAGGAATGGGGGATTTTTGAGATTTGGAGATCTTTTTGAGTTATGGGCTGGTTTGTTGACTCAAAAAGTGATGATATTCATAGAATAACAAGAGGAACAATTCACTGTTCCAAAGATGGAGCACACATAGTTCCAGCCCATTTGGTCACTCAGTAGGAGAAATACATGGACTATAACGAACTAATGCCCGGGATGATGCTATCGGTTCAAAGAGCATTGTTAGAAGAAATCTCAGAGAATATGCGATGCGTATCCATCGAGGGAGTCTTTGAAAATAACGTTCATATCAATGTTTATATAGAGGGCTCTGCATCAGAAAAATTTAAGGAGGATATGTCCTGCATAGAGACGGAAGTAATATCCGACTTTCCAGAAATTCCTGTTAAGCTTGATATACATGAAAGCACAGAAGATAAAGCCATTAAAGATATTCTAAGAGGAAGAGCTGTCTTTTGGAGGAAAGAGTAGTTGTCGCATTGAGCAGTCAAGAAGAGATCGAATTTTTTGTTGGAAAATGGCAGTGGATTGCTAGTGATTGAATCAAGGAACTTGAGCCGAAAGATTTCTAGAGAATCTTCTAAATAAAGGAAGCGAAGGTGTTCAAACTGCTGTCACTACTATGCTTCTTGAAAATTTAATTTTCCCATTTTTGGTAGAACATTCGAAGTTCCTCTGTGTGAAGAAGTCGAATCATTTCTCCGAAAGACCGTGTGTCGGAGCAACCTTTGTTGCAACCCAAGCGGGGTAGAGTCCTGCAAGACTGGACATAATCACACCTCCACCTGCGACAGCGAGGTAGACACGCCAGTCGTATTGCACAGGAAGTTTTGCAAGCAGGTAGATGTTAGGTAGGTCGATGATGCGATAGTGTTCGATAATATAACCTAGTCCTAAGGCTAAAAGAACTCCAAGCAATCCACCAACAACACCCATGAAAGTGCCTTGTTTGACGAAGACCATCAATATTTGATCATTAGTTGCACCAAGAGATTTGAAGAGAGAGATTTCGCGTTGCTTTTGTGAAACGGTAACAAAAAGAGTTGTAAGAATGTTAAAACTTGCAACAAACGCAACGAGTGCAACAATCAAGGCAATGACAAGGCGTTCGGTTTTCATAGCTTCGAAAATGCTGTGATTGAAGGATTGCCATTGTGTGACGGATAGGTTGTAGCGTTCATCAAGCTTTTTAGCAATCTCAGGACTCTTGTAAGGATCCTTGAGTCCAATCTCAAGACCTGTGATCACTTTACCCATGTTGAAAAGTCTTTGTGCAGCAGGAATGCTTAGTATCGCAAGCTTAGCATCGTAGTGATCCAGGCCAGAGTCATAGACGCCTACAATCTCAAAACGTTGCACATCACCGAATGGATCATCCGAACTTTCGGCTCGAGGAGCTATGAGTTCGATGCTGTCTCCGATTTTCGAATTCATAATCTGCAGCAGGCGTACTCCAACAATAATTCCGGGTGTAGTTGGCAAATCCTGTCCGTGTTCGCGCTGATCTATCTCTGCTTGTAAACGATCCAGAGCTTCGATAGGTCGAACAATGTTTCTTAGATCCTGAACATCAGTTCTACGGATGGGGTCTATGCCCCGAACCAATACCGAATGAATCAGACCATCTTTGCGTCCCATCGTTTCGGAATGAATGAACGGTGAGATCCCTGTGATGTCCGAACCTATAAATTTGCGAACGTTGCTATCCCATTGGTCATAGTCACGCATTCCGGATGGATAGCGATACATAAGGACATGCGCATTGGCTGCTAAGAAACGATTGCGTAGTTCGGTTTCAAAACCGTTGATCACACTCAGGACAACGATCATTGCAGCAACACCGATTGCAATTCCTGCAATAGAGAGCGTGGTGATCCATGACAGAAAACGTTGCTCACGATGGCTACTGAGAAAGCGAAAAGCCGTAAACGATGAGAAGTTCATGAAATGCAAATTCCTTACATTTGTCAGTGTGCAATGTGCTTACAAAGCTACTAAGCAGGCGATCCCTCGGCTCACTTCGTTCCGTTCGGGATGACGGTTCCACTCCGTTTGGAACGACGGTTCCTTAAGTGATTTGATTCCGTTTGGAATGACGGGCATCAACCACGAAGCCATTGTGCTGCTTCAAGCGCATAATAACTCAGAATAGCATCGCAACCTGCACGTTTGAAGCTGAGAAGCGTTTCGAGGACGCAGGCTCTCTCATCTAAGAAGCCGCTTATGGCTGCAGCCTTCAGCATCGCATATTCGCCACTCACATGATATGCAAAGGTCGGCACTCTAAATTCATCTTTGACCCGCCGAATAATATCGAGGTAGGGAAGTCCAGGTTTTACCATGATCATGTCGGCTCCCTCTTGCAGGTCGAGAGCAACTTCGTGTAAGGCTTCGTCGCTGTTTGCAGGATCCATTTGGTAGGTTTTTTTGTCAGCGCCTTTCAATGCTGAAGCAGAACCAACAGCATCACGAAAGGGGCCGTAGAAACTAGAGGCATACTTTGCAGAATACGCTAGAATCTTAGTCTTGATGAATGCATTGTCATCAAGAAACTTGCGGATGACTCCGATGCGACCATCCATCATGTCTGAAGGGGCGACGATGTCGACACCAGCTTCAGCATGAGTAAGTGCCTGACGTTTGAGCACGGAGACGGTTTCATCGTTTATCACGTAGCTCTTTTCATCGATGAGCCCATCCTGACCATGTGATGTATAAGGATCCAGAGCGATATCGGAGATGAGACCGAGTTCTGGAAAGCGTTTCTTCAACTCACGAATAGTGCTTGGGACAAGTCCCTCAGGGTTGTAAGCTTCTGCTGCATCTAAACTTTTGTCTTCTTTGCCAAGCACTGGAAACAAAGCGATTGCAGGTATGTTGAATTCTAAGCAACGCTCTGCAACAGCAAGGAGTGGGTCGAGGCCGACGCGTTCGACACCAGGCATGGACTGTATGGGTTCGCGTCCTGAGCGGTTTTTAAGTACAAACACTGGTAGAATAAGATCTGCTGATGAAAGATGATTTTCTGCACAGAGTTTGCGAGAAAACATGTCGTTGCGAATGCGACGCATACGTTTGTTGGGAAAACTAGGTCCTTGGATCATCATAAATAAATATTCCTCTGAGCATAGGTCCAAGCCGTTATAAAGCATGCCTAGTCAGAAAGAAAGGTCTCACGGATGCTATTTCCTAAAATCATGGGTGTGGATCCCGGTACTCTCAATGCGGGTTTTGCTGTGATCGAAGCACGAATCGCCAAACCCATGAATCCCCGAGACTTTAGAATTCTTGATGTGGGAGTGCTCAGAGCCAAGAAGTCGCTCTCCTCGTGGGATCGTATTGGTCTTATGCACCAATCTATGTACGAACTTATGGCGCAGTCTAGGCCGCAGGTCTGTGTTTTAGAAAATGTTTATTTTGGAAAAAACGTACGCTCGGCCCTCGTCCTAGGTCAGGTTCGCGGAGCTTTTATTTCAGCCGCCTGTCGTTGCGATGCTGCGATTGCAGAGATTGCTCCGACTACAGTTAAAAAAACCGTTTCGGGTAAGGGTCACGCTGCTAAAGAAGAAGTCAACCTCGCTTTGCAAGCGCTTTTGGGATTTGATAAGGGGGCATTGCCCTACGATGCCTCTGATGCTCTGGCTATAGCTCTCGCCTTTGCTTTGAGCCTTGCTTGGCAGTCAAGTTGGCAGAATAACTCCTTTAATTCTCAGGTAGAATTCAATAAAATTTCTTCGACCGTTGAAGTTTAGGGAGATCGCATCCAATTGAGGAGCTGAATATGTTGCGGACGCTGATCGTAGATGACGATGAAACTTTGCGCCTGACGATGCGCATAGCCCTCGAAATGCATGGTTACAAAGTAGAAGAAGCAGGGGATGGCGAAGAAGCCATTGCAGCAGTGATCGCTGCTCCGCATAAATTTGATGCTGTGATCCTCGATATCAATATGCCCAAAGTGAATGGTTTGAAAGCACTGCAAACCATCCGTGAGACCAATCCCCAGATCTGCTGCCTCATTCTTACAGCTCATTCTGACATAAAAGATGCAGTTACTGCGATTAAGCATGGAGCCTTCGATTATGTCGAAAAACCTGTCGAAGCAGAACGCATACTCTCGCTTCTAGACTCTGCAAAAAAAGCCAACGCCCTAGTTGAAGCTGCGGTTTTTTCGGCTCCTCAGGTGGAGTTTCCTGAGGGGCGAACCATGATTGGTGCGTCCTCCGAAATCAAACGTGTCTTCAGTGTTATTTACAAACTTTCCAAAGTCGAAACTTCGGTTCTGATTCGAGGAGAAAGTGGGACGGGTAAAGAACTCGTAGCGCGAGCGATTCACTACAATTCCACACGTAAAAAAGGCCCCTTTGTTGCTGTCAACTGTGCAGCCATCCCAGATAACTTGATTGAGAGCGAACTCTTTGGACACGAAAAAGGAGCGTTCACAAGCGCAGATCGTAAGAAGATTGGCAAGTTCCAATTTGCAGAGGGAGGGACCATCTTTCTTGACGAAATCGGAGATGTATCTCCATCCATGCAGGTCAAGTTGCTACGTGTATTGCATGAAAAAGTATTTAGCTCGGTGGGTTCTCATCAGGAAATAAAGGCAGATGTTCGTATCGTTGCAGCAACCAATAGAGCTTTGGAACAGATGATCAAAGACGGTAGCTTCCGCTCAGACCTCTTTTATCGTCTCAACATACTCCCAATCATGCTGCCACCATTGCGGGATCGGCGCGAAGACATACCGACTCTTGCAGACTATATGATTCGCAAGTTTAACCGCATTCATGGACGCAGCATTCGCAAAATTGAAAAAGAAGCTTTGGATGCATTGCGACTCTACAATTGGCCCGGAAACATTCGCGAGTTGGAAAATGTGATCGAACACGCATTTATTTTGGAGAATTCGGATATTATCTCGCTCCCATCCCTGCCTGAAAAGATCAGTATGGTTTTGAATGATAGCAGACCCGCTCAAACAGATGATGGACCCGGCCTCCGTACGCAAGATGAGCTTAGTGGTTCTGCAGACTTCTCAGAATTAAATTATCCTGCACTCAAAGAACGCTTTGAAAGAGAATTCATCATTCGGGCTCTGAAAGCCTTCGACGGTCGCATCAATCAAACTGCAGCTCTCACCAAAATGACCAAGGTGACTTTGCTTCGCAAACTTGAAAAGTATGGGATTAATCCTCGCGAGTACCACAAAAATTGACTGTTGGGTCTCCGGCTGTTTGGCTGTGATAAAATAGAAGCGTGCCCAAAAATAAACAGCGGAGCCGAAAATCATGGAGCAGGAAGACAAAGAAAAACTGCGTCGTGCGTACAGCAAAGCCTGTGAAATGAACCTTTCCCCGCAAGTGCGCAAGTACCTCAAAAAAGAGGTTCGTAGGGTGCATCGATCTGCTGCAGAATCGGCTAATAATGTTGATGTTTCGAAGACAGCACAAGATCTAGATCCTAAAGAATCTCTCGCAAATTCTTCGTCACAGATGAGTGCTGAGAGCGCCCAACTGGACCAAGATATAAAAAGCGCAAAAGATTCAAAAAACACGCTGCTCGTCGAGAAATTAGAAGCCATTCGGAGAGTGCGTCAGAGTTTGCAAAATGCATCCGAACAACTGCCCTACCCAGTGCAGGCGATCGGAGATTTTCCGTCTCCTGACGAGTCGATGCTTCGCAAATGTATGATGGACTTTAGCTTAGCCGAAAGAAAACTGGTATCTGCATATTTAAGACTGGTTCCCTGGGTCTTTTATTTTACACATAGGGAGCAGGGCCAGTTAGAGACCCTGAAAACACGATACATTCTTCTTGATCCAATACTGCGTAAGTTTCGTCGACTGGCACCTAACTTTCCTACGGAACTACCACCTAAAGTTTTTATGGATCCCAACTTCTTCAGTCTCGACCTCGGCAATGAAATTCCCAAATTTTATCCTGGAATGCCTGTGAATGCTTGGTGCAAGGTTCTGGCAGCTATAAGCCAGATTCTTGCACTCAATCATGTCGAATCCGTTCTCGAATGCATTCACACGTGGGGGACGAGTCTTAGTGGGGACTCCAGTGCAGTTGTGAATTTTCGCAAGTGGATTGCGCGCAATGGTAAAGAAGCCAAAATGAATTGGTTTCAACTTCATTCTGCAGTGCAAGCTTTTGAGGGTCAAAACGTACAAGACCTACTCGTACGTTTTGCTATTCGCCTGACAGCTTCTCTTTGTCGTAATGACCATCTTGCTCTTTGGAGTCTAGCAAATGCTCCCGAACCTGTGCTTGCAGATTTTGAACGTTGGCTTATTGCTTCGTGCTCGATTTAGCAGTGCAGGCCTCGATCTGCATACGTTCCAAAGCCATTTTGCCCTGTAGGTTTTCAATGACGGATCCTCTCTAGTCAAGGTAGGTACGTTCGTATTTACGACGAATTGTCTGCCAAGGTTTGTAGACCCAGTGTGTTGTAATTGGATGCAAGATAAGTGGAATTGCAACCAGCCCTATGGATGGCAGAAGCTGCACCCAGTTGCGTCCTCCAACATGTGAACGCACAATGATGAAAAAAAATAGAGCGAAACAAATTGTTGTCGTCATAAAGAGTGTGAAACTTAACCTTCGAGATCTTAGTTGTACACTCTCAAAATCAGCATCTGCTTGAGGCTTATTTGGTGCTGCCAAGGGTGGCTCCTATTTCTTTTTTTTGTTTTGATTTTTAGGAAAATACCGAATTTGAGCCAATGCCAAACTCCATCGTCCAAATGAAATGGACCAAAAGACTGTGAACCAAAATGCAGTCTTTTGTATGGAGAGATGCGGCAGATATTTTTGTGGAATGGCCAGGACCAATATAAATCCTGCAAAAACTATAAAGCCGGAGTACATCCAACCTTGGATCCAACTTTGTGGGTCTGCTTTTTTGAGACTCATCATGACTATAAAAAGCCAGAGCAAAAATCCGATCGGAATTGCAAGTTCGTTGTAACCTAGACTCAAAAATGACGAGTTGATATCTTCCAGCAACATTCTCATGCCAATCCCTCCATATATAGAGCTATTGGTACATCGGATTTTCAAAGGAAGAGTTGAGAGGCAGATTTAGAACCTATCTAGATCTTTAGAGGAATTGAGGATTCAGGCTAAGGGCGTGGGTGAGTCTCTTTATATAATCTGAGTCTGAAATTTCTATGGCCCCCAAACTTTCAAGATGCGGGGTTAGAAACTGTATTTCTAAGAGCGAAAAGCCCTGCTGACGTAGATGTTCCGTAAGTGCATATAAAGCTACTTTTGATGCGTCCGTCACAAAATGAAACATCGACTCGGCAAAAAATGCTCCGGCAAGACCTACACCATAAGTTCCACCCGCAAGCTTGTCGTCACACCATACTTCGACAGAATGAGCATAGCCAAGCTCGAAAAGTCGACAGTACGCATCTATAAACTCATTGTTGATCCAGGTGTCAGGATGCAGAGCGCAGCATTCCATGATTTTTTGAAAATCCTGGTCAAAGCTAATTTGAAAGCTTTGCTTATTCAAACGTCGACGGAAGGAATGTGAGACATGAAAAGCATCGAGTGGGAGTATCGCACGCGGGTCTGGTCTGTACCAAAGAATGTCATCGCTATGCGAGTCAGGCATGGGAAAGTAGCCCTGTGAGTACGCGGAAAGAAGGAGCGAAGGATTCAGTCGTACTTTTTTACGCATTTAGATACGCTTTAATTTTCCTCAAGTTTGGTAGAAATCTTCTTCTTAAAAAACCAAGCAATCAGAGCTGCTATAATAAGGGCACCAAGTACACTGAATATACCTATTTTGAGTTGGTGCATCTTGTGTTCAAGCATTTCTAAATTCGAACCAAATAAGAAGCCGAGCCAGACCCACAGTGGTACAGAAATAATAGCTGCTAGACCATCAAGTAAGAAAAATTTCCATGCAGGAACCTTGTAAATTCCTGAGGTGAGAAAAAGAGGCATGCGGAGTCCTGGCATAAAACGCGCAAGGAAAATAACTTTGTCTCCGTATTTCGAAAACCAGTATTGGATCTTCTTATCTCGATCTTTTTTTAGCAGACTTTTAAACAGACGCAGCGTCTTAATGCGTTCACCTGCCTTAAAACCCATAAAATAGATGATGCCATCACCGATCAAGACACCAGCCATACATACACCAAGTGTTACCCAGGGGTTGGTGACTGTATGAGAGGCCAGTATGCCTGCCGTAACCAAGATAATATCTTCAGGGATAGGCAGACCAAAACCACATAAGAGTAAGATCGAAAACATGATCGTATAAGCAAGATGCCCATACGGCATTAGAAATTCTAGTAGGTCAATGATAAGACGCATGTTCTCCAGCTCCTTGTGTACCATCCCAGTTAAGACTGAGGTAGGTACTCTGTTCCATTTCATTGCGAGTCATTTCGTGTACAGGAACATGTCGCAAATCAGACGGACTTTCAAGCAGATCTTCCCATTGCGCTGGAACTGCTCTGAAATGGCTGTCGCGCAAGCTTGGTCGCATGCCGACTGATGCAATCTCTTCATATATACGGGCGAGTGGCTTGCTATTTTTCGGCAAAATACCAAAGTCGTCAGCGCCTGCAAGTAGTAGTAGAGGAGCGTATTTTTCTTGTCCCCTCAGTAAGTCTTGTCCACCCTCACCTCGAAGGTGCACATCGCGACTCGAGGGAAGACGCTGCAGTGGTACAATTACATGCTCAATGTTGGGACAGGCAATGCGCACCAAAGCGACCGCTCTCATATACTCCTGCGCTGTCACCCAACTGTCTGCAGCAGGTTCTACAAATATAGCAGCAATCCCCTGCGTCTCCATCTGCACATTACGCAGTGCTACAATGCGCTCGATAAAGGTTTTCCACAGTGGGAAAAGTTCGGTCGGAGGACTGTTGACTTCGACTTTTGCGATACTGAGTAAGCCCTGCTTATGAGCGGTGCGATGGAGGTTCGAGATCTCACGATGCGTGAGGCTTGCTTCATTTTCATCCAAAGAACTCGAAAAGACTTTGATGCCCAGATCCCGTAGCTGAAGGAAAATTTCGTCAAGAGTGAGTGTTGAGTCTTGCAGAATTTTCCATATGCTGACAAAACCTGCGAGTACTACCGAATGTTTTTGTTGCTGCAAATTGGATGCCGCTTTGAGGAGCGAACCCACACTCAGTTTCGTCTGTTCATGGTCGACGCTAGCAAGGTCGAGCAGCAGATGTGACCCTTCGCTAAGGTTCTTTGGTTCTAAGGCGTCTTGTATTTTGATGTCTTGGGCCAGAGAGAAAGTAGCCTGGTCATGTGGAATATAGTGATTACGTATGCTTTGCGCCGTCATCGCAAGCGAAAAAAGATCTCCCTGTTCTGCAAGCAGATAGAGTTCTTCTGTGCTCAGTAACTCACGTTGACTTGCTCTGTGGAGGAGTGTTCGTAGCTGATCTACGTTTTTGCTAACAGAAGCATTGGCATTTTCGCTACCAATCCATTGGTAAAGAGTATCCCGTTCTTGGGGATTTTTACGCGATTTTAAGATGAGGCGTTTGATGCTTTTTTTCTGCATTCCAATACCAGCACGGCTGCCGGCCATGTTGGAGATTTTTTCGTCATTAACAGTGCCATCCATGTCGTTGGCACCAAAATGCAAACCAAGTTGTGCAATATCTTGCCCAAGCATGACCCAGTAGGATTTAATTTGTTTGAAGTTGTCGAGATAGAGTCGTGCAACAGCAATTGTCTTTAAATCATCTGCACCAAACGTATAACGCTCAATGCCCATTTCATTGTTATGCGGTTGAAACGCAAGTGGAATGAAGCAATTGAATCCGTTTGTCTCATCTTGCAAGGTTCTGAGCTGTCTATAATGGTAGACGCGGTGTGCATAACTTTCGACATGTCCATAAAGCATGGTGCAGTTGCTAGCTATACCCATCTGGTGTGCGGTTCGATGTATTCCGATCCAGTCTTCGGTCGAGAGTTTTGCAGTGATAAGGTCACGACAGTCTGGGTGGAATATTTCAGCACCACCACCAGGCATCGAGTTGAGACCTGCATCTTTGAGTATGAGCAAGACATCGGAGTGTGGTTTGCGTGATTTGCGTGAAAGCCAATCAATCTCGACTGCAGTCAGTGCTTTGATGTGTATGTTGGGAAAACGGGTGCGAATAGCACGGAACATCTCTGCAAAATAATCAAGACCCCAACGAGGGTGTAGGCCGCCGACCATGTGAAGTTCTTTGGCACCGTTAGAGATCGCATGATCTGCTTTTTGCAACACTTCATCGAGTGTATAGGCATAGGCCCCTGGCTCACCAGGTTTGCGTGAAAAACTACAGAATTTGCAGGTCATCACACAGATATTCGTTGGATTGAGATGGGAGTTCATGTTGTAGAAGACCACATCTTTATTCTTGCGATAGTTGACAATATCCGCAAGTTGTCCGATCTCAAAGAGTCGAGGAGATTCAAATAGAAAAATAGCATCTTCATCTGAGATGCGAACACCATTCAGGATCTTTTCGCGGATCCTTTCAAACTCAGTCATTTCGAGTTCCTTATTGTTGTCAAATGCCTCGACCTAGTGTGCGAGTTCGACCCAATGAACTTTATCCGCACCAAATTCCATGTTCAATTTATGTAGTGTATCAGATGCAGTTGTAGGATTTAGCAAACAGAGTATGCATCCACCACCACCCGCTCCAGTAATTTTTGCTGCCAAGGCTCCACAGCCTAAGGCTCGCTCGATGATATCGTTAAGTGCAGGAGGTACAACACCGATTTCGTGAAGTAAAGCTCCGCAGTTTTGCATCGCATCACGCATCGCTTCAAGATTTCCGCTTTCTAAAGCTTCACTGGCCTGACCTGCAATGCTGTCAAAACGTTGGATTCGTGCAGGTCCCTTTGCATCGCGGAAGAATGGAGCAGCCTCTTGTACCATCGCGAGTGTTGGAGAACGTGTGCCGCTATCAATGATCGCAAAGTTCCATGCATGCGAAATCCCTCCATCGGGGGAGGGGATTGTGCGTACATTTAAAATCTGAGGTTCTTGTCCCTTCTTGAAGAGAAGAGCTTTTTCAAGTGCAATCGTTGTCGTATCAAGGCCTGAAGGGGTTCCATGAAAACGCTTTTCCAACTGATTCGCGAAAGATGCTAGTTTGACTGCATCCAAGGATATATTTAGGAAACGAGATGTTGCTCGCAAAATGCAGACGCAAAGTGCAGCAGATGCACCTAGGCCAGCACCAAATAGTATGTTGGACTGTCCTTCTATACGTAAGGGGAAAGGCTTAGTGTGCAAGAGCTCTAACGCTTCGTGTAGCACGTGTTGGAGATTTTCAGAGTGTGTTGTCTTTGAAGAATGACGGCGTCGACTCGGGAGCGTGGGTGGCATTGCTTGCAAGACCATTTCCAGACGCATGCTGGGTACTGGAATTGCAACTGCACGAGCTCCATAAACGACAGCATGTTCACCCACGAGAATGACTTTGCCACAGGCATAGGCGCGGCTCGGTTCTGCAAAAGGTGAGGGTGTTATCACCAGCTCCGGATCAAGGGTCTTCAATTCGATATGAATGGCTTGCGGTCGCACTTCCCACATCTCCCAGCTTACTCAGTTCCGTCCTTACTGCAATCGACCATCGCTATACTAAGCAAAACCATTGGCTTGTCTCTTTATCAAGTCGAGATTTTTTTTATGCAAACCCATGTGTCCATGTTGGATGCCTTCGGTAGCTAATGCTCGCAGAGCTGAAAGGTTCTGGGCCAAGCCTACGGCGCAGACAATCTCAGCAAGTTCTTGAGCAGAAGGTTGACCCAATAGTTTGAGTGCGCTTTGGGCTGTAGGATGCAGCTTTGTTACACCCCCAACTGTTCCGACAGCCATAGGAAGTTCGATGCTGCCATGAAGGTGGCCGTTCTGAGCTTTGCGCCAAGTCGTCATGGGGCGATAGCGCCCCTCTCGACTGCAGTAGGCATGAGCCCCTGCTTCGATGGCTCGCCAATCATTTGCGGTAGCAATGAGAACAGGGTCTATTCCGTTCATTACACCTTTGTTATGAGTTGCGGCTCTGTAGGGGTCATAGAATGCAAATTCCCAAGCTTTGACAATACGGTCAATAACGTAGGAGCCATCGGGTTGGTGAGCTTGCGTGAAGGCTTCGGGAGGGATCATGCATTCTGCAAAAGCCATTCGTCGATCCGTCAAGTTGGTGAGGATGCGAAGTCCTAACTCACAGCCTGGAAAAAGCTCAGGCATAAAAGTCGATAGTTTTTCGACCATAGTGTTGACGATGTTTGCACCCATTGCATTGCCTGTATTTACATGCAAGAGGATGACGAGGCTTTGAATCTCAGGAATCCAGTACCAAGTTAGATCCTTAGCGCCTCCTCCCCGACGTAAGAGCCGGTCTTGGCCGCGGTTTGCATAGGCAATTAAATGGTTTTTTTGTTCTGTGAGTATTGTGTTGAAGTCGCAGTTGTTGTCTTTGAGAAGCAACTGGATTTGGCCCGTCATAATAGGTTCAGTGCTTCGTGTTTGAAAGCCACCACCATAGCGAGCCAGTTTTGCGCCATGGCTTGCTGCTGCAATGACACTGGTCTCTTCAACAGCCATCGGAATCAGAAGGTCTTTGCCATTGATGCAAAAATTTGTTGCAATTCCCAGAGGTAAGCTAAAGCAGCCTACTGCATTCTCAATAAAAATATCGACAAGTTCGCCGTTTAAAGACCCAAAATGACTAAGAGCTGCCTTCTCCTCTGAATTGAGATGAGAAAAACGTGCACTGATATCAGCGCGTTCGCTGACAGGAAGCGCATAGAAACCAGGGAGTCGTGATGATCCTTCTCGGTGTGATTCCAAGTTTTAAACTCCTTGCATGATTTTGGGACAAAAAAAGACGGACAGGCGTGGATTTGTCCTATCATAAATCGAGCCGTAGGTCTTTAGGGATTTTCGCGAGGCCTCGTGTAAGTCTGCTGCTGCCGCAAACCTCTAAACGTGCGAAAATGAAGGGATAGGCTCATGTGATAGAAAGAAGAAGGATCAGGCGTTGATTCAATTTAAACATATTAGCAAAAAATATGACGGCGTCAGCGTATTGAAGGACCTAAGCTTTAGTGTTGCGCCCGGAGAACGTCTCAGCCTAATTGGACCAGGAAGTTGCGGCAAAACGACCGTGCTGAAATTGCTTCTCGGACTCGAACGTCCTAATGCCGGGACTGCATTTCTTCTAGACACCGACATGACTCATGCGAGCGATGCAGAGAAAGAAGTCGTCTGTCGTCGTGTTGGTATGGCTTTTCAGCAGGGCGGTCTCTTTGACTTTATGACGGTGCGAGAGAACATGATGTTCGCAATGGAACACATGACCAAACAAACACCTGAAGAACGAGAAAATCAGCTAAAACGTTTGCTTGCTGGGGTCAAGCTACCGTGGACTGCAGATATGTTTCCCCATGAACTTTCTGGGGGGATGAAGCGACGGGTGGGAATTGCACGTGCGCTCTGCACGGACCCAGAAGTTGCTATTTTTGATGAGCCCACTGCAGGCCTAGATCCAGTGACATCGACGATCATTTTGCAAATGATCAATGAACTGGGTGGCAGCAAACAAACGAGTATGTTGGTCGCAACGTCGAATGTTGAAATTGCAATTCGTTTTGCAGATCGTCTTCTCATACTTCGCGATGGCAAAGTTGAGGGTGATGGGCCATGGCGAGAGTTGTTGGTGAGTGGTAGTGAGTGGGTTCAGCATTTTCTTTCGGTGCGCCTCATCGGTCTTGATATTGAATATGCAAAGGGTCTTGACTTACCTAAGACATTCATCGAAAAACATTGGCTCGAAACTGCACACCCATAGGACACCGCTTGTATTACTTCATTAATTTCATTTCTCTGTGTTTGCGTCAAATGTCTGCTCGTCAATTGGACAAACTAGCGCATTTTCTAACATTCGTTTGCTTTCGTCTTTTTCATATACGACGCAAACTAATTTTGCAAAATCTTGAAATAGCATTTGGTACAGAGAAGAGTGCCGAAGAGAAAGCAAAAATTGCAGAGTCTTGTTTCTATCATTTTATTCTGACCGGACTAGAGTTTCTATACTACCGTAACGGAGACATCTCACAGAATATGATGATCAAGGATGCAGAACCTTTGCAAGAAGCCCTAAAACGAGGTGAAGGAGCCTATATCATTGCGATGCATATGAGCAATTGGGAGGCTTCTGCAAGCGGGGTGGCTAAACAGATTGTTCCCGTCAATGTAGTCGTAAAAAAAGTGGGCTCACCAGGGATCAATCGTTTTGTCACAGAACTGCGTGCTAGAAATGGCATGAAGGTTGTACAGCGCAAGTCGACAGGAGATGCTGTGCGCACCATGCGGAAGAGTTTGAAAAACAACGAAGCAGTTGCAGTGATTCTTGACCAAGCTCGACCAGGCGAACCTTTTTTGCCATTCTTTGCTAAGCCTGCAAAGACGAACACAAGCTTTACAGCAATCTACGCTCGTATCAAAGCTCCAGTCTTCATGGCTTTCTCTACGCGCACAGCGTTTGGAGAGCATGTCTTGCATTTTCAACCCGAAATTATTTTGCAAGACACCGGAGATGCAAAGAAAGATGTGATTCAAAATTCTATACATTTAAATCATGCAATTGAACAATGCATACGCCAATGTCCCGAACAATATTTTTGGCTTCACGACCGTTGGAAGAGCTGAACGCAGAATTCTGTCACACCGAACGAGTAGGTCATCTCGAACGAATTGCAAAGCACCTCACGACTACATTCAGGGCAGGCTCCGTCGAAGGATCGTCTGCTTAGCCAATGTTTAGCATCGATTCGGAAAAATTCCCTGCTTGGTCATCAATAAGAAGAATACTCAATCAAATCATTTGACGACCAGATGAATCTGCTATAAATCGAAGTCTCTCTACTGAGAAGAGGCTCAATCCCGCTCAATAATTCAACTCAGAATTTTTCGATTTTCCTTGAAAGGGCATGATAATGGCATCTTTAAGCATACGTTCATCCTTATTATTCCTCGCACTATTCATTCAAAATAGCACCCTAATTGCAGGAATTGACGATATTTCACAAATTTCACTATCAAATCAATATTCAATATCGACGGTTCATAATAATCGCTGTCTCGATGTCGAAGGTTTCTCTCTTGCAGACTCTACGCCAGTACAGATTTGGGATTGTCATGCGTCGGGCAATCAAAAAGTTCGTTTCATTCCAACTGCAGTTAGCGACGTTTTTGAAATACAATTTGTACATAGCGGAAAGTGTCTGGATGTCGCAAATCGGGGGGAGAGCAACGGCACTCCTCTCCAACAGTCTGACTGTCATCATGGGGTTAATCAGCAATTCAAGTTCATTCCAGATGGCTACTTTTTTCGAGTGCAGAATTTTAATGGGAAATTCCTTGACTTGAATGGAAGTGCAGCAGAAAATGCAGATAAGGTCGTTCATAACGATGCTAGCAATCATGATAGCCAGAAGTTTCTTATAAGCTATGTGAATTCAGATACTCCCCCGCAAAAATTGGTTAGAATAAAAATATGCCAAGCCCTTAATATGTTGAAATCTTCTGACCAATTATTGAAAACTATGCAGGCAAAAATGCAAAGTTTAGATTTACTTCGAACGGAGTGGTGTAATACATTGCTCCCCTCAGATAGAAAACTTCAGTCCATAAGAAAAGAAGTTGAAAAGTTAAAAAATCAGCTTGGCAACCAACGTGCTTCACAGAACGTTGACAAGATTAATGCATTAATCAGACAGCATAATCAGTTGCATAATGAAATCACTCCGAAAATTGAAAGCTGGCAGTCTGAAACCAAAGCATCAAGGACACTCTTTGATCTTGCAAAAAATCCCTTTCAAGAAGGTATGAGCACTCTTGAAAAAGAGCTACATCGGTATTGGGAAGAAACAGTCATAGGTGTTTTGTCGGATAGCTCAGATCATGTAGCTGGTTTTATGAATCGAAATATTGAGATGAGTGATGAAGGAAAAATGGAGGATTGCATTTCGATACGAATTCAATCGTTGAAATACACTTTTTCAAGTGTTATCGCTGACAACTTAAACGCATGGGAACAGTGCAAGCTCAGCAACATAAATTATTTGGCTTTGAATGCTTTCTTTAATCTTTTTTCTCCAGTAGCAAATTTAGCATATGAAGGGTGTGAGCAGTCCCTAAGCATGCGAATGCTAATGCATGCATTGTTAGTTGATGGTTGTTTCGAAGCCAATCTCAAAAAGCGTGAACTTTAATATTTGAATGAGAGATACGTATGATTTTTTTTAAGCTTTTGATACTTGCAGTATCATTACATCCAGTTCTTTCTGGGGTTAGTATAGAAGGTGGAAGCTCAGTAACAAGTGGAGATCATTGCTCAAGAACTGAGAGTCCATCAGGTTCGACTATGACCTTTTCACTTGAGCCAAGTGGTAATCCCTCTGGCGGAGGTAGTAGCCCATCCCCCTCAGGAAGTGGGAGTAGTGCATCAAGCAGCGGAGGTACAGGTGGAAGTAGTCAGGTTGGCGGCGGTCGGGAGGAATTTGAACCTTCTTCTCGTTCTGCAACACACCATCTAAGCGATTCGCAAAAACTCTCCCAAGAAGTCAGGAGAGAAAGGCTAAGAATCGATGCTGCTATAGCTGCCCATAGAGAAAAGATTCAAAGAGACTACGATAAAACAATTGGTGATGCAGAGGCCATGCTCGCAGCAATACCTAAACTTACTCATTCCCAGGCGTCGGAGGAACGCTCGGAGCGGGTTCGCGAGATGAGTAAGCCTTACTTAGATGTCCTAAAAGAAGCAAAAAAGCAGAGTTGGCGGATTGAGAACGTTCGCGAGCAGATCAAGCAAATGGACAATTTTGAAGTCCGTTCTCAATTCGTAGAGACGGCCTCTGAGGCCAATCGGCTCTCCAAAAGATATACTTTGAATCGTGAATTTGAAGAAGCACAAATTGCCATGCAATATGCCACCATTTGCTTGGATTTTGCGCTAAGTGTCACTCCAGTTGTAGGGTTAGGCCGAGACATTTTCGAAGCGATTACAGGTAGAGATATACTTTCAGGTGAAGACTTAGGCACCTTCGGCAGATCCATGGCCATCTTAGGTGTTGTCACTGCTGGCTTTGGAAGCAAGCTTGGGAAAGCCCTTTCATTTTTCAAACGAATGATGAAGGGAGAAAAAGCAGCAGATGCTGTCAAGGTAACCGAGAATATTGTCTCTTCTGCTAAGAGCATTGGCATCGATCACGGCGAAAAAATTAAATCCTTTGGAAAATGGTCCAATGAGGTTGGTGGAACTGATAAAGCAGTAAATTTAGTTGAAAAGTCCACTAAACAAATAGGTATCTCGAAAGCAGGGGAGTTTTTACATGAGAGTGTATACAAGGGGAGTTTTCCAAATAAATTGCAGTCGCTAGCTTACCATCATGCAAAGCATGGAAAAGGCCGAACTCCAACGCAGTATATCAAGGATGCGAAATCTTTTTTTACAAACCAAAAACATCAAGCGAAAGCTCATACATTGATGGATGGAACACCAGGATTAAGTATAAAAACTAAGAATATTGGAGCTGACGGTAAAACTATTCGTCAAGGTGGTTTTTACAAAGAGGATGGCCGAGTAGTTACATATTGGGATTAAGAATTTTATGTCGATTCAAATGCTAATAAAAGAACATCAAAAGTTGAATTTCCCGTGGTCTCCAACAAGCGATGAATTAGCTGATTGGATTCACGAACTATCAGAACAAGAAGCTTACTATCTTGGTCTGATTCAAAGTGGAACTCTGACAATAAAAAATCTTGATTCTTTTCATGAATTTAAGTCCATATTGGATGGCGATTTCACTGACCTGACAGCGGATGATTACAATATCTTGTCACACTGTAAGCAGTATGCTCTTAGTCTTGAGAATTTAATGATGGTTGCCGTCCGAAAATCTAAATAACGGCTATAGATGACGAGTCAGGGGGGAGGCTGTGATAACAGGTGAAATAGGTGTTTTTTAGATTGTTTGAAAGTTGAACTATTTTATTCGGATACAGCAATGCGAAAAATATTATCTCTATTTTTGCTCCTAACCACCGCAGCATGCCAAACATCGGATGATGTAAATACTTCAAATCAACCAGAAGTTGCGGATGAGCGAGGTCCTGAGCCTATTTTTTCAAAGGCGTATGAGACATGCCTGAAAGAAAAAATAGCCATCAAAACTCTCAGTGACGAAGATTTTGAGGAATGTTCAAAACTCCTTCCTCCGAAAAAAGAGGAAGCTACTTCGTGTTTCGGTTTGCGCCCGGTGGAGGTAAACACTGTTATCCTCACTCATATTGGGGAAATTCGGGAGTGTTATTCAGAAGAATTGAAAGCAGGAAATGATGCAAAGGGGCAGGTTGATACCTCGTTTGTCATTGATAAAGATGGTCATATTAAAAATCTGGTGATGGTCAAAAATGAGATTGGCACTGCTTTTGGGGTCTGTGTGTCACAAGTCTTAGAAGAAATGCGTTTTCCGAAACCTTGTGATGGAAAGGATGTGAAGGTTAATTACCCCTTCAAATTTTCCCAGACTTAAAAGTACTTCATGCTTCGTTGTCCTGACGACGTGATGGTTCTAAATGGAGTTCCGGAAAAAATTGGACAGTTTTGATCAAGCACATCTAGCTTCAAATTCTGTCGGTGTCAAATAGCCAATTCCAGAATGAATCCTCTCTCGGTTATAAAAGACTTCGATCCATTCAAAAGTCGCACGCTCGGCATCCACTCTCGTCTCGAACTTTGTCTGACACGTGAACCTCTTGAACTTTCTTGGATTTTAGATTTATCGGTTCTGCGTATCTACGAATTTAGGCTATCTTCAGTTGCAAAGAAGGGGTAACTCCACCTCGGCTGTAGCAGGTGGGCGTTAATTCAATTTATAGAAGGATTGTTATGAACTATATGAAGATACTTGTTTATTTTTCACTTGGCATTATTGTTGGCTGTTTTATTTTTTCTAAAAATTATAAGTCTGCATCACCCGATGATAAAGAGACTGATCATTCTATTTCTGATTTAAGACAGGAAGATTTAACTAAACTTAAGGAAGAGCTTTCTTCCTGTGAAAGGCGCGAACAGATCGCAAGCAATGCACTTAGTCAGGTACAGGAAAAATTTTCACAAGAATCGGCTGCTCGTGATAAAGGAATAAAAGGTGAGGGTGGATCTACTTCTAAATCCGCAATTGACCATTCAAACGAATCTGATTTTAATAGAACAGAAAACCACGATCACGCAACGCATGGCAAAGATATTAAGCCGGAGACCTATAGCAAAGATAAAAGCGACTTTCTAAAGTCCGCCAACTGGATTGACGCAGAGAAAGGGCTCGATAATTTAGTAAAAGGTGATGCCAACTCTCAGTCTACCTTTTTAAAGAAAGTCTCCATTACAGACTTCGACAAAGTGTTGAATTTTTCAGAGCAAGTGGATCGGAGCAGCCAGAACTTTATAGCTTTGCAGGGTTCATACCAGGGCCAAATGAAGGATCTGGTAATTGGCGGAAAGGAATACCGGCTTGAACTCGAACTAAACTTTCCGACTCAAGGCGATGGAACATATTCAGCCAAAGTCGAAGGTGAAGGGCTCAACCTTTCGACCCAAGGAAGGGGGGAAGCAAAGGGGTTTAGCACGCTAAAAGATACTGGTAGTCGTGCAGTATTCCTGAAGTTGAATAGAGATGTTTATCTTCAACTCTACTCGACTGGGAAATCGAATACTGTCATAGGAAACGCTTACAGAAATTTAGATAAGGGTTTTGCTAAATTCGGAGAGTTTGAGCTGGTACGCATGTAGAGGTGTGTTCTCTTTCTTATGGCGTGCGCCCCACAAACTCGACACCTGTAATAGAGCTTAGTGCATAGTTGATTGGAAAACGGCTTAGCTTCCTAAGCTCGAGGATGTGATGGTTCTACAACAAAATCCCTGCAACGCATGCTGACATAAAGCTTGCTAGGGTTCCTCCAACCATTGCGATGAAACCACAGCGAGCAAGATCCTGACGACGTCCAGGCTCAAGGGCTCCAATTCCACCGATTTGAATTGCGATAGAACTGAAGTTTGCAAAACCGCAAAGTGCATAGGTTGCGATGGTGACCGAACGTGGAGAAAGTGTACCTGCTTTCATGTGTTCGGAGAGGTGAATGTAAGAGAGGAATTCGTTGACGACTGTTTTTTCACCGAGCAGTCGACCTACGATAGCACAGTCTTCCCAAGCAATCCCAAGCAGGAAGGCAAAAGGACGGAAGGCATAGCCTAGTATTCCTTCAAAAGATAATTCCCAACCAAAAAGGGATCCCAATTGACCAAGGAGTAGGTTGATTAGAGCGATGATGGCAATGAATGCAATCAACATAGCACCGACATTCAATGCAAGTTTTAGTCCTTCTGCGGCACCGACGCAGGCTGCTTCAAATACGTTGGATTCTTTGGTGTGATGTAGAGCAACGTGTCCTTTGGAATGAGCATCTTCGGTTTCTGGGACGAGAAGCTTAGAAATCAAAATAGCAGCAGGTGCAGACATAAACGATGCAGTGATGAGATGGCCAGCGGAGATTCCAAAACTTGCATATGCGGAGAGTACACCTCCAGAGGTCATAGCCATTCCCACGGTCATCATCGTGTTGATTTCTGACATCGTAAGTTTTTTCAAATACGGTTTGATGAATAGAGCGGATTCTGCTTGTCCTACGAAGATGTTGGTTGCGGTGAGCAAACCTTCGATAGGAGAGATGTTCATCATTCGCTTCATGACCCAAGATAATCCTGTAATGATGCGTGGAATGATACCCCAGTAGAATAAGAGAGATGAAAGAGAAGATATAAAAATGATTGTAGGAAGTACTTTGAATGCAAATGTCGATTGAATCAGTGCATCACCAAACAGAAAGGCTGCTCCTTTGTCGGAGAGATTGATGATGGTGTTGATCGCATCTTTAGCGGTTTCAAAAACCATGCCTCCAACTTTGGTGCGAAGTATAAAGAGGGCGAAAAGGAATTGAAGGGCGACTCCTCCAAAAATGGCGCGCCAATTGATAACCTTGCGGTTACGTGAGAAGCACCATGCGAGAAACATCATAAAACAAAGGCCGAAGAAACTGATGAGGCGCTGTTCCAAAGTGCTTTCCTTCTTCTCGGAGAGTGTCTGCTAAGCTATTAGGCGACCTAGGTCGCTATTGCAGAACATTCTGATTATTGGTCTGAGTTCAAAAGGGTAGGGCGACTTTTAACAGTTTTTCGTGAGGAATCCAAGTTACTGTTTTTACTGGAGCGTCAACTTGCGCTAGCCCGCCGGTACTCTTGGGTTTTTTCTCAGCTTTTCCTTCGGAATGGTTGTGGTAACATTTTGGCAGTAAGAACGATTGAAGGTTTAATTTGTATGCATGCGACCGGTGAAGATCTCGACTCTTTGGTAAAGCAAGAAGCCCAAAAGGCCGAGCGGATTTTAAGCGAAATACGACGTGTGATTGTTGGCCAGACGATGGTCAGTAAGCGCCTCTTGATGGCAATGGTTGCGGGTGGACACGTGCTGCTCGAGGGACTACCTGGTCTTGCAAAAACCACAGCGATCAAAACATTAGGGCAGGTGAGTTCGCTCAATTTCAAACGCATTCAGTTTACTCCAGATCTGCTGCCTGCAGATCTTATCGGTACGCAAATCTATGATCCACGCAATGCAGAATTTAAGGTGCGCAAGGGGCCTATCTTTGCACATCTTATTTTGGCAGATGAAATCAACCGTGCACCTGCAAAGGTTCAGTCTGCTCTGCTCGAAGCGATGGAAGAGCGTCAGGTCACGATCGGTGATCAGACGTGGCCTCTAGAAGAACCCTTTCTCGTCATGGCTACGCAAAACCCTGTTGAACAGGAGGGAACCTATCCTCTACCTGAGGCGCAGATCGATCGTTTTCTTTTCAAGTTGAAGATGACTTACACTAGCCTTGAAGATGAATTAGAGATCATCAAACGTGCAAGTTCAAGACAGACGCTCACTCTTCAGAGTGTTGCCACTCGCTATGAAATTTTGGGAATGCGTGAGGCTGTCGAAAAAATCTATGTCTCTGAAAAGATCCGACACTATATTGTTAGTATCGTTTATGCGACACGCACTCCAAAAGCGCGTGGTTTTAGCGATCTTGCACCGCTCATCGAATATGGAGCAAGTCCCCGAGCTTCGCTTGCACTGGACAGGGTTGCGCGTGTGAACGCACTCTTTGAAGGTCGTAGCTTTGTGACGCCACAAGATGTCAAAGATATTGCTGTCGACATTCTCCGGCATCGTGTCAAGGTGAGCTACGAAGCGGAAGCTGAAAATATGGATGCAGAGGCTGTGATCACTAAAATTCTTGAACGGGTCGATGTTCCCTAATGTTATCATCAAAGATCATTCAGCAGATTCGTCATATCGAACTCAAGGCCGGACGTCTCGTCACGGATGCTTTGGCAGGTGAGTATGTCTCTGTCTTTCGTGGGATGGGGATGGAGTTCGAAAAAGTTCGAGAGTATGATCCAGGTGATGATGTTCGTACCCTTGATTGGAACGTAACAGCGCGAATGAACGCTCCATACGTCAAGGTTTTCCGTGAAGAGCGTGAACTCACGCTCATGCTGTTGGTGGATGTAAGTCGATCGCAGTCGTTTGGCAGTTGTGGAACTTTCAAAAGCGAAGTAGCTACCGAACTTGCAGCGATTCTTGCGTTTCTTGCCACTAAAAATAACGACAAGGTAGGCCTTATTATCTTCTCGGACCATGTTGAGCAGTTTATTCCTCCCAAAAAAGGTCGCGCCCATGTCTGGCGTATTATACGACAAATATTTACGCATAAGAGTAAGGGTAAGACAACCGAGATGAAAGCAGCTTTGGATTATTTCAATAATGTATGTCGACGCAAGTCGATGTGCTTTCTGCTTTCCGATTTTTATGCTGAAAACTATCAGAAGTCTCTTGAACTAGCAGCCCATCGTCACGATTTGGTCTGTGTGCAGATCAAAGATCCGCGTGAACGTGAACTCGCACATAGCGGTCTTGTCACTTTACAGGATGCAGAAAGCGGACAGAGCATTGTGGTCGATAGCAGTGATCGCAAGTTTCGAAAGGCTTTTGCGGATGCGATGGAAGCAGAAGACAAGAAACGCAGAGATTTCTTTCGTCGCAATAAGATCGATATTTTTGAAGTGCAGACACCTGAGTCGGTAGTCAATCCTTTGATTCGTTATCTGCACTATCGTGAACGACGGATGAAGTTACGATGAACGATACACTACCTAATGCCTCCACGTTAGTACCGCAGGTTGACGCACAGCAGGGTGAGCAATTGCCTCATGGCCTGCGTGGTTTGCTTAGCTATCCATTCTCATGGGAAGACGCTTGGCCCTGGCTACTTGCTCTTCTTGTTTTATTACTTGTTTTAGGCTTGCTTTTCTATTTGTGGAAAAAAAATCAGAAGTCTCGTCCTGCAAAAGTAGAGGCACCGGAAGATCCCTTTCGTGTGCTTGAACGTCAATTGCAAAATCTGCAGCCCCCTGATCCGTTTTTGGGTAAGCAAGGTGTGCAGTTTTTTTTCGAACTCAACATGCTACTACGTCAGTTCTTGGAGTTATGTTCAGGTCTAGCTGCAACAGATCTGACTTTGCAGGAGCTCAAAGAGCCTCTACGTACTAAGAGCCCGTTATCTCGAGAGACTACAGAAGATCTGATTCGCTTTCTCGAACGTAGTGAGTCTATCAAATTTGCAAATGTTCCGACTGATCTTGCAGAGGCTCGACAAAGTTACACCCAAGTTCAGGAATGGGTGAGCTATATGCGTCCTAAACGTCTGGAAAGTGAGAGTCGTTAGTATGACTCAGACTTTTGCTCATCCTTTTTTCTTACTGTTATTGCTTTTCCTTATTCCCATGAGCTATTGGGAATTTGGTCGCAAACCCACGGCAATGATTTTTCCTTCTCTGAAATTTTTTACATCCACTACCAAGTGGCAGCTACTCTATCGTCTTTCATTTTTCCTACGAGCGCTTGCGCTGATTTTTCTTAGCCTTGCACTTGCGCGTCCACAGACAGGACGTAGTCAGTCTAAGCAGCGTTCTGAGGGTATCGACATCATGCTTGTGGCAGATGCTTCGGGAAGCATGAACGCCTTAGATTTTATTATCGAGGGCAAGCGACAGAATCGATTGTCGGTAGTTGAAAAAGCGATGGAAGACTTTGTCCAATCACGTGTGAACGACCGGATTGGTTTGGTTGTATTCGGTACCTACGCTTATGCATTGTGTCCACTAACATTGGATCATGATGTTGTGCAACAGTATATCGATACGATGAAAGTTGCGATGGCGGGTCAGGAAACGGCAATTGGAGATGCGATCGGAGTTGCTAGCAATCGTCTGAAGGATATTCCAGCAAAAAGCAAGGTCATGATCCTCCTGACAGACGGAGAAAGCGACGCAGGTAAGCTCGACCCACGTGAGGCAGCCCAAGCAGCCAAAGCGGTTGGTATCAAAATCTACACTGTTGGGGTTGGTAGCGAAGGTATGGTCCCCATTCAAACACCATACGGTTATCAGCAAGTGCGTTTGCCGATCGATGAAGCTTTGTTGAAAGACATAGCGGATATGACAGGTGGTCGCTATTTTCGAGCCTCAGATACCGACACTCTCTTCGCAATTTACAGAACCATTGATTCTCTCGAAAAGACAGTCGTCGATACGGATGTTTACTATCATTATGACGAAAAATACGCATTTTTGTTATGGCCTGTCTTAGTTTTGCTCTTGCTTGAACTCTTACTACGCACAACTCGTTTTCGAAGGTTACCCTAATGGACTTTGCCTATAGCAAGCTCCTCCTCCTTTTGTGGTTGGTTCCGATCGCTCTATTACTTGTTGTACTCGAGATGAGACATGCTCGTCAGCGTATGCAGTCCTTTGCTGCGACGCGATTGAGTGAGCTGATGACGGGTGTGTGGAGTGCGCCACGTTTGCTTATCAAAAGCCTACTGGTGATTCTAAGCCTTGCCTTCGTTATCTTAGCGCTAGCGCGACCACGTTGGGGCTTTGAGTGGAGAGATCTACCACGAGGCGGAACAGACATTGTCATTGCATTGGATCTTTCCTCATCGATGATGGCAACGGACATCAGTCCCAATCGTCTAGAACGTGCAAAACGTGAGATCATAGACCTTCTTGGACTACTCAAAGGTGATCGTATTGGGATTGTTGCGTTTGCAGGGGTGTCTTTTGTCTATACACCTCTTACTGTTGACTACCGACTTGCAGATATGTTCATCAAGCAGCTTGATATCAAGATGATGCCTGTTCAAGGGACAGCGATTGGAGAGGCCCTTAAGCAGAGTATAGAAGCATTAGAAAAAGCATCGAGTTCCGATACGCAGGGCAAAGCCATTATCTTGATTACAGATGGTGAGGATCAGGGGACCGAAGCTCTTGCTGCAGCAAAGCAAGCCAAAGAAAAGGGCGTGCGCATCTTTACAGTCGGTATTGGTTCCGAAGCAGGTGCTCCGATTCCTATGCCTGACGGAGGGTTTAAGAAAGATAAAGCTGGGAACATCATTGTTTCTAAGATTGATGAAAAAACTCTGCAGGCCATTGCAGCAGAGAGTGGTGGTGCGTATGTGCGTTCTAGTTCGGGAAACCTCGATCTTGACTTGATCTACCAAAACATTCGAGGTTCGGGTCACGAACGAGAAGGTGAGTTGAGTCGTCAGAAAATTTGGCATGAACGCTTCCAGATTTTTCTTGTTCTAGCGTTTATTCTTTTGCTTATCGAATTTTTTCTGAGAAGCTCACGCCCTAAAAAGACTCGACCTTGGTGGACCAAAGAAAGTTTGGTGGTGTTGTTTGGTCTTGCTTTCTTAGCTCCCCAACTTAAGGCGAGTGACCAACGAGATGGTCAGAAGGCTTTTGAAAAAAAAGATTATAAGACTGCGACCGAAAAATTCCTCAATGCTGAAATACGTGATCCAAACACATTGCAGCATGCATACAACCGTGCGGTGAGTCAGTACCATGATTCTCAGTTTAAAGAAGCTGTTGAGGGTTTTGCGAAGGCAGCCCAATCTCCTGACAAAAGTTTAGCTCAAAGATCCTTCTACAATTTGGGTAATGCTCAGGTTGGTGCTGGCAACTTAGAAGAAGCTGCCAAAGCGTTTGAAAAAGCTCTCGAATTGAATGCTCAAGACAAAGAAGCCCAAGAGAATCTGGCCTGGACCAAGAAGAAGATCGAAGAACAAAAACAGAAGCAAGAGCAGAAAAAAGAGAACGATAAGCAAAAAGACGACCAAAAGAAAGAAGACGAGAAGAAAGACGATCAGAAAAAAGATAGCGAAAAAAAGGAACAAGAACAGCAGCAAAAAAATTCCAAAGACGACCAAAAGAAAGGTCAAGAAAAAGAAAACAAAGAGAAGAAATCAGAAGAAGACCAAAAGTCTAAGTCTGAAGAATCTAAAAACGAAGACTCAAAAGAAGAGCAGAAGGACGCCCAAAAAGAAGAGCAAGGCAAGCCGTCCGAGAAAAACGAAGCAGGCGAGGGTAAAGCTGCTGACAAAAAAGAAATGACACGCGAGGAGGCCGAGAAATTGCTGCGTATGATGGAAGATCAGGAGCAGGTTTTTGGCATGCCTCAGCAACAAAAGTCTAAACAATCGGTACCAGAGCGAGATTGGTGATGGGTTTGCATATGTTTAAAATATTTGTTCTATCGATCGGCATCTTTATCAGTGGAAATTCATGGGCTGGAAATGTTGCTGCGGAGATTGATCCGCAAAACGGTGAGCTCGGTGAAGCCTTCCAACTCACAATTACGATTGCAGGGAGTCTGTCTGGTCATATCGAACTCCCAAGTGTTCCAAATATCGAAGTTATGGGTACGGGGTCGTCGACCAATGTCTCTATCATCAACGGAAGTTTTTCTAAAGAGACTGCCTATACATTTAACTTAGTGCCACAAAAAGCTGGAACATTTACGATACCATCCTTCAAATTAAAGGTTGATGATGAGGAACTCGTAGTCCCAGCTGTGCGTTTCAGTGTGAATGGGGGTGGTACATCTTCTTCTCAGTCACGAGCACAAGCCTCTTCTCCAGATGAAGAGAATGTCGACACAAAGACAGCATCAAACGTTTTTATTGAACGTAGTTTTTCGAAGACGAACCCTTACGAGGGTGAGCCCATCGTTATGACTACTAAGATCTTTCATCGTGTTCAAATTGCGAATGTTGAGGTTATTCACCAAAAACCGGTCGGTGTGCGTATTGTCGATATCAAACAAGGCAACACACAGGAGGAGCGTGAAGGAGCTATCTACAATGTTATTGTTGTCAAACAAGCATTGATCCCCACGCGCTCGGGATCTATAGCGATTCCTGGCTTTCGCATACGTGCAGCTATTGTTATGCCCTCTGAAAATCGACAGAGACGTCGTGGACGAGGCTATAATGACTTCTTTGATGATTTCTTCAATCGTGCGCAGAACCGTGTGGTGCAAAAAGTTATTGCGAGTGAGGATAGCGAACTCAAAGTCAAGGCAATCCCCACCGAGGGGCGTCCTGCAGATTACAAAGGGATTGTCGGTACTTTTCGGATGGCAAGCGAGATCAGTCCAACCGAACTCAAAGCTGGAGAAACATCGACGCTTAGTCTAAGCATCGATGGTGTTGGGGCTCTGGATACGGTTGGAAATCTTGATTTAAAATTGGGTTCAAGCGTACGCGTCTATGCGGACAAAGCTCAGGCTGAGGAGCATGCCTCCGAAAAATGGGGATTGGAATCTAAGCGTGTATTGCGCTTTGCCTTGGTGCCAACGCATAAGGGAGATTTAAATTTAGGGACTCTAAAGATACCGTACTTCGATCCGAGTCGTGGGCATTTTGCAGAGCTAAGCTCTGATCTTGGTATGCTTAAAGTTGCAGAAGGAGAAGAGAATAAAGCTGCTTCGAGTCAAGCTCCGTTGAATGCGTCGGAGACCCCAAGCCCCAAACTCAAAGCAGATGTGCAAGCGCTAGCAAGTGATTTGATCGACATACATCGTCGTATCGATGCGCGTTCGCAGGTTTTGACAATTCAAGAATATGGTCTAGCAGCTGCTTTGCTTGGAATCCCAAGCTTGCTTTGCTTGCTAGCTTTTTTGGTTCAAACGATAGGACAGCGAGGTCGATCGAATCTACGGATGCGCCGTAAAAATGCATTACGTAAGTTTCAGTCTCGAATGGAACAACTACAACAGAGTGATTCAGGAAATACTCAAGATACACTTGAAAAAGCATACAATGTGTTTCGTGATTTTATTGGAGATAGCTTTGATATGCAGGGGAGTTCACTTACATCCAAGGAATTGGCCCCACGTTTGCAGGCGTATGGTGTTCCTGAACAACTTCTTAAAGAGTTAGAGAATCTTTCTGTGAGGGTAGAGCATAGTCAGTATGCTGGGACAAGTTTTGGAAAAACGGATTTGATGACTATGCTGGAATCCATGCAGCATCTTGCTCAGGAGATTGGAAAAAAATGTTGAGATCTCTATCCATAGTTTTATTAATTTTGCTTTCAGGACCCTTGTCTGCTTCTTTATTGGATGACGCTGTTCAAGCCTATGATGCAGCTAAGTATGCAGACTCTATCCATCTCTATGAGCAGGCAATCGAGCAAGGGCAGCTTCATGGTTCAGTGTTCTACAATCTTGGGAATGCATACTACCGTAACGGAGAAAAAGGTAAGGCGGTTGCTGCTTATTTGGCAGCTCGACGTCTGATGCCTCGGGATGCTGATGTGCGAGCTAATTTGCGTTTTGTGCATGAGCAAGGACGTGACAAACTGGCAACGCATAGTTCTTCATTTCTGCGCAGTCTAGCCTTCTGGGTTGACTATACAGCAGCACGTGAGTTCTTTTGGTTTGCTGTGGTGTTGGGATCCATAGGGCTTACTCTACTTTTTCTATCCATGGTCTTTGCTCGCCTATACTTAGTTCGACCCTGGAGTTTGGGTATGCTTGCACTTGCTCTTGTGGGTTGCTTCTTGTTTTTTAGTGATCGTTATTTTGAACGGAATTGGGCTGCGGTGAGTGCGCCTTTAGCAAAAGTACGCTCGGGACCAGGGGTGAGCAATGCAGTTGTCTTTGAGCTTCACGAAGCTGCCCCCTTTGTGATCGAGTATCGTGAGGGTGAGTGGTACCGCATACGACTCTCTGATGCTAAGCTTGGTTGGATCGAAACAAAAGACGTTCAGGCCTTCTCGTTATAGTGAGCTTATCCCATCACCCCCAACACAGTCGGGGGCGCCTACTTAGCCAATATGTGGTATCGATTCGGAAGGCGTTGTGAATACAGTCATCAAGGATACGAACCTTGTTATCGGGAGACTTTTATGAAATTGCTAGGCCTTTGTCTTCTATCCTCTCTCTTGGCATGTTCTTCGACTCGAAAATTTGCAGGACAGCAGGGGGCTCCCGCCGATCCCTACAAAAAAGATACGCTCGACATCACCTGTGCTACAGAGGCTCTTCCAGATAAAAAAATTGAACTTGTCCGAAGACCTCAAGACTACCAGTGGCTTTTTGAAGGCATGTGTCCTAAGCAGGGTTTAGTAAGTTCTGAAGAAGATTTGACTAAGCCCATCAATATTATTGTTGTAATAGAAACGACTCAGAGTATGCAAGCGAGCTATTCTGCAATGACGAAGAAGATATTTGAACTTGTGCGTTCGTTGCAAGCAGAGCATCTGAAAGTGCAGATTGCAGGCATCGGTTTTGCGGATGAATTTCGCAAATCAACTGTGACTAATTTTCTTCCTGCAGAAACCTTTGCGAATCAAATGCAGACGTGGAACCTTGTCGATAGCGGGGACCGTCCGCTTGCAGGGCAAATTGCGATTTCGGTAGCGATTGATAAGTTTGTAGCTCTTGCACATCAGGCTCCTGATCAAATGGACGCTAGAAATGTAATTCTTTATGCGGCAGATGAGGCTATTTTTTCTTCAGCCTCCCAAAGTGATTTTGGTGTAGAAGCTTTGTCTGCAAAAATTAAGAAAGCACAAATCAATAATCTTCATCTTTATTATGCGGTTCCACAGATTGCAAAGATCGCTAAGGAGGGTGTTCCGGATCCTCTCGTTCAAATGCAGGATCTTGTTCGTTTGAGTGATCTAAATGCAACGAAGCTTGACTTTCCTCTGAATGAGCAAATACTCAATACTTTTGCCATCCAAAAGGTTGATGTCATTAAAACCCCAGATGAAGTTTGTGCTATCGACACTCTATCCTACCAATCCAGCGTGGCGGCATCACTCGCCACGGTTGATTCCAGAGACAATGTTTATGAGGAGGTACAGAAAAGAAATCCGATCACGTTTAAGTTGTCTCCAGATCCCACAACGCTTGTTTATTGGCTTGAAATTGGACGTTGCTGTCACAAAGATCCCACTGCAAAAACACCATGTGAAAGCACAGATACCATTCGCTTCCGCTATACATTCAAACCATAGATTTTTAGGCTCGATTAGGTTATAAGCCAGCGAGTATCAGATCCTTGTTTTTTTAGGAGTTTGTTCATGAATAAAGAGAGTTTTTTGAAATTTGTCGAAATGTTTGTTGCGGTTGCCTTTGGAGTTGCATATTGGCGTTTTGATTTGCAAATTGCAACGATGACTCTGATTGTAGCAATGACAGTTTTCGTCATCTTAGTCAAAGCTATGGGTCAGAAACTGACAAAGATGCAGTTGATCAGTTGGCTTGCGATTGTGATCTTAGGTGGATCAACAGTATTATTGAAAGACGAGAGCATTATTAAGTGGAAACCAACGGTCATTTATCTCTGTGTTGGTGTTGCTTTCTTGTTGAGTCTGTTTATCGGTCAAAAATCTTTAGTCGAACGTTTTTTTGAAGAAAAAGTTCCAGCGCCAGCTCCAATGCTGCGTCGAGTCAATTTTGCAGGCTCCCTGTTTTTTCTGTTTCTAGCAGCTTTGAATATCTTTATTGCACAAAATTTTTCAACAACTGTTTGGGTGAACTTCAAACTGTTTGGGGTTTTTATTCTCAATGCTGTTTTTTTAGGATCCTGCCTCTTCTATTTGCGAGCTTACCTTGGGCAATTATTTCCTGATAATAGGAGCTAGGTTTCTTTGTTAGAATTAAGGATCGGATTTACTCGAGGTCCTTATGTTTTTTCGCTACTATATTCTGCTATTTTGTTTGTCTTTTAATGCCTTTGCCTTTGAATCCTACGAACATCGTTGGCTCGGAGATAGCATCGATATTCCATTTCCTGATGGAATGGATAGGCGATGGATAGAAAATCCGTATAGTAATCTGGAAAACCAAATAGTTAGCGTTAAGGAATTCTCTTTGACTAAGCCTAAACCTTTTTATTTGATTTTGGGTGAGGGTGAAGATGCCTATAAAATTAGCTTTGGTGAAATTGTAGCAATGGCAGGGGACTATTTTAGTATTTTAACAGGGAGCATAAGTTCAGTCTATCCAGCGACTTCTCAAGAAGATCCTAAAGATAAATTTATGCGTGCTTTTCATACAATGATTCCTTCTCATCAAAATACATTTCAACCGCAAAATACCGTAAAACAAATTCGGAAAATTATCCAAGAGGAGTTGCAAGGAATCTTGGGTCATGTTGCGCAATACAACTATGATTTATCAAGTCCAAATACATCGATTAATTCTACTAGTAAACGAGTGCTAGGCAGTTTTGTCCAAGATCAATACGGTATTTGGCGCTATCGTGATGATTTGCATACCATGCTTATCAAAGCAACAACATTGGGGAGTGAGATTTATGATAGTTTTGTAACCAAAAAAGGTACCTATTATATCCCTCTGGCTGAGCTGAATTTTGATCATTTCGGAAAACATGCGCAAGAAGCATATCTTACTGGCCATGGTCTAGCTTTAGAGGTTGCATTGAAGGCGCATGAAGCCAAAGACAAGGCAACAAAGTACCATCTTCTCAATAAAGCTTATGCTATGGATGCTTTTGCGTGTCACTTTCTAAGTGATCTATTTTCTGCAGGGCATCTGCGTACCCCTCGTGCTGAGCTTTATAATGGATCTTACGTATTGCAAGAAGCTGGTCTGCTTGCCAAGGCTATGCATGATGAAGATAGTTACTACGGTTTGAAAGTTAAGAACAGCATGATGGAATGGGAAGCTTATGGAGACAATTCCTATTTTAGTTCTCGCAGTTTTGATAATCGCAGGGAAGTGCGCAATGCAATCGAAGCTTCTGTAAAAGAAGTTTTTGCAGTTTACACGGAAGGCAGGATAAAGAAAGTTTCGGATGTTTTAAGTTATTTTCCGGTTGTTATTGAAAAATCACAAACTGAACAATGTGTGTTAGGTGATATGCATCCATTTGATGATGTTACGATAGCGCATACTGATTTTTCATTTGAAGAAAAGTGTCATCGCACTCATCCTGCTTTGTTTCGTGCAAATTCAACAAATAAAGTTGTAGAATCAAGAGATTCTTATGAAAATATTTTTTCTGAGAATTATGCGCCTCTGACAGCAATGACCTGGGTATCATCATATTTGGTTAGGCAAGATATGAAGAAGTCTAGAATTGATTTTAGATCGTTAGCGAATGTATTGGGAGAGGATGATATCGTTTCTGTTCATTTTAATTGTTTTTTAGATTTTCAAAAAGGTTCTGTAGAACGAAGAGGATTCTATCTGAATTTGAAGGATTACAATTTTCAACCGGATTTTGGTGGGCGTAAGACTCTAGTTTTGGCTCAGGGCGATTTGCGAAGTGCTTTGCGTGAATGCAAGGTTATGCAAATCAAATCTCATGCTCAGGTTGATCTTAAAAATATAAAGGTAAGTGTAACTAAATTACAGGATATACATGAAGATCATGTTGCACCCGTCTTACAGAATCAAGGTGCAAAAGGAACTAACGTAGACATCCTGGCATTTTTTGATTCTGATGGTGTTGTGAGCCGTTGGAAGTTTGAATGAGTCTCAGTATCTTTCCTATGTACTCGCCATAAAAGCTGCGTAGCCTGTCACTATACTTGCAAAATGCCCGTAAATGCCTAAGCAAGCTGTTGCGCAAACAGCCAGAAGGATGGCTCCATCGCGTGGTCGCTTTGATTCGGACCAGGTTTCATAGGTTATATCGAGGTATTCTTTATTTGTATGAATCGTAAAATAGAGACCCACAGTGTTTAGTACAACGTAGCTTATACTTCCCCACTGATGTGCAAGTAGCTTTTCCGTAGCTGATTTTACGGTGTAACTTCCAAAATTCAAGCCATGGACACCAAATTCAATAGCGTTCCATGTAGCAGCCCATTTGCCAAATCCGCCATCATTATTGTAGAAAAAATCGTAGACGTATTTACCGTGTTCAAACATTTCTGGAAGATCTGCAGCAGAGCGTCCCAAGGCGATAATGGCTTCTTCAATGCTCCATGTCTGAGAAAGGTGATTATGTGCAGACGCATCGTTAGCTGAAACGGAACTTGGGATGTTGGAGGCATTTGTTATGTTTTTAGCAAGGAGTATCTGTAGTTTTTGAAAGGGATGATGAGCTAGTTGGAGCTGATCTGGAGTTTGTGCTGAAAGTGAGTGAGTGTTTACCCAAAGAGCGAAAAGTACTAATAGATGGATCGTTTTCACGAGGTTTATCCTTAACCGTTTTTGTAAAAGAGAAGTTGTCAGGCAAAATATCAAAATCTTTAAGGACTGCCAAGCCTTGATGTGGTTGGCTTTAGGTTGAGAAGGTTTTTTCGGCAGTGTCTGATCCTTGTGTTAACTTGATGCCGCCCATTTTCGATTTGGTCTTGGTCTTGTCGATAGTCTCGATATTTTTAATAATTTCTTTTAGTGAAAGTCTTTAATCTGAGCCTCTCTTAGATTTTCATTAGCTTTCAAAGAGTACACCATCTCTTGGGAGATAGCTGTTAGCTGGTTTTGTTGATTTACGGAGGATTGTATAAATAACTTCATCGGAATCGATACTACAGATTGGCTAAGTAGGCGACCCCTCGGCTGCGCTCGGGTGACGGGCCTGAAATTATTAAAGCAGGAATCAAAAGTCAGGAAAAATTTTATGAAACTTCGTTTACTGTTCACATTCACCATCTTGAACTATGCAAATTTTTTATTTGGTATCGTAGAATTTTTGGAGCCAAATCCACCACCCTACGATGCCCAATCACATGCAAACTCGTTATCTTTAGAAGGCCAAGAGTCTATCGACGTAAAATTTAGAGAAGCTTTAGAAGGTAATCTTGAATCGCAAGTCTATTTTATTAATTACATGGCATCTTTGTCATCCAGTAGCAGAAAGCAGCATAGCCTACTTATTCAGTGTAAGGAGTATGCAAATACGAACAGAAGTCCTCATGCATCTGTTATAATCGGTCGTCTCAGGATGTTGGATGGAGCTTATAGCTCTGCAGCAACATGGTTTGACGCAGAAACACTTAAGGGAAATTTACTGGCTCGAAAGTACCTAGGGATCATGCATTGGTTGGGCCAAGGCGTCCGACAAAACGACAGAGAAGCTCTTTGGCTGCTCATTGCTTCTCACCAGTGGGATGACGATATCAAGCGATTCATCAGCCTTCGAACCAGCACCCAATCCGAGAGAGAGAAATTTCTCGATTTGCTCTATGAGCTGATGCAAAAGCACAATTTGCCTCGATATTTAATTCAAGAGGCACTAGAAAAGACAGGGAATCATGAATTATGGAAGAGTTTTTATGCACTAGAATGTCAAAAGAGGAGACAGAATCGAAGTTGTGTTTTAATGTAAGCTTTTTTTGGTATTTATGAACATCAATCGATTTTTGACAGCCCTTTTTGGAACCCTTCTCTTTCGTTATCCCAACTGGCTTTTTATAACAAATGCTTCTCATATACAGAAAGTTCAGGTGTGGGATAGTGATTTTGCATTGCTCTGTCACTGGGATTGCGCAATTTTTTCAAAATTAGTGGAGAATCTAGCCCCCGGTGCATTTTTTCCTCTCCTGCCTTGGCTAGCAAAAGCGATCATTGCACTTGCCTCACCTTTCACTGTCATCAGTCCAACCCTTGCGATCCTTATAGTTTCCAATATCTTTACGATTGTAGGTGGAATGCTCACCCTTTTTCTTGCAGAACATCTTTGGTCCGAAGATTCTGCGCAGAAGGTATTTGGATTTTCTAAGAAGTCCTGGCTTTTGCTTGCGGTTGTATCGTTTTTTCCCTCAGGACATTTTTGGTTGCAAGGCTATTCCGAAGCAGTCTACTACACTTTTTTAGTCGCAGGTCTCTTGCTTCTTTGTAAGCAACATCCTTACTGGGGTGTGAGCCTACTGGGATTGACTGCGATTAGTCGTCCTCCAGGAATTTGGACCATTGCCCTCTTCAGTGGGCTTATGCTTCTGCATCTTGTGAAGCCAAACCGTGTGGGGTTTTTTGCAAATAAGCCACTGACCTATCGCAGTTTCTTCATGCTTAATGTCTTGCTCTTTCTTCCTTTCGCTCTCTTTCTATTGTGGAACTACGTAGGTACAGGCAATCCCATCCACTTTCTTTCCGCACAAAGCGGATGGGGTCGAGAGTTTAGTATTACGACGGGTCTACATTCCAACCTTCCCACCTTTGATCGAGCAACGGTCTTTCTTTATTTAGCAATCGCATCGGCTATCTATTACTTCCGAAAAAACGACACACCTCAAGTTGCTTTGTTTCTAGCAGCACTTGGAGTCCTTCACGCAGAGATTCCACTCTTTATCGGAGGATTTTATAGCTACCATCGCTTTATGTCCGTGAATCTCGGAATTTTCATTCTACTTACTGAACTTGGTATGAAGAAACCCCGAGTCTTTTGGATTTGGATTATTTGGAGCCTTGCGCAACTCGCTGCTGTCAGCCATCGTGCAAGTTTTGGTGGGTGGACTGGCTAGCTTCAGGAGTATGGTGAGAGTGTCGCTAATATTCTCGGTATATTGAATGAGATTCCAACATACGCGTACAATAGCCGCTCAAAGTAACATACTCAAACTTACTCATAAGTTGAAATAAGCGGGGAGTGAGCAGCTCTCTCCCCTTGGCAGAAGCAAACTCTCTTCTCGCTGGTGTCGCATGAGAATCTCCTCCAACATTCTGAATTCACGCGGTGTGAAAGTTTTTCTTCAGTAGGCTAGAAACGAAAAATCCCCTATGATTTTGGTGCGATCCAAAAAACCAAAAGGGGACCGTCCAATGGACAGAGAACAGTTTATCACTACTGTGTTTTTCTTCATCGACAATTTTTTTTGGAGCTCTGACAAAAGGTAAAAAGATCAGACAGCGTGGCCCCCGACCGGCGCTGCTCGATTCTGAGGTTATTACCATGCAGATTGTTGGTGAATTTCTTGGCATGGATGGGGATAAAAATATTTGGGAGTACTTCAGTCAAAACTGGTCCCATTTTTTTCCCGGTATTCGTGACAGGACAACCTTTGTGAAGCAGGCTGGCAACCTGTTGTATTGGGTGCAGCGTCTCCAAGAAAAGTTTGCAGGAGAACTCGGGGCAAAAAGTGATGTCCTGCATACTACTGACGGCTTTCCCATACCAGTTGCTCATTTTAAGAGAGCCCATTTTTCAAAGGTCTGAAGTTACGCAACACTGCAAAGCCTTGTTAGATAGCCCTGTGGGAACTTGTTCCTCCCCGAAATGATGA
>CAZWOL010000006.1:0-68326 GCA_964635325.1 uncultured Pseudobdellovibrionaceae bacterium
TTTTTAAAAGATTTCAAAAATCAAGATTGGATGCAAACAAGATAGCAAAACCAATCGCACCATGGTAAATACACTGGATTCAATTTCAGTTTAGAGGTTTTTATGAAGACAAAGATTCTATCATTTCTTATGTTTATTGGGCTATGGACTAGCTTTGAAGCATTTGCACGAAATCCCAAACTTGCAGAAGCAACACTTAGGATGAGTTCAGAACCAGGCTGCAAAACAGCCCGCCTAGAACGACCCACTCCGTTTTTTGAGATTGAGCTAATTATTAGCACCTGGGAAAACGAAAAATTTGTTCAAAAATTTCTCAAAGGAAACACATATAAGGAATTATTTGGAGAACAGAACTTCTCTAATCAAGAATCCCATACTTTAGTCAGAGATCAAGCACTTGATCTTTTCCCAAGCTCCAAAGTCATCCTTAAGATCATCGCAAATCAAAATAAAATAATAATTAAATTAGAACACCCTGCTTCCAATCATGGGCCTGACTTTCTGAAAACAATATGGCAATCCATTGTACAGGGCATGAATCAGAGACAATTTGAATATTTTTTTGATGCAATATTTACTGAATCAATAGGATCTACATTTGGACTTATTTTTGGAGCTATTGCTAACCAAATATGTAATGTGCCTTTTCCACTCGCAACTATCTCAATTTATGCATTCTATCGCATGGGACATTTCGCACAAAATAACATCCTCCCCCATCATTCCAACGATGAATTTCTTTACCCAAACTTTGTAAATAAAATTCTCCCCAACTCTATAAATGGACATTTTGGATATCTTGTAGGCTCTTTGCTTGGGTCTGCAGCAAACCTAGGCTTTCCGCAAGCCATACTAGCCTCCATAGGCTGCTCTCATTTTTTTGAATATGTAAACATGTCATCCCTTTTGTTTCCTGAAGAAACAGACTTTCCCTCAGAAAACAACACGCCAAAAGCCCGCTCTACAGAACTCTAATTATCACCAGCCAAATGGTTGCAAAAGCGGAAGACCAAGCAATAAGAGAGCTATGAGTCCCAGACACAGAAATTCTACTGCCGGCAAATAATCTTCGAAGAGCATCCTGCGTTTTTGTGATTCGATCTCCTCAGATCCCATCCAAAATCGCAAGAATATCTCCTTAGTCGCATGAAACGATTGACCACTCATCAGTTCACGCTCTTGCAAACGCAACCACTGTGGAAAGATACTAAGATTTTCGTGAACATCTCCAAGAAGCAGTGCTCGTACGCATCGCTTTCCTTGCTCTTGATAGGAAGAATCCCAAAACCACGATTTGGGAAATAGGCGTTCAATACCTTCGAAGAAAACAAGTGAAAGAATCATTGCAAGCATGATCATTATGAAATCATAAATGTATAGAGCCCTTGACAAAGGAAAGTATAGCAGAACGACAAAACGAGCTACTGAGCTGAAGATAAAAGTGAAAGAGATCCTACTTACAAGAAGACTAAGCACACGTGTCTTATGAACTTGATGACCATGCTCTCGTAACAATTGAGCTGCAATTTCCTGCAAAGCAAATCTTGCAGATCGACCGTTGAAAGTCGCCTCTTGAACACAGGCAATCACCAATTCATGATCCAGTGAATTTGATTGAGCACCACTATCAATTGAATGATTCGTGATGAGTTCGACTTGCAAATCGTTAGTCCATCTCCAGAAACTAAGCACAGCTTTATGCACACCCTGTCTCTTGCGTAGGACATGAAGCAGATAAATAATGAGAAGAAAGCAAATTGGAAAAATTGGCCAGATCATCAGAATTTTTTAGCAATTTCGCTTCATGGCGGCAAAGGACATGGAGTTTCAATAAGCGAGAAAAAGGCTACACTTTTGAAAAAATCTACTTCCAAGCCTTCATGCTGAGAAAGAGAAATGCAAGTCCTGGCGCCGGCATAGCACCTAACATCAGAGAGTCTAGATAGACAGAGCGCTGCTGTTGTTGAGTTGGCAAAGCAGTCTGTGGACGTGGACGTTGCGAAGTTTGCTGAATGATGCGCAGATAATTAAACCAATGTCTTGCCAACTCAGCATTCGCTGGTATACCAAACACTCCAGTTCGGGTCCAACCTTGTGTATAAAGACTCACAAGATGCTCAATAGCAGGAACATATCCTTGCTGAGCAGCTTGTGTATGACTGCGCACAGCCCTTCCTAAGGCCTCCTGTATAGACCCTGCATCCGCTTCAACATCAAGTTGCGTCGCTAACTTTTCAGACGCCAAGCCCTCTTGATAAAGCTCTTCCGGACTTGCATCCCTTACAGAAGACTTTGGCCTCAGCAATGGCTGGTCTTCATTTGGTTCTTCATTTGCAGCATTTAACGAGACTGAAACAAAACATAAACTCATCCATATCAATACAGTACGCATATTTGAACTCCTAAAAACAAAGATATCAAATTAGAAGAAAACGACGAGCGCAATTCACTTTTGAAGTATGCTGACATATCCAATCAATTCAAAGAAAGACAGGTATGTAAGGTATCCAATGCATGTTGAATTTCGGACTCTGTGATCAAATACGACGGAAGCAAGCGCAACACGTTCTTTGCAGTAATATTAACAAGTAAACCTTCCTCTAAGCAACGCGCATGCAATTGTTGAGGATCACAGGAGAGCTCGACCCCGATCATGAGGCCCAATCCACGAACCTCACGGATCGCATCCGGAAAAGAACGCTGCAGGCCCTCTAACCCTTCGCGGAAGAGCTTACCTAAACTGCGAACTTTAGCACAGCAGTCTTCACGAGCAATCACCTTTAAGGTTGCTAGAGCTGCTGCTGCACATACGAGATTGCCACCAAAAGTTGTACCATGATCACCAGGTTTAAAAGCTTGAGCAACGGTTTCGGTCGCACAGATCGCACCGATCGGCAGACCGTTGCCAAGGCCCTTTGCAAGAGTTACGACATCCGGTTGAACTCCAAAACTTTGGTACGCATAGAAAGTACCTATACGACCAAGTCCACACTGAACCTCATCGAAAATCAACAGAGCACCGTACTGATCACAAAGGCGACGGGCCTCTCGGAGAAATTCGACAGATGGCAAGTGAATGCCCCCCTCACCCTGCACTGGCTCCATGATGAAAGCAGCAGTATTTTCTCCAATCATTTTGTGCAGAGATTCAATATCATTCCATTCTGCTACTGAAAAGCCTTCGGGAAAGGGAGCAAAGCCATCTTTGAGAGCAGGTTTGTCACTCGTTGCTAAAGCACCATAGGTTCGACCATGAAAGGATCCATGTAAACTCACAATTCCAAACTTATTTCGCAAGCCTTTGCGCCATTGGTATTTGCGAGCGAGTTTAATAGCCCCCTCGTTGGCTTCGGTACCCGAGTTACAAAAGAAGACTTTGCTGAAGTCTCCCATTTCTGTCAGACAACGCGCCAAATCAACCATAGGAGCGGAATACACGAGATTCGATGTGTGCATCAGCATCTTGCTCTGCTGACAGATCGCATCAACAACTTCGGGATGACAGTGCCCCAGAGGCAGAACCGCAATCCCCGCAAGCAAGTCCAAATACTCCTTTCCATCACGATCCCAGACCTTGCTACCAAGACCTCGTTCGAGCGCAACAGGATAGCGCGCATAATTCTGAAAGAGATGCTTGTGTTCCTGATACGCAAGATGCTCAAACGCAGAACTCGGCTTTCTAGTCACTTGCGTATTCAGCTCCATCGACTTACCGATGAGTACAGATTCAACTCCCTGTTCTATCGCTTCGACAGCAGCAGTTAGTTTTGGAATCATTCCATCTTGAACTTTAAGTTTCCTTATCTCATCAATAGAAAGCCGGTCAAATCGCGTTTCTTTCTTCTTTGGATCGAGGTAGACACCATCAACATCCGTCATTAAAAGCAATTTATTAGCATGCGTTGCAACTGCGACACATGCTGCAAAGCTATCTCCATTCACATTAAAGAGCGTCCCCTCCTCACCCATCGCAATTGGAGCCATGACAGGAATATACCCTTCGTCACACAAACGATTGAGAAGGTTGGCATCAACATCTTCCATTTTGCCGACATGACCAAGGTCTGCTTGCAAGCTACTTGCATCCGCTAGTCCAGACACTCCAACAGCTTTAAAACCTTGGCTTCGTAAGGTTGCAACGAGACGTGTATTCACTCTTCCCATCAAAACCATCTGAACAACGTCCATCGTTGCATCATCAGTAACGCGCAAACCGTTTTTGAAAACAGGTTCTATGCCGAGTTTTAAAGAAAGCTCGGAAAGCTCCTTACCTCCTCCATGAACAAGAATAGGCTGAAAGCCTTGCTCTCTCATCTGACGAATTTCATTAAAGTCATTTGCTTGGAGTGCAACACCACCGTATTTGATCACAATTTTCTGTGCCATTTTTAGGTCCTATACGATCCGTTAATTTTTACATAGTCGTAAGTAAGATCACAGCCCCATGCTTTGGCATTGAAGTCTCCGGCATGTAAAAATGCTTGGATAAGAAGTTCTTTCTGCGACAGCACTCCTAAGGCTTCCTCTTCATCAAATGGAAGATTCGCCCCCCGGGCCATGACAGGAATATGGCCTATAAAAAGATCGACACGTGATGGATCAAAATCAGCACCAGAATATCCGAGAGCACACAGAATGCGTCCCCAGTTTGCATCACATCCAAAAATCGCAGCTTTAACCAGTGAGGAACCACAAACTGCACGCGCAGCTTTTTGGGCATCCAACTCTGATGCCGCTCCACGAACTTGCACCTCAAAAAGTTTACTTGCTCCTTCTCCATCTCTAACAATCATCTTAGCGAGTTCCGTTAAGACTTTCTCCATAGCAGAGAAAAAGACCTCAAAATGAATGCTATCAAAAGTAATCTTAGGAGTTCCCGACCTTCCATTCGCAAGTGCGATAATCATATCGTTGGTTGAGGTATCTCCATCAACACTGATCATATTGAATGAGCGATCACATGCTTTTTTTAAAACATAGCGTAAGGCATCAGCATCAACATCAGCATCGGTGGTGACAAACCCCAATGTCGTTGCCATATTGGGATGTATCATTCCCGACCCTTTTGACATACCACCAATCGTTACGGTCTTTCCTCCAAGGTCAAAACTCAATGCATATTCTTTGCGAAAAGTATCGGTCGTCATGATTGCAGAGGCTGCATTCTCTGCTCCATCCTCTGAAATCGATGCACAGGCCTCTTGAATACCAGGCACCATCCTATCCATAGGAAGGCGCTCACCTATCACTCCAGTGCTTGCAACAGCTACAAGTGATGTAGAGAGATTCAAAAATTTTGCTGCAGTCTCCTGCATCACACGTGCATCTGTTGCACCTTGCTCCCCAGTGCAACAATTCGCGTTACCACTATTCATAACGATTGCTTGTAAGATGCCACTACTTACAACGTTTTCGGATAGCAGCACACAAGCAGCACGAACCTTGTTGGTTGTAAAAACTCCAGCAGCAGTTGCAGGGTTTATACTTTGGAGTACAGCTACATCCAGTTTCTGAATTTTTTTGCTTTTAATGTGCGCCTTAACGCCTGATGCTCTAAACCCCTTCGGCGCGCAAACACCACCCTTCACTTCCAACATCGACAGCCCCCTACGGAAAAATTGGACTCAGCTTAGATAGAGCCTGGTCCTCTGGAAATTGCATCATCAGGTTCATATTTTGGATCGCTTGGCCTGCAGCTCCCTTGACCAGATTATCAATTGCACTCATAACGAGAAGATTGTTTGTCCGTGGATCGACACCCAAGCCAATGTCACAAAAATTGGATCCCGTCACATTTGCGGTCTTGGGCCACTGACCAAGTGGAAGCAAACGTACGAAAGTTTCTTTTTCGTAGTACTCGTAATAGTGATTCCAAATCTCCTGGCTACTTGCCTCTTTTTTTAGAGGAATATAGGCACTTGCGAGGATACCTCGCTTCATTGGCACCAAGTGAGGACTAAACTGAATGGGAACTCCAATAATGTTTTCCAATTCTCTTTGATGCCGATGTTGCCCTAGAAGCCCGTAGGCGTGCATACTTTCACTTGCTTCACAGAGTAGGGAGCCTTGAGCAAGAGAGCGACCAGCGCCCGATACTCCGGACTTGCAGTCGAGAATAATGCGTTGCTTATCGATATTTTCGGAGTTGAGCAAAGGTTGAAGTGCAAGTAAAGATGCCGTTGGATAGCAACCTGGGTTTGCGAGCAATTGCGTCTCTACTATTTTTGAGCGAACACCTAGCTCTGGAAGCCCATAGACAGCATTTGCATCGAGACGATAATCTGCGCTGAGATCAATTACTTTTTTTTGCTTTGCTAAAAAACTAGGAACGATTTTTTGCGCTTCTCCATGTGGCAATGCCGTGAAGATGACAGAGCATTCACTCCATCCACTTTCAGCAGCCATGGGACTAAAGGTATGATCGAATTTTTTTCGAAGATGTGGGTATACATCAACAATGGCTTTTCCACTTTGAGTGTTAGCACCAAGATAGGCGATTTCTACGTCGGGGTGACCTAGCAAGATACGAATCAGTTCAACGCCAGCATAACCCGAAGCTCCGATGATTCCCACCTGATGCATTGCTCATCTCCATTTTTTGTTCATAGTTCACTATGGAGGATGAGAGTAGTCTAATAAAAAAAGCGCTCCTGACAGAAGCGCCTAGTCGGTCATGATTTACATCATTTGTTGATTATAAGTTAGCGATCAAGTGCTTCCAAACGTTGAAGCAAGGGAGGGTGGGAGTAGTAAAAACGTGAAAATGTTGGATGAACCAGTGGCATGCTTTGGTTCGACTTCTGCAATTTAGTAAGTGCGTGCGTAAGGTCATTTTGTGTACCCAGATGTTTTTTTGCAAAAGCATCTGCTGCAAACTCGTTGCGTTGGGAAAGCCAGGCCTGCAAAGGATTGAACAAAAATCCAACAATGCTATACCACAGTCCAAAGACAATCAAAGCTGCATAGTTTGACACACCCTCAAAACCAAAGGCATGGTAAAAATCTTCCATAGGCTTGAGCAAACTCAGCACATAAAAAAGCAGACCCATCGTGACAATGGATTGAATCAAAGAAATTCGAACATGATGCAATTTAAAGTGCCCAAGCTCATGAGCAAGAACTGCTACAATCTCTTGGGGAGTCAGCGACTGGATTAGCGTGTCAAAGAGTACAATTTTTTTCTCTCCAAAAACTCCTGTAAAATACGCATTGCCATGACTAGAGCGTCGCGAAGCATCCATAACGGAAATACCACCTGCTTTAAAGCCAATCGCTTCTGCCAACGCATAGATTTTGTCTCGTAACTCACCTTCAGGTAGAGGATTGAACTTGTTAAATAACGGAGCAAGAAAAGTCGGATAAAGCCAGGAGACAAGCACCCCAAATGACGCTGTCAAAATCCAAGCTCCAAGCCACCAAAGAGGCCCTGATTCCATCGCCCAGAGAACCGCACCAAGAAGAGCTCCACCAAGCAAAATACTGATGATGAGTTCTTTGACTTTATCAGCAAAGAAACCTTTTGGGGTCTGCCTATTAAAACCATGCTTCTCTTCAATTTTGAAAGTTTGGTAGAGATCGAAAGGAAGTGAATAGAAAAAGTTCAACAGCCCAAAGCTCCCCCAAAAGAGAAGCCCAGTCCCCAATGAACCAAAGCCGCGATTTTGCGCAAGATCGAGAACACACTCTTCTATAGACAAAAAGCCACCAAAGGCAATGAATCCAAGTAGAACAAATGTTTGAATCCAGTTCGCAGCAAAGTGAAACTTATACTTATCCTCAGTATACGCAAATATTTTCGCAAATTCTGCATCGGAAATACCGAGCGTCTGCTTTGCATGTGCTTGTTTCGCAAGATCAGAATAGTACGCCCTATTCTGCACACTCAACCAAGTTTCGATTAGGAGTTTTGCAATTTTCAAGAGTACAAAAGATAGAAAAAGTTGACTCGCCATAAATCCCCCTAGTGAACCGCAGCATCCTGTTGGATGCGCTCTAGTTTTTCAAACTGCTTATCAAGCAAACGTGTTCGTGTCGTTACAATGCCATCGTATTCACTCTGCAAATCGGTAATACGCTTACCCATAAGCTGCAACTTTTGACAAAACATTTCCCACTGCTTACGAAACCCGGCAAGCTGCTCGAGAATTTCTTGGGAAGTTTTTTCAACAGCAAAGTGATCAACAGCTTTACGTACAACAGCTAGCACAGCGAATAGTGTCATCGGCGAGCAGGTGATAATGCGATTTTTGAGCGCCTGATCAAAAAGACTCGCGTCCTCTTGCATAATAAAAGAAAACACCTGCTCATGAGGAATCAACATCAACACACAATCGACAGATTCCGGAAGCTCATGATAGTTGCGTTCAGCAAGCTCTTTATAGCAAGCCTTCACATCTGAGAGAAAGGCCTTGGTATATTTGTCACGTTCACCCTTCTCTGAGGCTTCCGTGAGTTTTGTATAATTTTGAATTGGAAACTTAACATCCATATTGAGAACAAGACCCTTGGGAAGCAAGAATGTGAAATCTGGACGGAGTCCATTCGCCAAGGTTTTTTGCTTGAAGTAGTTGATGTTTTCTAAAAACCCTGCAAGCCGCAAAATATCATCAGCAATACGCTCACCAAGCTGGCCACGGTTTTGTGAGTTTGCGAGAACAGCTTTCAAACTTGTAGTTGTCTCGATAAGATCAGCAGTTTGTCCATTCGCAGTCGAGATAAGCGACGACAGTTGTGTCATCTGTATACTTTTTTCACGATCAGACGAATGTACAAGATCAGCAACTTTGCTAAGCTGTGCATTAACAGCCTCTAACTGACGCTGAAGATCTACCTTATTGTGTTTGAGCTCACTCGTGATGAGCTCTCGATCACCGTGCAATTGGTGACCTGCAATCTTCATCATAGAGTCGGTGGATTTTGAGAGCATCTCAAACGAAGTTTCTTGGAGCCTTGCCCCCAGTTGACTGGAGAAGGTTTCCAAGAGACTACGGTGCTGTATCTCACTCTCTCTTAGAGCATCACGTAACGCACTTGCATTGCGATGCTTAAAAATACCCATGATGCCGTATGTCATCAGAGCACCAAGTACAAATCCACCGATAAAAAAAATGATCGACAGCAGTGAGGAATCCATCAAAGTGATCCCACCATCTGTGTTTTATTTGCTAAACTCATGAAATGCCTTTTTAAGCAACGTAACTATCAAGTCGACTTCAGTATCCGTAATATTGAACACCGGTGTAAAGCGGAGCGCATTTTTCCCACCATGGATAACGCCAAGTCCATTGTGACGAAGGTAGCGTTCCATCCCCTTCTCTCCAAGAACTTGAGCGCACTGTGGATCGATCGCAAGGGAAAGAAGCAATCCCGTTCCCTGAACTTTGCCTACGAGCTTAGGAAACTCCTTGGCGAGCCCTCTAAGCCCCTCCAACAAACGAGCGCCCTGGCGATGAATATTTTCTCGCAACTCAGGCGTCATACTATACAAGACCTGTGTCGCAAGCTCAAGGGCGCGTGGATTCGTTGTCATTGTATTTCCATAAAGGCCATGCTTGTAGAGGCGTGCAGCCTTTTCATTAAGAGCCAAGACGGAAAGCGGGTACTGACCATTATTGAGTGCCTTAGAGTAAGTTTCCATATCGGGGAAGGCTAAACTTTCAAAGCCTGGATAGTCGACAATACTTAGGCAGGCTTGAGTTCTAAGGCCAGCTTGAATAGAATCCACCACTAAGAGAGCGCCATGCTTAGTCGTTCTCTCACGCGCTACTTTGTAAAACTCTGGTGTAATCGCCTTACCCGGATCACCTTCACCCATCACTGGCTCTAGAAACATGGCTTGAATAAAGACACCTTCGCGTTCTGCCCATTCAAAGACGCTGTTGAGTTCAGCAATGTTATTTGCTTCGACAGTCACAACGCTGCGCTTATCACGAAACGATGCAAGCACATCTTGGTAAGACTCTAAACTCGAACTCGACAACTGCGCTGCTGTCTCGGTTCGCCCATGAAAGCTTCCCTTCAAGGTCAGGTACATCAATTTTTTTGCGGAATGACTTCCTCCAGCATCTGTCTGCATTTTTGCATAGCGATCTATAATACGACAGGCTACGGTAATGGCTTCTGAACCCGAATTAATACAGAGATATTTGAAATATTTGCGACCATCACTGCGATGCTGACCAATTTCTCCTCGTAAGACCTGGGTAAATTTCCACTGTATAAGATTAGGAGTCATAATATTGGCCATAGCTTGAGGCTTGGCAAGCGCTCGTAAAAGATGTTCTGGGTTATGACCCAAACCAAGCATCCCATAGCCTCCAACATCGTAGACCACAGATCCACAAGTCGTGATAATCCATGGTCCCTTAGCCGCTAGAGCAACGTATGGATTAACATTCATTTCCTCATAAAAATTTAAATAATCGCGTTGAATCTCTTCAATTTGGTGGGCTTCGTCACGCTTGAAAATACTTGCAAACATTTTTTTAGAATCTTGGTAGAGTGTCCATGCTTCATCAATCAATTCGCCTAGACGAGGATCTTCCTCTAAGAACTGTTCGACATATTTTTTTTGCAGACCTACGGTTTCGACGAGCTCATGGTGTGAACGAATGTCCATGAGTTTTTGCATACGATCCATGCGTCACCTCACTGTTCATAGCTTTTGTCGGAATCAATCCCCCAAACAGCACATTTGTATTGCAGTGCAATGTGGGACAGATTCTATTTTAGATGGAATATGCTAAGAAGAGCATTTTTTTGAGACTTTGTCGGCACTATTCACAGCAGATGCTGTTGTGCTGGATCAATTTATTAAGACGCAAAAAGGCATTTGGTGTGAATGTAGAGGACTGAGCCTCTGCTCTTAGCTAAGGAGTTTGAATATAGTCTGCAGTTGAAGGTTAGAGGTTCCCTCATAGAGCTTGCCAATTTTGACATCTCTATAAAATTTTTCAGCTGGAAACTCTTTAATAAAGCCGTATCCACCATAAACCTCAAGACTGAGAGAAGCAACTTCTTCAGCAATTTCAGAACTCATGTACTTTGCCATAGCAGCTTCTTTTGTGAACGGCACACCTGCATCTTTCATACGAGCTGCATTATAGACGAGCAAACGCACGCATTCGATTTGCGTAGCCATGCGAGCGAGTTGAAATTGAATAGCTTGGAACTGATTTAAGAGTTTTCCAAATTGAGAGCGCTGCTGAGCATAGGCAAAAGCTCCATTGAAAGCTCCCTGAGCCAAGCCCAGCATTTGTGACGCTATGCCGATTCGACCTTCGTTTAAGGTTTCAATAGCAATCTTATAGCCTTTGCCAACCTCTCCTAAGATATTATCTTCGGAAACTTTGACTCCATCAAAAATCAACTCACACGTCGACGACGCACGGATTCCAAGCTTTACTTCTTTTTTACCAATTGAAAAACCAGGCTGACCTCGCTCTACAATAAATGCTGTGATCCCTTTGTAACCTTGGCTCGGATCAACATTTGCAAAGACTACATAAATCTGAGCTTCTTTCGCATTCGTGATAAAGACTTTTTTACCATCAAGTCGCCACCCACCAGCTTCTTTAGTTGCCTTAGTTTTTAAAGCAAACGCATCCGAACCTGAATTGGGTTCAGTCAAACAAAAAGCTCCGACATCTTTTGAGCACAGTCGTGGAAAGTAATGGGCTTTTTGTTTTTCATTCGCCCAACGCATAAAGATATTGTTCACGAGAGTATTTTGCACATCGACAAAAACCCCAAGAGAGGGGTCTACTTTGGAAAGTTCCTCAATAGCGAGACAGGACATAAAAAAACTGCCACCACTGCCTCCATATTTTTCGGGAACCTCGATACCCATCAAGCCCATGCTGAAACATTGAGACATAATATCAGGATCGAGAGCTTCTTTTTCATCCATCGCTGCGACTTTGGGAGCAATGCTCTCACGCGCAAACTTTGCAATTTCTCCGCTAAACAATTTTTCATCTTCGGATATTTGTGAAATGGGTTTCAAGAGTATCCTCCTAGATCAATGCATTCCAAGAATCTTACTCTGTTTTTGTTAGGATGGAGGCAAAAAAAAATCGTAGGAGAGAAAACTCCCCTACGACTCAGCATGAGACGATTCTATTTAGAATCGGCCACGGCCTCCGCCGAAACCGCCACGGTTACCGTTGCGATCTCCACCACGGTTTCCACCGTTACCACCACCGAAACCACCGCGATTGCTGCGTGGTTCCATTGGGCGTGCTTCATTTACATTGATAGCGCGTCCTTCGTAGTCAGCACCGTTGAACTTTGTAATCGCTTCTTGAGCTTCTGCATCCGTTGCCATTTCAACGAATCCGAAACCTTTGCAGCGACCAGTGTCGCGATCGGTGATAACTTTTGCAGAGACGACTGTTCCAACTTGTGAAAACGTATCCATAAGGACTTGGTCTGTTGCTGAAAACGGAAGATTTCCTACGTACAATTTCTTACCCATGCTAACCTCCTAAGGCCAGGGGCGCCACTTTGGAGGCGAAGGGCACTATGCCTACCTCACGAAAGAAGCGATCAAAGAATCCCTAAATTTATAGCACGGTTTTTTATGGGTAGGCACGGCTATTTGTGTCCGACACTCAAAAACAATCGCCGGGCCGAAGAAATCAGAAAAGGTTCTTTAAATTCAGCCGCTTGCCTATTGAGTCGAATCAGTTCCAGAGCTTCCACTTCAGCCTCTAAACGCTGTCGAAGTTGAGCAAACTGATGAAGTTTTCGGCGTTGGGAAGTGCGTAAGCGTAGACCAGATTGTATTTTTTTTCCACAAAATTCGATAGTTAGGTCAGTGATTGGCTCCAAAATGGGGGAGCCGCTGAGACGACACAGAACCAAATGAACCCAAAACATATGGCTCCAAAGAATCCAGTATGATTGGACTAACTTTTGCAACTTTTCTCCAAAAACCTTTGAACAACGGAGCACACCGAGCCCCTGTGGAGAAAGGTAGGAGCTTGGACGCAAAGCCAAGGCTTGAATTTTCCCGACTAGAGACTGGAGTTGTTTCTTCTTAGTCAGCACAGATGAACGCGTACGCTTTGCCTCCTGCGAACAGACCAGGAGTGGTTTGGTTTGCATCTCTCCTGCGATTTGCTTCGCTAAAAAGAGATAGTCTCGATCCCATTTCTCTAGAAGGTCATTCATCAATCAACTCTGAAGCACTCATATGTTTAAGCATATAAGGTTGACGAAGATTATAGACTGGAGCTGACTCAGCTAATTCTTTTCGTTGCAAAAAGTGGTTGCGGCGCATACGCAAATCCGCTTCTTGGTCCTGAAGTTCCACATGATTCTCTTTGAGTTCGGTATCCAAAGTCTCAATGAATCTTAGTAACTGCGCTAATGAAAACTGCTGTGTCTCAGGAAAAGTTGAATGAAAATGTTGCAACAAACTCTGAGACAAGGCCTGCACCTGTTCCGTCTCGAAGTCCAATTGACTCTCGAGATTTTGAACATGACCGAGAATCTTGCGCAAACGTGACAAGCGAAATATATTTTGCCAAGCCCCAGCATCACAATTTGCACTCTCTGATGCTTTGTATACCTTTTTTGCTAACGAAAGCATGCTACTCAGCAACTTCTCTCGATCTCGCCAGTGTTGATGAAAGAGTTTGGTTTCCAATACTCCCAATGGACGTCGAGCTTTTGTCCTTTCTCGTTGCTCCTGAAAAAGATTTTCTTTGAGATCGATAATTTTCATGGATCTCACATTATACTCATCTTGAGAAAGGCTCCCATCTTCCCATAGAAGCTGCAAGCGCTCATCTAACGCAAGGATGCGATCTTCATAAGAAGATGAATTCATTTCACCGAACTCCCGGTTTACAAATATCCAAGCTTGGCACACTTATGACACTGCTTCTATAGTGTCGCATGTTCGCTTTTACCTTGTAGCCTGTCGAAAATGCCGTATAAATTTTGCCTAGCTCGATGTACGAGTATCTGTCCATTGGTCTGTTTGTCGAAGGAATATTTATGATTGAAAAATCGCTCCTACTTGCGGCTCAAGGTCGTCCTACACAACGCTGTCCCATTTGGTTTTTACGGCAGGCCGGTCGCTATTTGCCTGAGTATCGCGCTTTACGAGCACAGCATGAATTTCTCGATTTATGCATGAATCCCAAACTTGCATCCGAAGTCACCCTACAACCCTTAAAGCGCTTCGACCTTGATGGAGCCATCATCTTTTCAGACATCCTTATCCCTGCGGTAGCTCTTGGGCAAAAATTAACCTTCGCAAAAGATCATGGCCCCCAACTCTCAAATCCGGTGCGTGATATACATTCATTCTCACAGCTACGATTTAATGATTGTGAAAAAAATTGGGGCTTTGTTGGTGAAGCAATCGCTATGACTAAGGCTCAGCTTGCACCGCATCAAACCATGATCGGTTTTGCTGGAGCTCCGTTTACTGTCGCAACTTATATGATTGAAGGCCACGGAAGCAGCAATCAGCTTGAGACAAAACGCCTAGCCTTTTGTCAGCGAGCACTGTTCAAAGAGTTTATAGAACAGCTAGCAGATGCGACGATCCGTTATTTGCAAATGCAGATACGCGCAGGAGCCGAAGTTCTCATGCTGTTTGACACTTGGGCTCAGCAGTTTGCACGAGTTGATTTTGATGAACTTGTGAAAGATGCAACAAGTTCCATTCTGAGCACAATCTCCAAGCAGGTACCAATCATCTACTACCCAGGACAGGGAAGCGATCGCATCCATGGACTATCGGAAATGCGCCCATCGGTTCTTGCTGTCGACTGGAGAACCTCCCTAAGTCAGGCTCAGCAAATACTACAGAATCAAGAACTCTCACTTTGCTTGCAAGGCAACCTGGATCCACTTGTACTGATTGGTGACGAGCATTTTATCCGAAAGCGCGTACGCATGATTTTGCAAGAAGCAAGAGATCTCAAACTAGCAGGCTACATCTTCAATGTTGGTCATGGTTTGCTTCCTATGACCCCCATCGAATCCGTACAGTGGGCTATCGACGAGGTTCGCTCTTTCCACTAAGACACAAAGGCATTTTCGATGAGTTCACAAATAATGTGACCAACAAGTATGTGACCCTCTTGAATGCGTGGTGTATCATCTGTTGGCATCTGCAAACAAACATCGACTACGCCTTTCATTTTTCCACCCTTGGCTCCCGTCATACCGATAACATGCATTCCGATTTCCTTAGCTTTCTCGATTGCCTTAAGGATGTTTGATGAATTACCCGATGTTGATAGCGCTACAAGCACATCACCGGGACGACCCATCGCTTCAACCAAACGGGCATAAATATCTGCATACGAATAATCGTTCGCAACAGCGGTGAGATACGATGTATTGACGTGCAGAGCTTCTGCAAACAGGGGCTTACGATCAACGAGATAGCGACCAGAAAGTTCAGCAGAAAGATGCTGAGCATCCGCAGCACTACCACCGTTTCCACAGAAGAGCACTTTGCCACCTTCCTGAAGAGACTTAATGCATACCTGCGCTGCTTTCACGGCTTGTTCAATAATCTCTTGATCCTGACTCAGGGCCTGCTTAACCGCTAATGCTTCCAGCAATCTTTTTTTAACAACAGTCTTCATATATAGTCGTTCCTATGGATGAATTCATTTTTCTCCCCTTTTCCAATGCTCATTTGTGAGATCGGGAGTAAGAGCGGGAGAATGTCTTGGCTAGACTAGCAAATTCTAAGCGCAAAGTCCTCACTGTGGTTATGGATGGAGTTGGGGTTCGAGCAGAGCGATTTGGTAATGCCGTTGCCCTTGCTGCAACGCCTGCCCTTGATTTTCTCAGGCAAGAAGGCCTCTACACCACTCTAAAAGCGCACGGCCCATGGGTTGGGCTACCAGGAAACTCCGATGTAGGAAACAGTGAAGTAGGTCACAACGCACTGGGTGCTGGCCGAGTATTTGATCAAGGAGCAAAACTCGTCAGCCAAGCTATCGCCAACGGTACTATTTTCCAACGCCCTGTCTGGCAAACAAGCATGCGCACTGTCCTCTCCAATCGTTCGACCTTACACCTAATCGGCCTGCTCTCCGATGGCAATGTACACAGTCATGAGCAGCACCTGTTTGCACTTATTCGTCAAGCTTCTAAAGAAGGCGTCAAACGAATACGTGTGCATGCCCTACTCGATGGACGAGATGTCTCCGCACAATCTGCGGAAATCTACGCCTCGCGTTTGATGACAGTACTCACGGAGGTTAAGCAAGCTGGATGTGATGCACGTGTCGCCTCAGGGGGAGGCCGAATGCATGTGACAATGGATCGCTACGAGGCTGACTGGGCTATTGTAGAACGAGGGTGGAAAGCACACGTACTAGGTGAAGCTGAATATGCTTTTGCATCTCTAGATGAAGCACTTGCAGCTTTCCGCTTGAATGGAAAAAAAGATGACCAATTTCTCCCATCCTTTGTGATTACAGAAAACTCCAAACCCGTAGGAAGCATCGAAGATGGAGACAGCGTCATCCTCTTCAATTTTCGCGGGGATCGAGCCATTCAAATCTCACGAGCCTTCGAGGATCCAAGCTTTCAAAATTTTGATCGCAAACGCACACCCCGCGTTTATTTTGCTGGAATGCTACAGTACGATGGAGACCTCAAGATTCCTGAGCACTATCTCGTAGACCCCCCTCTAATCACGGACACCTTGGGAGAATATCTAGCCCACTCTGGGGTTCGGCAATTTGCATGCAGTGAAACACAAAAATTTGGTCATGTGACATATTTTTGGAATGGTAATCGCTCAGGCGTCTTCGATGCAAAGCTAGAGGAGTATGTCGAGATTCCATCTGACCGCATTCCCTTCCAAATGAAACCTTGGATGAAAGCTCATGAAATAACGGAAGCAACAGTGCAACGGATGCAGACCTCTACTTTTGCTTGCGGACGCATCAACTATGCAAATGGAGATATGGTCGGTCACACCGGAGATCTTGAAGCTGCTATCATTGCAGTTGGAGTCGTTGATCTCATGATATATCGCCTGCTTGTAGCAGCACAACAAACCGACACCATACTTTTGGTAACTGCAGATCATGGCAATTGTGATGAAATGTTTGATGAGAAAGGGGATGGAGCTAGCTATCCTCCACTTTTTCAACGTCCAAAACCAAAGACGTCCCATACCTTAGCAGAGGTACCATGCTATATCTATGACCCTCGTGGCCGCAATGGTAGCATCATCGCTCCTGGCGCTGGTGCACTTGCGAATGTTGCAAATACAGTTTTAGAATTGATGGGAATGAAAACTCGAGAACAATATGCTCCGAGTCTGCTGCAACAGTAAGCTTCTGACTCTAGAGAGAGTTCACAAAAAAGCGCAGCTAGAAATCCTCTTGAAGGACCTCTAACTACGCTTTTTTTGTGATTCACTCTTAACTAATTTCACTGCTTAGCTAGCATCGTGAAACAATAACTGCAATCACAACAGTTTCCTAAGGAATTAGGTCGCTGATTTTTGCGTTTTTGCAAGTGCACGAGCCAAGCGAGCGACATGACGAGATGCATTATTTTTGTGAATAATACCTTTCGTAGAAGCCTTCATAAGGAAGGATTGAGCATGTGCCAACGACTTCGTTGCATCTTCAAGACTGCTTTTACCTTGTGCTAAAGCTTGAACGGATGCTTGGAATTTCTTAACAGCCGTCTTTACTTTAGAAGTATAGCTACGATTCGCTAAATTTTTGCGTGTGCTTTGGCGGGCCTGTTTTTGCGCCGATTTTGTTTTGGCCACGTCTATTTCTCCTCTTCTTTCTTTTTCACTGTCGTCGTCTTTTTAGACTTTTGTGCTGCTTCGATTGTTTCGCGCAGCTTTAGCTTTTTTCTCTTCTGATTGTTGCGTTGGCGCATCTTTAGAGTTAAGCGGTTATCTCCTCGACCCATCTGGCGTTCTCCTTCTTAACCTATGATATCTTTAAGCCAATTTTCTTTGCATAACGATCAAGACCAATCTTATCGACTGTTCTCAATGCAGAACTTGAAATACGCAAAGTGACATGTTTTTTGAGTTCTTCTGACCAAAGACGCTTTTTATGCAAGTTTGGCAAGAAGCGATGTTTCGTTTTGATATTGGAATGGCTAATGCGATTCCCAACTAATGTTGATTTTCCTGATAATTCACAAACTCGAGACATTTTATTTCCTTCTCCGTAGATGGCCTAACTCCTACTCAGGAGCTAAGGTCAATAAACCCTATTCTTCTTCGTCGCCGCCTGCTTCGTCTTTGTCATCGTCTTCACGTTCACGGACGATGCCAACACCTTCTGGTCCACGTGGGTGGTGATGGCCTGGGCCACGACCTCTCATCGCAGCGGAAACAAAAGTCTGAACAGAGTTTTGCATTTCACCTGCAAAGCCACGCTCAGTTTGATGAGTAACAGAGTAAGGTAGGAGACCGATAAATCTTGCTCGTTTGATTGCAACTGTCAATTTGCGTTGTTGCTCTTGGGTTGCACCAGAAATACGTCGTGGAATAATTTTGCCACGTTCCGTTACAAAGCGACGCAGTAAGTCTGCATCTTTGTAGTCGATAACAATAGATGGATCGAGCGAACGCTTCTTACGAGAAAGCATACGTTTCTTTTTGCGACGTGGACCACCGTGTCCATTACGTCCACCATCTCGGCCGCCTTCGCGACCTTCACGGCCTTCGCGGCCTTCACCGCTAGAACCGCGACCTTCGCTGCTAGCGCCTACGCTAGAATTAGAATTCGAAAATGTCGATCTCACGAAAACTCCTTGCTTGTGACTTTTTCGTTAAAAGAAAAAGCCCCTTTTGGGTACACTGCCAAGCTATATGTATCTTGCCAGTAAGGGTAAAACACTATGTTATTGACCCGAGGTGCGAAAGACGCTTTTACCTTATTTTCTATACGCTGACAAGAAAACATAGCGCCTTACCTGCGACTTTTGGGTGTTTTATCCTAATGCGCCGTAAAACATCCACCTTTAGGTGGGTGATGTAAGTGCTGACAAAAAAAGATTGCAAGTCCGAAAAAGCCCTTGTATTTTCGCGCAGTTCCGTGAGGAGCCACGCCGCAGGAGCTGCGGTTAGAGCTTTGGAGGGGTCTTGCACTCCAATAAGAATCTGCTTCCTTTAGGGAGCAGAGGTTCAAATAGGTCTGGAATCGATGCACCGACTCGCAGTGGCTTTGCCCGTCCCCTTAGCGAAAAATTTTACCTATCTTTGCAAAAGCTTAGTTGCAAAGGGCACCCGTGTGCGCGTTAGCTTCGGGAACCGTCGAATGATCGGCATGGTGCTTGGAGAGTCTGTAGACCCCCTTGCTCCAGATATTGAATTAAAAGAAATTGAAGAAATTCTAGACCCGCTCCCTATATTATCCCCCACCCAGCTTAAACTTGCGGAATGGATGAGCCAGTATTACCTGCATCCCCTTGGCGAGGTTTTTAAGGCGATGCTTCCAACAGCAGAGCAGAAAAAATCAAAACAATTTTATACGCTTAATGACTCCACTTTGGGGCATGCTCCATTTTTGCAGAAAGCCTTCGGCAAGAAGAAAACGCAGTTGAGTGCAGTCATCTTTCGCAAAAAATTACGCGAATGGAACGAGCAAAATCCGGAAAGCACCCAATCCTTAAAAGCTATGCTTAAAAGCGGTTGCATTCATTTTCATAAAGAAACTGAGCTTGCGGTAAAAGACCCTACGCACACTACAGAGCCTACCATAGAGCGCATACACAAGCCCCTGCCTCCTCTTAATCTTGCTCAAAGCGAAGTTGTCGACTCAATCCTCAAAAACAGGATCGAAGGAGGCCACGCAGCACGAACTATTTTGCTTCATGGTGTCACCGGTTCTGGCAAAACACGCGTCTATCTGGCTTTAATTCATCGAATTTTTAGCATGACGAATGGTGAATCTGGACAAGCCTTGGTCCTTGTTCCTGAAATTGCTCTGACCCCGCAAATGACGCGGGTCTTTGAGGAAGAATTCCCTAGCACCGTTGCTGTGGTTCATTCTGCACTTTCCGATAAACAGCGTTGGGATGAGCTGTCTCGTATAAGACTTGGGCAGGCACGTATTCTGATTGGACCACGTTCTGCTGTATTTGCAAGCTTTCAGGACCTCAAAATTATCTTCGTCGATGAGGAGCATGATCAGAGCTATAAGCAAAGCTCAGGCCTTACGTACAATGGTCGAGACCTTGCAGTCGTACGCGCCCACTTGGAAGGCATCACCTGTTTGCTAGGATCTGCGACACCTTCGCTCGAGTCCTTTTGGAATGTACAGCAAGGTAAGTACGCATACCTAGAACTTCGCAATCGCGTTGTTGACCAAGAGCTCCCTGAATTCACCGTTGTGGATCCACCACAAAGAAAGCAGATCGAAGACCTAGAGGAAAATGCCGCAGATGCCGAATCAGCCTTTTTATCACCACAGGCCATTCAAATGTTGGAGGAAAATTGGCAGAAGCAACAACAAGCCATCATTCTGGTCAATCGCAGGGGTTATGCGTATTACCTACTTGATCGTACGACTAAAAAGCCGGTCGAATGTCCTGAATGCAGTATCAGTCTAACAGTCCATAAAAACCGGACCAAGCTGCTCTGTCACTACTGTGGCTTTCAAAGTACCGTACAGGATATTCAGCAACGCCACCCCACTGCATCCTTTGTGACTGTCGGGGTTGGAAGCCAAAAAGCTGAAACTGTCCTCCGCCGATTATTCCCTGGAGCAAAAATAGCTCGCTTGGACTCTGACGTTCTTGTTTCGAGAGAAAAACTCTTTCCTCTGCTAGCCGCATTCAAAAACGGAGAGATTGACATGCTGGTGGGCACACAGATTCTTGCAAAGGGGCATGACTTTCCAAATGTGGGTCTAACCGTTATTTGTGAGATCGACCAAATGTTAGACCTTCCTGATTTTCGTGCGGGTGAACGCGTCTTCCAATTGGTTGTTCAAGCAGCCGGTAGAGCAGGACGTGCCCACACAAGCGGCAAGGTGCTTATACAAACACAGCGCTCCAATCATCCCGCACTGCAAAGCGCTCTGCAACATGACTATCTGTCATTTGCACAACAGGAGTTGCAGATGCGCAAACTTTATGGATTTCCTCCCTTTGCTCATTTGATCCGCATCGAACTTTCCAGTAGCTATCTCGACAGACTGAATCAAGCCTGCACCGACGTGACTCGTTGGCAGCAGCGCTATTTCCATCAGCATGAAACACTAAGCAAAGAAGTGCGCATGCTTGGCCCATTGGTTCCTGCAATTGAACGCATCCGGAGCCGCTACAGACGCATGCTCCTTATCTCATCAACGAAAGCGCAGACTATTCATCACCTAGCCTATGACTTTTTGAGTGCATTCCAGTTGCGCCGAGGAGAGCTACGTATTCAGGTAGATGTTGACCCTCAATCTTTATTGTAAGATATACGAACTAGAACTGGTCTCATCATGAGGTTCAAAAAATTACTCTCTCAGTCTGTGAATTTCGCATGATTTTTGGGGAGTCTGGCAATTAAGGGGAATAACCATGGGCGATCTCAAATCAATCCAAGCGGCAGCAGATATCTCCAAAGAAATGTCTGGCCAGTTCAAGGAAACTCGGCTTCTTGATGCACGTTGCATTCTAATCTCTGAAGCGGTTTCTTCAGCAACAGCTGAACGTGTTGTACGTGATCTACTTCTTCTCGATGAGATCAACCAAAATCCGATCAATCTCTATGTGAATAGCCCTGGTGGCGAAGTCAATAGTGGTTTTGCAATTTTTGACACCATCCGATTCATCCGTTCGGAGGTCCGCATTATCAACACAGGGCTATGTGCAAGCATTGCAACTGTAATCAATATGGCAGCGAAAAAAGAAAACCGTTTCTCAATGCCTCACACTATGTTTCTCATTCACCAACCACTCATTTCCGGACAGGTCATTGGTCCTGCTTCTGACTTGGAAATTACGGCACTTCATATTTTGCAAACACGCGAACGGATCAACAATCTATTTGTCAAAGAGTGCAACCAGGACATTAAAAAAGTCGAAGAAGACACATCTCGAGACTATTGGATGACTGCTGAAGAGGCCAAAAAATACGGTCTTATTTCAAAAGTTCTGACTAGTCGCAAAGAGATTTCTTAGTCGTGTCTCCCTTCCTACGTTCCAACAGATCCTTTCTCCATCGCTTCATTCGACCCTATGGTCTAAGCATTGTTGGAGCCTCTTTTTTTTCTCTGCTTCTAAGCTTATGTGCGACGAGTCTTGCTATACTTGTTGGTCCAACATTGCGCTTGCTCCTCGATATGGATTTCACAAAAACTGTATCTTTGACAGAGCTGTTTGGTCCTAATCTAGGTCATGTTTTGAGAGTTTTTTGGCCTACGCAAGAACTCAGCATGGCTAGTCTTTTGTCTAGCCTTCCGTACATGCTTCTCACACTTGCCGTTCTAAAATTGACAGTGGGAACTTCGCAATACTTTCTCTGGGAACGTGTTTCTGAATTGATGTCACGTGACCTACGTCAATATTTGAACGATCGATTCTTAAACATGCATCCCAGTTTGCGCAAACACCGGGACCATGAACAACGTGAGGCTATACTTTCAACTCTTATAACTACTGATGTGAAGTTGATTCGTGAATACTTGGTTCACTTCTATGGTGGACTCCCTCGGGAAATGTTGCACATCGTTTTTATTGGCCAGACTCTTGTCTTGCTGTCTCCAAAACTCTGTGCCCTTTTCTTTTTTGGGGTAATCCCTGGTGTAGTCATTGTTCGTCTTCTCGGACGCAAACTCAAAAAACGCGCTCAACTTGCATTACAAGACTACTCACAACTTACAGAATGGTTGCAACAACGTTTAATGGGTGTTGAAACCATCAAGCACTATCGCACTGAATCTTTGGAAAGCACAAAAATGGAGCATCATTCGGAACTGATGGTGCAAAAATTCCTTCGGGCTGCTCGCGTCAAAGCGCGATCAGGTCCCATGTTAGAGTTCGTTGGCATAGCAGCAATGACGCTTGTGTTGTTCATTGCTTTCCATGACATCCAAAACAACACGCTGCAAGCATCTGCTGCTATTTCTTTCTTTGCAGGCCTTGCAATGCTTGCCCAGTCTGGCAACACTGTCGGACGCTATCTCAATAGCAATCGAGAAGGGGCTGCTGCTATAGAACGAGTACGTGGTTTTCTGCTGGACTTACAAAAAGCTGAAGATGGCGTAGTACGCTCTTCAATTTCTTACTCTCCAATTGATTCTGTCCTAACTCTGGATGCTGTCAGTGCGTCCTATCCTGGGAGTCATGAAAGTGCGATGTCCCAATTCTCTTACACGTTTGAAAAGGGCAAAATATACTGCCTAAGCGGACCATCAGGTGCCGGTAAGTCTACGCTTTTCAATGTGATCCTTAACAATCTGATCCCACATCAAGGACAGATCACTTTTGCAAATAATGTTCAGGCACGCGGCCTAGGTTATTTGCCACAAGACATACAACTTTTTTACGGTACAATTGCAGACAATGTGATTTATCCAAATCGAGAAGTGAACACAGCTCGACTCGAGAAAATTCTTCGAAGTGTAGGCCTTTGGAAAACAATAGAAAACTTACCTCAGGGAGTTCATACGATCGTAGGAGCAAAGGGTCGAGACCTCTCTGGGGGGCAGTACCAAAGAATACATCTCGCACGCATTCTCTATCACGACTATCCTTTGATTCTCATCGACGAAGGCACTTCTTCGTTAGATCCAGAAAATGAAAATCTAATCTGTGAGTTGCTGCTCGAAAAGGTTAAGGAAGGATGCACCATCCTAATGGTCTCTCACCGACCAACACCTTTGCAGTATGCGGATACTATTCTACGCATCCAGAACGGACGCCTTATGAATACAGCTCACTAGGTATGTGTTGAAAAACTGTCATCTCTCGGTTTGATTGAAGATGACGTCATCGCAGCGTCAACACATCCTAGTCAAGCAAGGCCTTTAGTTTTTTTGTAAGTAGAGGAACAACTTCAAAAAGATCTGCAACGATACCGTAGGTCGCTACAGAAAAAATTGGAGCATCGGGATCAGTGTTGATTGCAACAACCACTTTGGAGGTTCGCATACCTGCCATGTGTTGGATGGAACCACTAATACCACAAGCTATGTAAAGAGTTGGGTTGACCGTCTTCCCTGTCTGTCCCACTTGCATATCATGGGTTGCATATCCAGAATCTACAGCAGCACGAGAGGCACCAACGGTTGCACCAAGAACTTCCGCACAGTCGTTTAGTATCGAAAATTTTTCTGCGCTTCCCAAAGATCGACCACCGGAAACAATACGAGTTGCTTCGCTCAAGTCTGGTTTTTCGCTCTTACCTTTGCGAACCTCGAGTATTTTAAGTGGAACATCATCCGAAAGTTGCACATTCAATTTTTCGACAGTAGCCTGACCTGGACTTTCTTTTGCTGTAAAAACGTTTGGTCGCAAACTTGCAAAACGCAATCCTGATTTAGTAAAAGCCACTTTTGCAAGAACCTTACCAGCGTACATTGGTTTTGTTCCACCGCTAAGATCATCTTTCACATCAATCAGATCTGTCAAAAGTGGAGCAGAAAAACGCGGAGCCATTCGAGCAAAAAGATCACGTCCCATGGGTGAGGCAACACCTAACACCACATCGGGTTGAAATGTTTTGATCGCAGCTTCAAGAGCTGACGCATAATGGAAAGGATTGTAGTGATTCAACCGCGCATCATCAGCAATATAAACCTTATCGGCTCCATGATTCTTGAGTTGTGTACTGAGGCTTTCCACACCTGAACCAATCAGCAGAGCTGCAACATTAGTCGCTTGACCACCACTCGCTCGACTTGCAACGGTCAAGGCTTCCAAGGCATAGGATTTTAATTTCTTATCTCGCTGTTCGCAAAACACCAAAACTTTCATCCGAGGTTCCTTTCTAAATAACTTTAACTTCTTCACGCAGGAGTTTTACAAGTTTGTCGACCATAGCTTCGACAGGTTCACCTTGGAAAATTTTGCCTTTGGGTTTTTGTGCTGGATAAGAATAACCTTCGATACTCACACCCTGCAAAGCCTGAAGGGTTGCGCTATCAAGCCCAAAATCTTTTGGAGACTTAGTATCGAGAGGCTTTTTCTTGGCCTTCATGATACCTGGCAAAGATGCGTAACGAGGTGTGTTCAAAGATTTGTGTGCACCCAAAACCGCAGGAAGACGCGTCTCATAAACCTCTTTTTGACCACCCTCAATCTCTCGTTCGATGGTCAACTTATCTCCACTCATCTGCACTTGAGAGACAACATTGATATGAGGCCAACCTAAAAACTCGGCAACCATCACACCAACGTGCATGTTGTCATCATCAATAGCTTGCTTGCCACCTAAAACTAAGTCACCTTTTTCTGCTTTAATGGCTGCTGCAAGAATTTTAGAAACCACGAGAGAATCGCAATTTTCTAACCCAGCATTATCAATGAGCAGACCTCGATCAGCGCCCATCGCAAGGCCTTTAATAATGCGTTCCTTTGCTGCGACCGGACCAAAACAGACAAGAACAACTTCGGTTCCTGGTGTTTTCTCTTGAATACGCAGAGCTTCTTCGATCGCAAACTCATCGTAGGGATTCAAAATGAATTTTGCCTGACCAAAGTCGATAGATTTAGCATCCGAACTCAACACTATTTGTGTTTCAGTGTCCGGAGTTTGTTTGAGCATGACTAATATTTTCACATAAACTCCTAGCCTGTTGATAATGCTCCAGGGGCAAAAACTCTAGCACGGCTTGCGACGAAGGAACAAGATTTCCTAGCCGCCCCACATCGGAAAGTTCTTCATCATCGCTGCCGTTCCTTTACCCAATGCCTTGGTATAGCCAAGATCATTCATAGCAAGCTCGACTGCAGCTATAGCTGCAAGTAGATCAAATGGGTCAACAAAACCAAAGTGTGCGAGGCGCAAAATTTTCCCCTTCAAATGATCCTGTCCACCGGCAATGGTAATTCCGTAATGACGCGTTAAACGAATACCAAGCTGCTTAGCATCGATACCTGGAGGCATAAGAAACGGTGTGAGAGAATGTGCATAGCTATGCTTAACCAGAGGCTCTAGCTCCATAGCCGCTAAGGATTCACGTACAGCATGCGTCATTTTTTCGTGGAATGCATAGAGGTTCTCACGTCCGATTTTTGTCAAACTTTGCAAAGATGCTTGAAGTGTCACAATGGACTGAGTTCCGGGAGTCCACGCTGTTTTACCAACACTTTGTGCTTTGATTTCTTCTGCGAGGTTAAAGTAAAAGCGTTGACGCGAAGACATACGAGAGCGCGCGCGTTCAGAGAGCGCCAAAAATGCTAGCCCCCCACCAACTCCAAAACCTTTTTGACTAGCTGCAAAAACGCAGTCTATGCCCCATGCATCCATTTTCATTTCATGACAGAGTACCGAAGAAAGCGAATCGACAATAACCAAAGCATCACTATGCTGACGCACAATCGATGCAAATTCGTGTACGGGGAAGTAGGCCCCTGTCGAAGTTTCGACAGCCTGGAAAAACACGGCTTTCACCTTGGGGTTTTTCTTGAGATGCATACGAAAGTCATCAGGGCTTAGCGATTGACCCCATGGGACGTTGACCACATAAGCATCACATCCATAGGCCTCAGCCATCTTAACCCAGCGATCACCAAACTTTCCCCCTGTTACCATCAGTATTTGGGTTCCGGGGTCCGTAAAGTTCACCATTGCGGCTTCCATAGCCCCAGTCCCTGAAGTGGTCAAAATAAGGGGTCGAGTCTGGGTACCGAAGAAATTCTTCAGCATATCCGAACAGTTCATTATGATGCTGTAAAAGAGGTCAGTTCTGTGATAAGGATTATTATCTACTGCGGCAAATTGAGAAGCTAAAGGAATTGCTGTTGGTCCAGGAGCAAAGAGTCGCTTCTTGAGCAAATGACTGAAATCCATAAACCACCTCACATGATTAGTAGTTAGATCGCTATGATATCTCTCATAACAAGTTTGGGACTTTTATTCATTGCTCCTTTTTTATATAGGGCAGCAATTCGTGTCAAAAGAGTTTGGTCTGCTGTCGAAAAACTCATGAACATTACTGTCACGGCACTGGTGGTTCTCCATCTTTTGCCGGAGAGCATACATATAGTGGGTTGGCCTGCGATCGTTTTTGCGTTCATCGGACTATTTTTACCAGGCCTGCTCGAACGCTTGTGGGAAAGGGGAGCTGAACAAGTTCACCTGGTATCCATCATGCTTTCCTTGATAGGACTGATTATTCATGGCTTACTTGACGGAGCTGCTTTAGCGACACCGGTTTCAAGCTCAAACAACTTACCACTTGCAGTTGTCTTGCACACTCTTCCTGCAGGCATGCTGATCTGTTCGATCTTCTATCCACGATCTCAAAAGTACGTGCCCCCAATCCTATTAGGCACTTTAGGAGTTTCGACTCTGCTGGGTTTTTTTGCTGGATCGCGTTTCTTTTCAATGCAAGAACATGCTGCCTATTTTGCGGCGTTTCAGGCATTCGTTGCTGGATCATTCCTGCATATCACGTTTGATACCCACGACCCTCACAAGGGGCATAAGCATTGATCGGACAAACCTAAGACCACCTGGCTACGCAGACGTCTCTTGACTACACTCCATTGCGCTCGGGATGGCCGCCCTCAGGAATTGCAAGTTTCATCCCCACAACCATACCACGTGAGCTGAGCTGTGGATTAATCTGCAGCACCGTTTGAACAGAAACATGGTAGCGCTTAGCTAACTTAGCAATGGTGTCCCCTTTCGCAACTTTATGCATGCGAACGTCTTGGAACTGAAGATACTGCAGTTTCGGTTCGACTCGCGCAAAGATCGGCACTAGAGTTGTTGGGACCCTCAACGCATAGGCCTCTCGACCAACCGCACGCTTAGGAGGTGTAATGCTTCGAAGAAGCTCTGGATTCCACTCACGTAAGTTGCGTGTCGAAACACCTAATTTCTTAGCTAGCTCATCCAAATGCACAGGCCTTTGAATTCTAATCATACCTTCAGGAAAGCTCTGACTCGCCTGCATTACTTTTGCAGGGAAACCAAAGTTCAGGGGGTCAGATCCCACGATAACAGCTGCTAGCAACTTAGGAACGAAATCTGCTGTTTCTTTTTTTAGAAAGCCTCGACGAACAAGTTCCCAATAGTCACGAGTACCCCCTTTTTTAATGGCCTCATCAACACGTCGAGGACCACCATTGTAGGCTGCTAGAACTAAATACCAATCGTTGTAGCGAATATATAAATTCTTGAACAGGTTAGCTGCAGCATAAGTAGAACGAACAGGGTCACGTCGCTGGTCAACCCAATCATTAACTTTGAGACCGTATCGCTCTCCAGTGTCTTGAACAATCTGCCATGGACCTACAGCTTTACGAGGAGAGGTTGCATGCAAGACAAAACCAGATTCGATGAGTGATACATAGTAAAATTCTGCAGGCACACCTTTTTCTAAAAGAACAGATTCTACAGAAGGACGAAAGGCTTCACCTCGAGCTGTCCACCCTAAAAAAGAACGATGGGCTTTAGTTTGAAAGTAATGCACCCATTTTTCAACACTTGCATTACGCACTATAGGCAAATGAATTCTAGTTTCGTCAAAAAGATTATCATCGACCTTGGAAGATTTTTGCTCTGATCGAGTAGAATTCGAAGCAGATTGAACTTCAGAGATAGGCTTAGACTCAGAAGGCAAACGCAAAGAACGACGACGAATAACGGTCGTCGAACAACCAATCAGCAAGAAAAATGAGAGTGCGTAAACCGCAACATTAAAAAATCGAAACATTGATTTTTCCTTTCCCAAAACTGTTGGGAGAATTCCATGACAGCAAAGGCTGACAATAGATTTGATTTCACTCGGATTCCTTCAAATAGATTCGATGTAGGGAGGATGTTCGCACGCAATGTACGCTACATGTCTGCCTATAATTCGGCGTCGAATCTGGCGTGATAATTTATTATCACAAAGTCCAGTCTGCGACAAGGCCTGCAGCTATCTTGGCGGGTTTTGGATTTTTACGAACATCACAAGAGTTGCTCTAATAATTTCCGAGCACATATGAGAATGCGCCTTTAACAACCAAGTGATCCTTCTGAAAACCCTTGGGCAGAGGGGCAAATGGGGAAGCTACGCGAATAGCATCTACTATCGCTTGATCCAGAACAGCGTAACCAGATGACTGCAAAACTTGAACTTTTGGAACACTTCCGTTGGCAGCAATAACAAATTTCACGAGGACCTGACCGTGCAAGCCTCGATGCGCTGCCTCACTGGGGTAAGTCCAAACCAATTCAATTGCTTTACGCAGCCCTGTGAAATAGCCAATAAAACGATATTCCTGAGTATTGAGATCAAGCGTCTCACCTTCTTCAATAAGATCATCCAAATAATCAACATATCCTTCATGCATTTCATTCTTTTCGATCATTTCGGATGATGATGCTAAAAGCTTTTCATACCCGTTCTCACCTTCATTTCTTGGTTTACCAAAACCGCTCTCCATTGGTGTCGGCATCTTTGCTAGATCACCTGCTTTTTTTTGCAATGCTGGTGTGGTTTTTTTTGTAAGAGCAGGTGCTTTGGGCTTTGATTGCCCAGGATCAGCGGCCTTATCACGCTCACGCTTTTTAAGCTTCATCAATTTCTTAGCTTTGTGATCATTTTGACTTAGAAAGTCTGCATCGATAGGCTTTTCATTGGGGAGAAGTGGAGTCTCTAAGAGTCGCTTATCTTTCTCATCCTCTATCTTTAAAGGCTCCTGCTTCTTACTGGGATTGAGATCTTGCAAATTGAGTTTGACATAGCCCTCGGGTAAAGCTGTCCGCAAAGAGTCTATATTTTTGATGAGACCTAAACGGTAGAGCAAGGCAACATGAGCAAAAAATGACAGCAGAAGAGCAAGAATCCAATAACAAGAAGCTTTGCTCTTCTTTTTATTTTGCGAGTCATTGAAATCAGTCATGCGAGCTACCGATCCTTGTAACAACTCTTAGCATTTACACTTTTGACAAATCGGGTACACTTCAGCTTTCGAGTTGAATTTTCCCTATTTGATGGTATCGGTCAGATTTGTTTTCGTTATAGCATCTTTTCGTGAGGGTCTGAAATTGGTTAATAAATTGAAACACATGTTCTTCTTCGGCCTATTACTCACCGCCAGCTGTGCAGAAAAGGGCATTGTCGATGATAACCCGCAAGAATCCTTTGCGAATGTTCGCATTCCTTATGAAGATCATAATTTCGAAATCGCTATCAAAAAGCTTGGTGAATTTAAAAGTCGTTTCCCATACAGCCGCTTTGCAAGCGAAGCTGAACTCCTTATTGCCGACTGTCACTTTGAGCTCGGTAAATTTGCAGAAGCCGGCGTCGAGTATGAGCAGTTTGTAAAACTCCATCCCAAACACCCACAATTGGGATTTGCTCTCTTCAGGATAGGAATGTCCTATTGGAAAGATGCCCCGAATGAGATTGATCGCGAGCAAGAATACACCCGTCTCGCTATTCAGAAGTGGCAGAGACTCTTGAAAGAATATCCTGACAGTTCTGAAAGTAGAGAAGCAAAACAGCTGATGGAAAAAGGACAACGTCGCATCGCAGAAGCACAGGACTTCATCGCACGTTTCTATTGTCGAAAAGAGATTTGGGATTCATGTGTGTACGAGAGCATGAACATTCTTGAGAACTTCCCACACGAGAAGGATCTTGCGAAAGAAGCTATTCAACGAGCCGCAAAAGGTTTTGCAAAGCTTGCGAAGCATTACAATCCGGAGCACAAGGATAAAAATTTATTCTATCGAGATTCCACAAAAGAAGACTTGGAGAAAAAAGCAAGAGAGTTTAAGGAACGAGCCGCACGCTTGTAGTTACGTTCATCCGAATCGACACATTGACTAAGTAGGCGCCCCTCGACAGAGCCTACCCTGAGAGAAGGGGGCTCGGAGTGACAGGTATCAGCTCTCGAGCCCTCGACTCGTATGTTCAGCAACTTTTTCTTCAATCTCTTTTTTAAGTCGACCCACTGCGAAAACCCATGCAACGAGGATGATTGCTGTCAGCACAGCAATGTATGGAACTGTCGCTGCAAGTCCACCAACAAAGTAAAGCAGGAATTGGAATATAAAAGACCCACCAGACTTACCTAGACGAGCACCAATACCATCAATAACGGCCTTACCCATGCGCTGACTGTGTCGACTTAGAGGAATAAAAGCCATCTCCTTGGTTGCATCAAAGACCGTGTACTTAGAAGCTCGGACCAAACAATGCTGTATAGAACCGATAAGCACTACGATGTGGATAAAGGGTGACGAGAAGAGACTGATCACCACATCACCAAGCAGACCTTGGTCAAAGAGCAAGCAAAAGAAAAAGGCAGCACAAGTGATCGCAAGCAATATAGGCGTCATCAAGGCAGCGGGATACCAACCAAACTTTTGAATCACTTTTCCGGAAACAAAAACCGCAAGAAGAGTCGCAACGATACCTTTAATCGTAGAAACTTGATTAAGATAGATGTTCAGTGCGCCAGTATCTTCTTTGAAGCGTTGGCCCACCTGATCAGTCCACAGAATATCTGCCAGGTTGTAGACAATATAGTAACCGAGAACCACAATAGCCAGATACGTGAGGTGTCGAGACTTGCGAACGTATCGGAAGCTCTCGAGAAGCGAAAAGCCTTTTTCTTCTTCCTGATCAATCTTATGTGTGCCATCTAAGACAAGAGTTTGGTCTTTGGCAATGAGACGGTTTAGACCATAGAAAAATGCTAAAAGTGCGATACCAGCAAGCACAACACTCCATATGAAGAACTCAAGAGACTCTCCCCAATTGCTACCCTGATAGCAAAGGCAGAAGTGCCCAGCAGCGACCGGAGCAATGTTTGCACTCAAAGCAAAGACACTGTAGGAGCGCTTGGCCTCTGAAAAAACTGTGACTTCATTCACAAAGCCCCAGAACAGCATGTTGAGAATAATATTCCCCCAAAGCTCGGAGAATAGATAAAAAAGTGTGTAATGCCAGTATCGCACCATTGCGACAAAACCTTTGGCTCCAGCTGGAAGAACGGCCTGTAGAAAGTCCCCTCCACGAACCCATTCTAGCTGCTCACGATTGGGATAGATGACGGTAATAAAAAAGATAAAAAAGAAAAGGAAGATGGAAACCATAACATAGAAGACTTTTTCGATACCCATCCTGCGCACAAGCACGGTGAAGAGCAGGGTGAGCAACAAAGTACCCGGGAGTATGCCCCAAATCTTAATAAATGGAATAATCTCGGCTCCAGTGCTCTGACTGGACACGACCATAGCGATCTTGATCGTACGTAAGATATCGTAAATAAATGCAATCAGGAAAAAAATGATAAGCGTTGTAAAAAACCTGAGACGATTATGCTCAGGAATAGGAAGGCCCCAATCAGCCAATTTCTTATTGATTTTAGGCCAATAGTGACTTGCCATAGTTCCCCCCGCTGAGAAAAAAAGAAGCTCTTGGACTCAGCAAATTTTGTAAAGAAATTCGCAACATACCCTAACTATTTATCTTTAGAATCAGAGTTCGGTAAACGGCCGACTTTTTCAGAATTGGAGGAGGCATTCTTCTCACAATTCTTGACAAACTGGAAGGAAAACCTTCTTAACGCAGTAAATTCAGGAAGATAACTATAAAACGCGCAAAGGACAGACCTACTTAAACGCTAATTTTCGTCAAATGGAGTCAATGGTTTGCAAATTTCTACCGATACGAAGGAGAAAGCTAAACGTACCGCCTAAAGAAGACTGAGAACGCTATGCAACGAACCTCAACCAATGTCATCGGCGCTTTGTTACTCCTTGGGATCACCCCTCTGATATCACTATGCACACCAGCAAGCGTCCAATCTATCGACAAATCCTCAAAAACAGTGGGAACCTCTCTAGCGGAACATGCCAGTTCAAGCACATCAACCGAGATCGAAACACGTCCATCTGTTTCTGCAAATGAAATTGATACGGATGAATTTATGATTCGTAGAATAAGCGTTGGAATGGAAACCTATATCAACTCTCAGACACCGGTTGTGAATTTTGAAGTGCCAAAGAATGCAGATTGGGTGGAAATCACTCGCTGTTCGACCAACCTAAGCATCCGTGGAATTAGCAATACAACACGCATCGAAGATATAGAACTTGCTAACCTTAGCCCACTTGAAGAAGAACAATTATTCAAAAACAATGACTATTGGAACATCGCAAACAAAAGCGGCTGCGAACAAGTAACGTCCGGTACTGTGATTCCCAATTTTTACGATTCATGGGCACCGAGTGGGAGCTTTCGTTATCTACTTCGGGCTTGCGTGAGTGCTGACCGTCTCACAGATACGACAATCATAGGTAATCGCAATTGCTCGAGACAGATCGCAGTTTCCGGTCCAACGCTCGACTATGTAAACACGCGTGAGAAAGCTCAAAAAGATGCGCTATCTGATGCAAACGTTGCATCGTCTGAAATTCTTGCAATTCTACGCACCGCAAAACAACAGGCTGATACATACGCCTGTTACATACAGTGGTGCGAATGCGGAACAACCGCAAATGACCAGTCCATCTGCCAAAGGGACGAAAAAGGTCTGCCTAAGAGCTGCGATAATGGAGAATACGCTCGACAGGTCGACAAAAAGAAAAAAGATGCAGTCACTATGCTTGTCGCAATTGGACTTGATATTGCTCTTGCTGCAGCCACAACACCCTCTATTGGACCCCTTTCTCTATTGATGAATAGCGTTGCTATTAGTGGTATGTCTTTTAGTGTTATGTTCAAATCATTAGTAGTACAGACACAAGACTTCCCTCGTGTCTGCAGCAAGGGCATTGCTCTAGACTCTCAAATGTCGACAACAGCTAAAGCTGTGCAAGCTGCCAAAGCTAAGTACGATTACAGCATGTGCAAAGTGCAGTCCATCAGCGCACAAACAGGAGCTGCCGCAGGGACAGATGCTGCTGCAGGCGACAACAAATTGGATTGTAGCGGCACAGACACAACTGGAGGGGGACAGAACCAATGAAACTAAAGATCAAAAACTCTCTGTCTCAATTTGTTTTAACAGGACTGATTGCTAGTAGCGCATTCTTCACGTTTGCATGCACACAATCTTCAAATACAAATAAAACAACAAATAGCTCTGGAGTGCAGCCCAAAACATCTCTGGGTACTGATGGATCCTCAACATCAAGCGACACTTCGACAGATACTACACTCGCTTCAATAAATCCAACGACAGCTTCTGCTTCGATCGACAGCAAAGTCAATATGACTGTATCTGATGTAGTTAATGACAGCAGCATTCTTTTCCCAACCCTAACCATCAACAAAGTTACTGCAGACTTCATTCGTCTCCTACGCTGTCCAGCAAGCTACGAGTTTCAAACTCTCAGTGGTAAAAAAATTCGTGGTGCAAACATGAGTTCTCTCACTATAGTAGAACGCAAATATGCATGGAGCGATGCTACCGGTGATAATCGCAAGTGTAAGATCGTTGCATCCTACATCAATAGCCCGACATACATCGATATTACACCTAGCTCCGGAAGTTTTTTCTATGTCGCAAACCCTTGCGTAACCCAAGCACGATCAACAACTGGACAAGAAGAGTGTAGCTATGACCTATCATTTTCAGAGTCCGTAATCAGTTATGAAAACACACTTATAGACAAAATACGCGACCAAGCCATAGCCCTCTCTAAGGATCAAGCAATTCTGAATGCGGCTATCGATGATGTCCGCATAACCGCAAAAAAACTAGAAAATAGCATCAACGCGTGCCAAGAATACTTTGCTTTTACAGAAACCCAAAAATCGATACGCAGCGGACTTATTATGCTTGGTATTAATATCGTTGGTTCCGTACTTGGGGGTGTGCTTTTTGGTCCGAATGGAGCAATAATGGTCGGAATGATGACGCAGCTCATGGGAGCCGAGATGCTCAAACCACTGCTTGGACTAGAAACAGGCTTTGACACCTGTCTAAGTGGTGAAGAATCCGTTGCTCAGCAAGGACTCACAGATCAAAAAGCGATCGACAAAGCACGACAATTCGCACAAATGTATGAAGAAAAATTCAATGTTCGCGAAACCATAAATCATCTCACCACACTGCTTGCAGATCCACAGGCTGCGGACCCATCGACAACACCACCGACTCCTGCGAGTCCTGGAGGAACAATTGCACAAGCAATTGCCCGCATGAAGAAAACGATGGATGAAATGCATGCACTCGATGCTAGGATAACCTCTGCAAATGTAGCTGTCGCAAAAGGGAATAAATTTGTCGAAAAAATCAAAGAGCAGCCTGCAAACAGTGACGGAACTCTACCGTTTGATATCTCTTCGCTATTTTCTACAGCTCAATAAGCATCTTTAGTCTTCGTACTCATCCTCAGCATCGATAGAATCGATATCTTCGATAAACAGCTTGTCTTCAAGCACACGACCCAGACCATGATTTTCAATATAGGCCAAGATTTCATCGCGATGATGCGTAAGCTTGTCTCTGGTCTTGCCTAACATTACAACTGCTATATATAACGAAAGTTCCGAACCTCGCTGATATGGCTTTGCCACTACTTTAAATTGCGAACGCATACGTTCACAAAGCTTAGTAGCATGCGAGTAGCTCAACTCGTTGATGGTTTCATTGTCCATTTCGATTTTAATAATTCCAAAATTCACTAAACTTCCTCCAAAGCAGTTGAATAAGGCAGATCCTTCCGAAATGGAATAACCGCATCCACATCGCATCCTAAAATCAAAGCTAGCAGCCTATCCAAACCCAGGGCATTACCAAAACAGTCTGGCATTCCTCGATCAAGCGCTGAATGAAAGTCCTCATCGACTTCTGGGAGAGTCTTTGCCATAAGAGCGCGCTCTTCAAGGACATCACGAACCCGCTTACGATTTTCTTCGGGATCGCAAAGTTCATGAAAACCATTGCTCAATTCAATGCCATGAATATAAAACTCAAAACGTTTCGCTACTCCATTTTCGACACGAGCTAAGGCTGCCTGTGATGCAGGATAATCATAGAGGACTACCCATCCCAAACTCGTCAAAGCAGGTTCTATTTTTTCTAGAAGAATCTTAAAAAAAGCTGTCGCAAAATCTTCATAGCCTTGGATGGAAATCACTCCAAGTGCCTTCGCCTTAGCCGCTAGTTGAGGGTCGTTATCGATAAGTGTAAGACCCGCATATTTTTCAAAGGCTTCATAAACACTGATCGCATGCAGTTTGGCATTAGAATCTAACGCAACACTGAATTCCGCTGCTAGGTCACGAATGCAGAAGCGAATGAGATCCTCACTAAGCTGCAAAAAAGCAGACCACGTTGCACCGACCTGATAAAACTCGAGCATGGTAAATTCTGGATGATGCCACGGTCCTATCTCACCTTCGTTACGGAAGCAGGGGGCTATTTGATAAAGCGCAGGAATGCCTGCTGCAATGGCTCGTTTGAGAGCAAGCTCAGGACTAGAGCGCATCCATAAAGGATGGGCTCTACGATGATGATCTATCCAATGCGTTTGAAAATACTCGAGGTACAGTTCTGTTCCAGGACACTTCACAAGAATAGGGGTATCCACCTCGAGGAAGTTCCTGGAATCAAAAAAGCGTTGTACAGAGCGTTTAAGCTTATTCCTTGCGCGTAAGAGACTTGCTAGATTTTCCATGATTTTGGGTCTTTCTTCGAGCCGCTGCTTGAGGAACTAATTTTGGATCAAGAAGTTCCTGGTTGAAGTTGGCGGACTCTAGCTTCTTATGGTCCATTTTAGCAAGCTTTTTACTGATAATATCCAGAGCTGTGCCTTTAGCAAAGGTCTTCTCGTGGACCGACTTAGCTCCAAAAGCGACCCCTGTTGCAATCTCAAAAGCCTCCCAAAAGTAACGCACTGGATATATCTTTAGGTAATTGCGAGCTATAGCCTGACGAGTTTCTTTGTCGAGCATGAGATTTGAACAATTTTGAATGGGAATGATCACCTTGTAATTTTTTCCCTTACCCAATGTCTTACAGGTGCGATAAAAGCCCTCTATCTTTTCATTAATTCCACCTACTGGTTGAATGTCCCCAAGCTGGTTTAAACTGCCGGTCATAGCCATATTCTGGCACACCGGTATCTCCGCAAGCGCACTGATGACTGCCGTCAATTCGGAGGCTGTAGCACTGTCACCATCGATCATGTCATAGGACTGCTCAAAACACAGACTTGCCGAAATACCCAACGAGTATTGTCGAGCAAGTAAAGCTGTGAGAAATCCCGAAAGAATGTACATGCCTTTGTCGTGAATCTTACCCGATAGCTTACTTGCCCGATCGATATTGAAGATTCCATTGTTACTAATTGAGGTCGTACAAGTGATACGACAGATTTTACCAAAACTGTAATCACCCAGATCGTATACGCTCAAACCATTGACCTGACCTATGCGCTTACCTTCGATAGACACCATAATATCTCGTGTGCGAACCATATCCATGAGATGACGTTCGAAAAGATTAACGCGATAGAATTTTTGCTCTAAAGCTCGCTCGACATGGCTACGTTTAACAACTTTCTGTCGCTGTTCACGAGCAACAAATTCAGCCTCGATAATGATATCTTTAATCTTACTAAACTCAGTCGTAAGCTTACTTTGATCCCCCACAAGACGTGAGCTATGTTCGATAATTGCAGCAACACCGCTTGGATCAAAGTGATGAAGTTTCTCTTTTTCGCAACGTGTCGCAATAAACGAAACATAGGCTTGCATGTTTTCTTTACTGCGCACCATTTTGTAATCAAAATCAGATTTAATCTTAAAAATCTTTGGAAACTCGTCATCCAAACTTAAAAGCAAATGATAAACCTCATCCCCTCCGATCATCAGCACCTTTAGATCAAGGGGAATAGGCTGAGGTCGCAATGTGGATGCAGGAATCAAAGCAAGATGCTCATCTAATTCTTCAACATAGCCCTCACGATTACGCAAAACTCTCTTCAGACTCTCCCATACGTAGGGCACCTTAAGAAGGTCCTGCACATCCAGAATAAGAAAGCCACCGTTAGCTCGGTGAATTGCTCCCGCTTTGATTTTGGTAAAATCAGTAACATACATCCCATGATCGACACTGCGTTCGATTTTGCCAAAGAGATTGTAGTATGTAGGGTTGGTCTCAAGAAGAACCGGAGCACATTTTGACTTTGCATTGTCTACAAATACGTTCACTTTATATTTTACAAAATGATCACGCTCCAGACTCATACCTTGCTCAGTCTCCGCACCCACCTCATCAGCATGAACAAAGTCTGAGAGATTTTCGACGATATGATCACGCACTTGCTCAAGATACTCAACGAGCTCTGCATACTTCACACAGGCCTTAGCTAGAGGCTCTATGGCTACCTCTACCATCTTACGCCCAATCTCTTTCTCTAGATCACGAATCAGCTCCTTTGTTTTCACTTCAATTGTTCGGATCTTACGCGCGTATTTCAGGACTATTGGCTCCAGGGTGCTGCGTTTCTCTTCGATCTTCTCTTTTTCTTTGTCTTTGAGTTTTCCGTATTCTTTCTCAGTCAGCGCACGCCCACCTGCAACCGGAATAGTTTCGATTCCGATAGATGTGGATTTCAATTGAAAACTCATTCGCTTGGCTATTTTTTCGAGTTCTGCATATTTTTTTGCCTGCTTTTCACTGCTATGAGACATGATACTACTCACAGTGCGTTCATAGTCTTCACTTTGCAAGGCTGAAGGAATCGCACGTCTTAGATCACCTATGAAGCTATCCATAAGACGTGCAAATCGGCTTCCCTCACCTGAATGCAACTGCACTGCTCGAGGAGTATCTCTTTTGTTAAAGTCGTAAACGTAGATCCAGTCGTTGGGTTCGGGAAGATTCTTTGCGTGTTTTTCAACAAAATTCTGAATAACCCCAGTCTTGCCTGTTCCGGAATAACCAGAAACGTAGATGTTGTACCCTGGTTTTTTTATACCAAGACCAACATCAATTGCACGGACCGCACCCGCTTGAGAGATAATCTCATCACTGGGTTTGATCTGACGTGTATCCTGGAATTTAAAGAAACTGGAGGGACAAGATAAAAATACCTGATCGGCTTTTAGCGGCTTGGTGATCTCGTGATGTTTTTTTTTAAGCGCACAGGTCATCCTTCCTTTATTGGGTAAAGTTGATTCACAAGGGCTTTATATTCTTCCCATAGCTCGTAACGAGCTGCAGGTTCTTCGATCGCCGCCAGAATACTCCCCAAAAGCAGAGGGCCTTTGGCTGAGTTTTCATTCAGAAAATACTCTCCATAGGCATCGATGAAATCGATAGCCTCCGAAACTCCATCACGATTTTGATGGCTCATCGCAACAGAGACACCCTTCTGAAGCCAACGGCTAATTTCTTGAATATTGACCTCGGCCCGAATTCCCATACGGATTAGATCACTGCAAAGAGTCGTCAAATATTCGCGAGGAAGTTCGCTCTCATACTGACCCGCAAAATAGCAAAGTGTTTTGTATGCATGGATCCATTTGCCTTCGGCTTGCGTAGCACGGATCTTATTCATGACAGCATCAAAAGCACGCACAGCCTTGCGACGGCTCTCCGACTTTTTGCGCTCACGCTCCTCGATCTGATCTTTGTAGCGTCGCCGCAGTAGCGCAACCGCTTCAAACAACTCACTGCCGCTCACGGTGCCACCGATTTCAACCTCTTTGCCCAAGCCCTCGTTGAGGTACTGCAAGACATGGGGAAGAGACGTGTCCGTTGCTTCTGCGAGCTTATGAACCGTCCACTTATCGTGCACCGACCAATTGTTGATAACTTCATTAGCCTTGTAGATAAAGTCGATCATAGACCACTCATCCCCGAAGGTCTTGCCAAGAGAAAAAGGTTACACAACCCCGGTCTTGGAAGACGGTGTCATTCTGTGAAGGATCTTTATTGATAGTATAAGGGATGTTCAGCCAGGTCGCCAATGGGACTGACGGAATAGAATGCAGGAATAAATTCTTGAAAAGACCGCAAATCGACCAATTAGGTTTTTATTTCACCTAATTAATCAATTTACGGCCTAGCAATCACGACGGGAATTTAAAAATTATCCCTTAGTGCGTAATGAGCGTCTCTTACGCATCATTCTTCTTTTTTTACGTCCAATTTTTCGTCGCCCCTTCGGATGCTTTCTTCTGTGCCTCGAGCCGTGCAATGTATAACTCCCTAGAAATCTTGTTATAAACCAAAATTAAGCTTAGCCTTATTTAAAACCACATAACGAAGAGTTCGAATTTCTACGCTCTCTTCGAATTATTCTTTTATCATAAGTGATTAAGCACTACCTCTTGGTTCAAAAATCCTGTGTCGAATGAAGGACTATAAATAGTCGAAGTGGAGGAAAGGTAAAAGTGGAAAATACAACCCAAATGCTTCCGACAAAACGCCGCTCTCTACGAAATCTGCTGATCGAGCCTTTTAAGCAAGTTAAATTCGGCCTCTATATGCTGGTTTTAAACTTAGCCTTTCTCGCTGCTTCAGCGTTTATACTCGTCAAATCATTCTTTGAACAATACGATCACGTTCTGAGCATTTTTCAGGTTGTCGATCCAAAAATGCGCTGGAGTTTTATCGCCGACGAGGTTTTCTACTCCAATGTCTATAGGCTCTTACTGTGTATCTTCTTATTTAGTCTGATCTTTTTCTTTACGGTCCTAAAACTCACACACTCTTATTACGGACCTCTGATCGCGCTAAATCGCTTCATCGATGAACTGAAAGAAGGTAATTTCAGCAGCAGAGTTAAGCTTCGCAAAAGCGACGAACTTCAAACAATCGCAAGCAACCTCAACGAACTGGCCGAATCCCTACAAAAACGAAAGCCTTAAACGGAGTTTCATACACGTGGGTGAGGAGCTCAAACTTTCTTATATTTCTAATATGTTTAGGGTCCGACTGACGATTCCACACAAAGTCTGTCGCGAAAGCCCTGAGGTCCCCTCTGATATTTTAGAACGCGCGCGGGCAAAACTGCAGCAAGTGCAACGCGAAGGGGCCATCGAGATTTTCACACTCTATGAATCAACCCTGCGCAAAACATGGGAAAACTACCGAGCGCATCCAAGCCCACCCAGCCCTGACATAACGTTAACCGTTGGGGAGGGTTGCCCCAAACTCAAAGGCTTTGAGATCAAGGCCGCTAATGATTCGCGCAGTATAGCCTTGCTCAGCATCCAAAACGATGCCAGCTACCTCCGACTGCTCCGACTGGAATGGATCGTACTTTACGTAAATCACTTTCTAAGTGAAATTCACATTCACGAGGAAGCTAATCCAGCCCATGTGCATCGCGCATGGCTAAAAGCAATCAATGGCGTAATTGTGCGGGATTTGGCAATTGGCCCCAAGCCTCAACTACTCCCCGATGAAAATGTAAAACCATTCTCCATCTACACACATGCTAGCGGAGAAATCACACTCATTGTTCGCAACGTGAACCTTACCCTAGCAGGCCGAGAGCCTACTTTCCTAACACAGGCCCTGCTGGATGCTAGCCAAAAGATTAACCTAAGAGCCGACGAACATTTTCAACTCTTAGAACGAGAGACACTCACAGCCATTCAGAGTGCAATGGAAGGACCAGAAAGCATTGGTGTACGCCTTCCCTTGGTGCTGCTTGGAGGCTTGGCTCTTAAACGCAATCTGGAGTTTGCAACACCTCAATACCCAGGAGTGGGTCGACTCAATCTACATATCAGCACAGATAAACTAATCGCGACTGTTGAAGGCTTTGACTCGCAGATCTATGCAGATAGCAACTTTGTTCCAAATGAAGAGTGGCTTAAACGCGAATTGCGTCGCTACGCCCTAGCACCAGAGGCATGCAAACCTTTTTTTGAAAACCTCCTCACAGCTCTTCTTGCTCAAGAATCCTTAGAAGGTTGCACAGTAGCCGAAGGTGTAGAAGCCATGGGAGGCTCAGGCCCCTACCTTGAAATACTCTTTGGCCACAAAGAAGAAGACAGCAGCGAAGCTGAAATTGTTGATATGCGCAGCATGCAACAAATTGAGTTTGTTAAAAAAGGGCAACCTATTGCAAAAATCAGCTATGATAACCCCCCACTTCCAGGCTACGACGTTTTCGGGCATGCGATTTATCGAGAATCCGAGTCACTTGCTATTCAACTTGGTGACGGTGTTATCGAAAAAGAACCCGGAAGTTTCTATGCTGACTCCGACGGTATTCCAATCGTAGATGAACATAAAATCAGTCTCAATAAAGTTATGGTTCATCATGGAGATGTAAACCTCAGTAGTGGAAATATCGTTTTTGATGGTCCTGTAGAAATTTTTGGATCCATTGACAGCGGATCCATGGTCGAAACAAGCGGCGATCTAAAAGTACACGGAACAATACGTGGAGCGATTGTTAGAGCTAAAGGAGACATCGAAGTTGAGGGAGGTATCGTCACAGGAAAATCAGGAAGAGTGACTACCCAAAAAAATCTCAAAGCTGAGTTTATAGAAAACTCATTCATTGAATGCGGTGGGTCTGTCTTAGCTCACAAAGTTATCATTAATAGCGACGTCATCGCTGGAGGTGATGTTGAAGTCACTGATAATTACTCGGGCCTGCTCGCCGGCGGAAGCATCAGCTGTCGCAAAAATATTCGCTCCGCAAATATTGGCTTCAAAAATGGTGCTGTCACAAAACTCAATGTAGGCGTTGATTGGAAGCTCGAACTTGCAACCTTAGTCTTCAAAAAAAGACTCGATCGCATCAAAGATGTTATGAGCAGTGACCGACAGATTGTTCGAGAACTCACATCTAGAACCCCTAGCCAACTTACAGAAAAACAGCTACGTCGTCGCGAGCACTTTCAGCGACGTCTCGTCAAAGAACGCAGAATTATGGAATACCTCCAAGATAAAGTACGGACTTTAGAGAGCCAAAGAACCTACAACTATGAATCAAAAATTCTGATCTCAAACAAAGTTTGCACAAATGTCGAAATCAATATCGGCGGTGGTCCCGTTATCTTAAAGCAAGATCTTCTTGCTGTCGCAATACTTGCAAAAAGGCGCTCAGGTACCAAGATCGTTTCGTATAAAGTCGGGATCCAGCTATCCGAACGTGATGAAGACTAGTCGTAGCTGAAAAAATGAGTTATCTCTCGACTAGACTAGTAGAGAGGCCTAAATCATTGCATGGCAAGCATCTGCCATCTCCAGGTCAATATAGTCGAGAGCTATCAAAGTCACCATAAACAAAATGTAAGCGTTCAAAAGTGTCCAAACCAAAGAAAATCCGTAAGATCCTTGCTAAAAACATCCTTGTTGAGAGGGGCCTCTGTGCAAGCTTGGATGAAGCCAGCACACTTATTCTCGCAGGGCTAGCGCTTGCTAATGACCAACGCATTGCAAAGCCAGGAGACTTGATCCCCGAAGATGCGAATGTTCGACTGAAGAAAAAACGAGACTTCGTGAGTCGAGGAGGCACAAAACTCTTCAACGCTGTGCAAGAACTTAGCCTCCAGGAGGATTTTCGCAACACACTCGTTTTGGATGTTGGAGCCTCAACGGGTGGCTTTACTGATTGCGCACTACAATTGGGCGCACGAAATGTACTCGCATTGGATGTTGGGACCAATCAGCTACACTGGAGCCTACGTAGCGATACACGCGTAATCAACCTCGAACGAACCGACATTCGTGACTTTAATGGCAAAGACTATGCTCCTTTTGATTGGATTATAGCCGATGTGAGTTTTAATTCTTTAGAACGTTTGGCTCCTGACTTACTTAGGCTTGCTAACCCAAACACAAAATTTCTCATTCTCGTCAAACCACAGTTTGAATTGCTAAAGAGTGAGGTTCCCAAGGGAGGGGTTGTCGAGTCCAAAGAGCTTTGGGACAAAGCTCTTGCAAAGGTTTCTCAGTCATTCCTAGAACGAGGAGCGCGCAACATTCGATATGCCAAGTCTGCGATCAAAGGCCGACGTGGCAACCAAGAGTTTTTTATGTATTGTCTGGCGCCAACCTAGTTGCATCAGGAGATGCTCTAAAGTCAGGATCAGGAATTGACGGTGGCAAATAATCAAAACCAGCCTTAATAATTTTTCCTTTGATTTTCGCAGAAACATCAACCGTCACAGCCCCCATTGCAGGTACAGCTTCAGAGATTGTGAGAGTAACTCGAGCGTCTTTAGGATCCAAGCCCATCACACTGACATCTTGCTCAAGTTCATACACATCAACAAGAGCATTCTCTAATTTGGTTTGAAAGCTTTGCGTCATCATATTTTGAATGTCGTAAATATAGAGAACATCGCTGTGTGGGTAGCTAACATCAAAACGTGTTCGCACATCACGAAATCCTAGATGTCTGATTTTGAAAGCATCCAATTGCATATTTTTTCTGTACGTAACGTCTGCAAAAAGTCCGGAGAAAAGAACTCAGCTGGAATGTTTATTGGCTTTGCACCATTTAGATCACCAATGATCGTTTTGAGTTGGTATCTAAACTGAGATGAGTAGGATCCCTGCTTACCAATGCTCTTATCAAAGGAACCTACATTTAACTCAAGCGTCCCACGAGTTAGAACAGCTGTTGTTCGAGCTTGTTTGCGATCTAATTTGTACTTGGCAGATTCATTTTGAGGGCTATGTGCCAAACCTGTTGCAGCTAGAAAAAAGGATAGACTTCCGACAAGAAGAAAATTCTTACGCATCTTAGATCCCTTCTTAGGAGTGCAGATACATCCCATTTTCTCCGACGCATACGCAAATACAGATACGCCCAATGGCTTTTATCGGCACTCATATTTGACGAATTAGCAATATTCTATTGAAACAGAGCAGGTGGGATTGGAGCAAGCCTTTTTGACTGCAATCTAACAACGTATCTTAGAGAGATTGAAAATCCAGACAAGCTTGGACCATAGTGCGAAGCCCAAACGTCGATGCTCCGACCGTTGGAAAACCAAGCGCCCTGCAGTCCCACGCTGTTCCTGCAATATCCAGATGCGCCCACTTTGTGTCTCCAACAAATGCTTTTAAAAACGCACCTGCAACTGAAGCTTTTGCTCCAGTTGAATCAGCTGATGTGTTTTTGTAGTTTGCCACAGTAGATTTGAGATCCTTATCCAACTCAGGCCACATAGGAAGCTGCCATAACGGCTCACCTACTTTTTCTGAGACACTGAGAAGGTGCTTAGCCAAGGGTTGCGAGTTTGCAAACAGGCCAGCACCCGCATGTCCCAGAGCAATGATAACCGCACCTGTTAGAGTCGCTGCATCAACCATAAACTCTGGCTTGTAGCGTTTCACTGTATAATGCAAGAGATCCGCTAAGACGAGACGTCCTTCCGCATCGGTATTCATGATTTCGATCGACTTACCATTCATCGCTTTCACAATGTCCCCAGGACGAGTTGCTCCATTGAATGGCATATTTTCAACCGCACCAATTATACAGACAACATTTGTAGGAGGTTGAATTTGACCAAGCACATAAGCTGCACCCAATACAGCAGCACCACCGGCCATATCGTATTTCATCTGCTCCATCCCAGAAGCAGATTTAAGACTGAGCCCCCCCGAATCAAAGGTAAGCCCTTTTCCAAGCAGAGCTACGGTTTTGGATGGATCCTTACCTTTGATCTCAAGGACAATTAATTTAGGATCAACACTAGTTCCCTTAGCTACACTTGCAAAAGAGCCCATGCCGAGGGCTTCGATCTCACTTCGACCACGCACCTCGCAAGTAATACCAAGATCCTTTGCCATATCACTTGCAATCTCAGCAAACTTCTCAGAATTTAACCAATTGGGCGGAGCATCGCTGATCATACGCATCAGGACTCCCGCCTCCGCCATCACCCGATATTTTTTTTCAACCTCGGGTTGTACATTTGCACCTAAAAAAGATACTTGCTTCGGCAACGAACATTTTGCTTCTCCAACATCTTTAAACGACTCCAGGTTGTAGAAACTTTGAACGAGTCCCTCCCAAATATCGAAGGAACTCAGTTGCGCTCCCGCACAAATCACAAGACTTTCTACGCAGAGATTTCGCAGGACAAAGGCTGCTTCTGTCCCCAACTGCCGACCTTTTTGCGCCTGACTCACGTTCAAACTTGTGATGGGAACCAACAGCAATGAAAGGCTCTGCACAGAGATTAATACTGGTCCAGCTTGTGGGCGCCAGCCTAATTGAGCGCACTGATCTTTGATCATTTGACATAAATCAGCGCTAAGACCTGAGACATCGAGTTCAAATTTTTCTGGAGTAGATTGCGACTGAACAGACACTATATGATGCGCTCCGGGGACCAGTTCCGCGGAAGTGCTAATATCTGTACGACCGATCCATGAGTAAACTGCAGGCAAGAGATCTCGCCACTGTGCTTGTGATCTTTTTTTCAAGTTGCCTCCAGTGCATATAATATTTGGTGTACTCTTAACTATCTACACGTTGCAGAACTTTCGGTACAAGAGAATTCTGCAAATGAAACGATGAGGAAAGGACTAAGTCTATGAGTAAAATTTCATACATTCGAGCTCGAGAAATATTGGATTCCCGTGGCTATCCAACGGTTGAAGTTGACGTTGCAACTGAGGATCATTGCTTCGGTCGCGCTGCTGTACCCTCGGGCGCTTCAACAGGACATTACGAAGCCTGCGAGTTGCGCGATCAAGATAAAAATCGCTTTCTCGGCAAGGGAGTTTCCAAAGCTGTCACAAATGTAAACACAATCATTGCTCCGCGTTTGATTGGAGCTGACGTGTGTGAACAAAATATGATCGACACACTCCTGATCGGCCTCGATGGCACAGCAAACAAAAGCAACCTAGGCGCAAATGCCATTTTGGGTGTTTCTATGGCCTGTATGAGAGCAGCAGCCGAATACTGTGCATTACCTTTGCATCGCTATATCGGAGGCTGCAGCACCTACAGACTACCGGTGCCTCTCGTCAATGTTATCAATGGAGGAGCTCACGCTGACAACAGTCTTGATTTTCAAGAGTTCATGCTAGTGCCAATCGGAGCGCCAAGCTTTCGTGAAGGCCTAAGATGGTGTGCTGAAACTTTTCACAAATTGAAAACAATACTCAAAAACAAAAAACTGAACACTGCTGTCGGAGACGAGGGAGGCTTTGCTCCCAATTTAAAAAGCAATGAAGAAGCCTTGTCACTACTGGTCGAAGCGATTCAAGCTGCTGGATTCAAACCTGGAAGCGATATGGGTCTTGCTCTTGATGTCGCAGCGAGTGAGTTTTTTGAAAAAGGAAACTATCACCTCGAAAGTGAAAACAAAAAATACTCGACTGCAGAATTTGTAGACATGCTCGTCAAACTTTCCAATCGCTTTCCTATAGTCTCAATTGAAGATGCTTTTGATCAAGATGACTGGGAAGGGTTTCGTTCACTAACGGATGCCATTGGGAAAAAAGTGCAGATCGTTGGAGATGACCTCTTTGTCACGAACACCAAACGTCTACAAGAAGGAATAGAAAGAAGCTGCGCCAATTCTATTCTCATCAAGCCCAACCAAATAGGCACCGTAACCGAGACCCTACGCTGCATAGAGCTAGCGAAACGTGCAGGCTATTCTGCAATTCTATCTCATCGCTCCGGAGAAACAGAAGACACGACAATCGCAGAGCTTGCGGTCGGAACAGGTGTTGGACAGATCAAAACAGGATCCATGAGTCGGACGGATCGCATTTGCAAATACAACCAACTGATTCGCATCGAAGAAGAACTAGGAAGTCAGGCCGAGTACAGATGGTCCAGATACTGACTCTTGCAAGTTTGATTCTGCTGACAGCTTGCCAATGGATGCGCCAGTCACAAAGTATTTCAGAATTGGCAAGCACCTCCGTGTACGCTTATCGTCTGGACCATGAACGGGTACAGGCATCCCTACGTGTTTTGACGGCAGCTCCACATCCAATGGGAACGCAACGTCAGCATGAAATTCGCAATTTTCTTGTGCATGAACTTAAGTCTCTTGGACTCAAGCCAGAGCTGCAAATCTTTACAGCAAAAATCCCAAACAAACATGCGGACAATTCATTAGCACCTCTCAGACTCCCTCGAGAAGCCGCTAATGTAAGCGTAAGACTCAATCTCAATCCAAACGCAAACTGTGTCGTCGCACTTGCTTCTCACTATGACAGCAAAGACATTGAAGGCTTTCCGTATCTCGGTGCAAATGATGGAGGATCTTCATCTGCTCTTCTCCTTGATTTAGCACGATTTCTAAGCAAAAATATAACGTACAAGCTCCAATGTGATATCCAACTTATTTGGTTTGATGGTGAAGAAGCAAACTTAGAAGATTGGAACGACGGGCTACTCAAACACCCATCTCACAGCATAGACAACACCTACGGCAGCCGCTATCTTGCGAACACACTGCGCCCCTGTAAACATTTACCGAATCACCAATGTTTTGAAACGCAGGATGGAGCAGTAGCTTTGCGGACATTGATTGTGCTCGATATGGTTGGGTATGAAAACCTACAATTGACCCATGACCAGAATTCACACCCGTTACTCTTGCAGTGGCTATATGAGGCTGCCAAAGTTCTGGAACAGGAAAATATTTTTTCCAAAAATGCATTGGCAATTGTCGATGACCACATACCTTTTCGTGCCAAAGGCATTCCAGTGCTCGACATCATCGACTTCAATCACATGGATCTTTGGCATACTCCCCGCGATCAAATCGAGACTGTAGATTCTAAGAGCCTGGAATTGAGTGGGAAACTAGCACTTTATGGGTTATTGCGTGCAGCTCAAGATCCAAAGCTTCTCGATAGCCATTAGGCCCTACTTTGGTCTATAAGATCTTAGCATTCCTACGTCCAGACAACGCCGATGATTTATGCAATACTATCAGCATATTATATTAGCGCTCCTGCGACAAAAGGACCCCGCCCTATAATGAAAAATGAATTCCGCGGGCGGGCTCAGTGCTATAATGATGATTATACCGCGCGCAAGAAGCCGGATACCCATAAACAATGGCACCCAAATATGGATGCCCCACGCAACTAACAGGAAGATAAATATGACTGGAATCGTTATTAGCCAGAAGGTGGCTATACTTATTGACGGCAACAACATCGAACGCAGCCTACATTCCATCACAGACGATGAGGGAGTCATGTTGAATTTTGACTCTATAGTTCCCCGTCTTCTAGAAACTCGAGAACTAACCCGACTCATTTATTTCCGTGAAGGCAAAGCAATCTCTTCTAAATTAGCAGAACGCCTCCACAAGCACTACTACGGCTCTGTGATCCCATGCCACAAATCTGCAGATATTCCGCTTAGCATCATGGCAACTCAATTAGCTGCTAAAGTAGACACGATCATCATCATGTCGGGAGATGCTGATTATATTGAGCTCGTCCGCCATCTTAAATCGGAAGGCGTACGTGTTGAGATCGCATCGGTAGCAGAAACTACTGCAAATATTTTGATTGAAGAATGCCACTTCTTTCACCCACTTAAGCAAGATGATTGGTATTCACTTTCATACGGAGCCAAAAAGAAACCAAGTGATTCACGACAGCGTTCTCATCGCTAGTTGGATTGGATATGATACGCTCACTGGACCTTCGCCTCTCATTTTTAAAAACGTGTGACGCAAAGGAGGTTCAACATCTCCAATCTTTGCTGCAAAATATTTTTGCCTCTACCGAGCAGCATCACGGTGAAAGCGAACTGGCCTACTTAGGCTTCGACCTACTCTACTGTTTGCTAAAACATCGCAACTGGATTGCAAATCCTCTTTTCCAACACCTTCTGCTTCATCATTTGATCAACGACTTCCGTACAGATCGAGTATGGGCTGAGCATTTTTTAAGTTCAGCATTGCCTCCATTAGGCCAAAAAAAATTTCACCCAGCCTACGCTGAGGAGCGTACCTTTCTCCTTTACTTGCTAGTTTTGGTATTGAATTGTCGCAACCCAGACTGTCTTACAGAAGAAATTGGTCTCGGTTCGAGCATTTTGCGTCTGATTCGTGATGCACTGACTCAGACACGTTCTGAGAACACTATTGTGTTTGGATCAACTCTCACAACAGAGTCCTTAGAAATTCTCGAAGAGTTGGCGGAAGACTATCTTAAAAATCCGTCGATCACTAATGTCTATCCCATTTACTTTGCTCTTTTAGCTAGTGAAGAAAATTGGAAAGACAGAGATACAATGCAGCTTGCTAAAGACATATTTGAAATTTTACTTCATATAGGGCAACGCAAATCTCTGACTGAGGTGGAGTTACGCGAAAAGCTTGAAGCAACACGCCATGGCTTAGGTCAGCAATCAAACACAATCCTACGTTTTCTTAAGGCTCAGCGTTTTGTTTTTGAAATTTCATCAACTCGACGCATTCAACTCACGCAGCACGGATACGAGCAAACTGCAGATGCCTACGCAAGAAAACAACACGGCATGCAAGTTTCTGCAGATACATTTTATGGACTTCATCCCAATTGGCAACTTGCCCTTATTGAGACATGGCCGTTAGAGCAAGCTGCAGATCTGTGGACCTGTCTAAAGCTTGCAAACTATATACCTCCGCGTAGTTTTGATCTCGTTTGCAAGCGCTTTCAAAATGTGATTCAAAGCATAGATTGGGAGCCTTGGCTTGCAAAAATGGCTATTTTTCACCCACATAAGAATCTAGCTTCCTTTACAGAACCCACGAAAAATGCTAATGCTCTTTCAATACCTTAATAGAAGCGAAGTGAGAAACTATGCAGCTCGATAAAAAATCGTCTCCGTTGCGCCATTCTCAAGTTCTTCAAAATGGGAATGATACTGGTTTAGATTTGCATATTTTGGAACAGCATTGCTCGCGCTTTAAAAAATTTAAAGAAAATGGAATGAGAAATTTCTCGTTCCCAATCAAAGATACTTGTCGTATTGACAATGGTCGCATAGTTCCCTATGCAGCATTACAAAATTTTCCTGAAAACTATACGAATGTGATTAGCTTTATCCCTGCTGCAGGATCATCTACACGCTACATTCAACCTATTTATAACTTAATAGAATCGACGGACCCCAACGAGCTCCAAACACGTCTTGAAGCAACGCAATGGGTTTTGCCACCTCAGCCTGATCACACCAAAGGAGACTTAGGCCATCTTATCGGATTAGCAAAAGGCCTTTTTCCTTGTGTATGCGAAGGGCATTCGTTTCTTCGACTTAAATTTCTTGAACAAAGAGCTTTGGGAAACATTCTTAAAACAGTCTGCGTAGCGCCCAAAAACCAAAGCGAGATATTTGCCAAACATGCACAGTCTTGGGGATGGAAAAACGACGACCTCCTCGTTTTAGAGCAGGGAACACAGCTGTCAACACCCCGCTTGGATGCCAAGGGACATCTCATCCGTGAAGCTAATGAAATCTCTTTGGCACCCGCAGGTCACGGCTCTTTAATGCGCTTGTTCCCTAAAATCCAAGAACGTTTTCCAGATGCTCAAACACTCTTTATCCGCAATATCGACAATGTGATTGGATGCAAAGAAGACGCTCTAACAGCGAGTCGACGCTTTCTCGGAGCTCATCACTTTGCCCTCAAGTGTTTGCAAAACATTCGCACAGCATTAGCAAATAAAAATTTGAATGATGCAACTCACGAAGCACAACAGATTCTGGAATGTTTTCCTAAACGAGCACTGAGCTCAGAAGAAGACAGATTCGTTGGCAGCCAACCACAGCAAGAACAACCGCTCTGGTCTCTGCTGCTGAGTCTGTTTCAAACCCCTTTGGGGCTTTGTCTGAAGTCCAACCTTCTTCAACTATTTGAGCGTCCTCTAAACTTTATGGCGCAGGTTCCCAACTCGGGTCACGATCAGGGAGGAATGCCAGTCCTAATTTCAACTCCACTGGGAGATCAAGCGATCTGTTTGGAGGGGCCACATATTTCTCCTGTGGATCAAGAACGGCTTCGAGACCCTAAATTCGCAACGCATTTCAACCCTGTCTTTGCTGCAGTTGAACTGCATGCCAAGCTGGAAAACTACCAACTCGACAATAGTCCATATTGGATATTTGCTGAGAAACAATGGCAGGGTCAAAATGTTTATTATCATGAATCTCTGTTGTACGAATTGATCGGCAACAGTGAAAACGCAAACCTAATTTTCATCGAACTACCCCGAGTGATTTTCAACCCGCATAAAACGCTGGATGATAGCATCGGACGTAGCCTCGAACATTGGATGTGAGGCCTTAGCAGTGCAAAAGACCGTTATACTTCTCAACCCTGCAGCTGCAGGTGGACGCTCAGCACTTCGCTTCAAGCGTATTCAAGACAAAATCGACTTTCTCTTTCCGAAAGTTCCGGTGAGAGTCTCCGAACGTCAGGGTCATATGACCGAACTCGCTCGTCGCTGTGCACACGAAGGCATAGAGCGCATCATTGGCGTTGGTGGTGATGGCACCTTCAACCAGATTGTGAATGGGCTCTTTGAACATCAAAAGCCCATCAATCCAGATCTCGTCTTAGGAACACTTCCCATAGGAACTGGAAGTGACTTTATTCGTAGCTTGGGTATTTCAAGCGCCTTGGGCGAAGCTCTATCGGTTCTGCACAGGGGCAAAGTAGCAAGTGTCGACATAGGTCATGTGCGATTGTGTGGCTTTGATGGCAAAGAAAAAGAGCACTACTTTCTTAACATACTTTCGTGTGGAATGAGTGCCGACATTGCGTTACGAGTGAGCCAATCTTCTGCATGGGGTGGGCCGTTTTTTCGCTACCTCCGCAATTCACTCGCAGGAATTCTGAGCTATGACGGCAAAAACACTGAACTCCACTACCACGGAAATGGGACAGATTACAAAGGCACCTTCACCTTTCTAGTACTCGCCAATGGTCGCTATTTTGGAGGAGGCATGTTCGCAGCTCCACAAGCACAGCTTGATGATGGAAAGCTTCAAGCTGTGCTTATCAAACATATGTCTAAGCTTGCATTGCTCAGAGCCTTTCCTTCGATTTATAGAGGTACGCATCTAAACCTCCCTGAGACTTTGAGCTGTCAAAATGAGAGTGCGGACGTTAGTTCTACGGGACGTGTTAATGTTGAGTCCGATGGGGAATCTATCGGCACGCTACCGATGAAAGTCACCTGTCTACGCAAATCTCTTAAGGTGATTGTTGGTACCTAGAAAAACTTTCCACGCCTTTAAATCCAAAGATGCCATTAGCTGAGATGCTAGCTCATCTTTCTTGAGCCATTGTATGTCTTGAAACAAAGACTCTTTGGCCCATCTTCTCTCCCAAGTAACCACTAAAACTTCTACTGAAATTTTATGCTTCGTGATGGAGTGTCGAAAGCTCCCCAGTGACTGCCCACACGGCAAAGCAATAGCTTCTCCATCGACACGAAAGCGATTCTGCTGTGCAATTTCAGTAACAAAACCTAAGGAACCACGCAGAAATTTCGCATTATTAGAGCGCCTACTAAGACCAAAGAGTCGACCCTTTTGCAAAATTTTGATACGCAGTTTTACACTCTCTTGAGCTTCTCGCACCTTAGGTCCCGGTGCAAGATGGGTGCTTTGACGCTCACGAGCAAGACAAATATTTTGAATTGGACAAATTTCACACGATGGATTCAAAGGTCGACAGATTTTCTGACCAAGCTCCATCAAAGCTTGGTTATAAGAACCAGGATCAGATGTGCAGACCAGAACATTAGCAAGCTCTTGGAGCTGCTTGCGAAGGATGGGATCATTCACAGGTCGTTGAATATCAAAAATTCGAGCGAGCACTCTATAAACGTTTCCGTCTAAAACGGCTCGAGATTCATTTAAGGTAATACTACTGATTGCTGCTGCAGTGTATTCTCCGACACCTGCGATTTTTAACCACTCCTCATAGTTGCGTGGCCATAGAATCTCTCGGCCCTCAGATTTTTCGTACAGCTGTTGCATACCACGATGCATATTCGCAAAGCGCCGATAGTAGCCAAGCCCTTGGATCTCACTGCGAATCTCAGTTTCCGAGGCTTGTGCCAACGATTGCAAGTTGGGGAAACGTTGCACAAATCGAATATACTTAGGAATCACTGCAGCAAGGGTCGTTTGCTGCAACATAATTTCACTCACCCAAACATGATAAGGATCACGCAATGTATCCCACAACTCACGCCAGGCATGTGCTGTCTTGTTGCTTTTATACCAAAGCAAAAGAGGATCTCGCAATTCTTGCACTACAAAATGGAGAGATAAGGACGGGGTTGGCTTCATGAAAATTTAGGTACTCGTTTTAGCTCCCGACTTAGTAGAAGCTTTTTTGGCTTTAGGTCGGGCTGACTTGTTTTTATTCGTAGCAACTTTAGCTTTGCCTGGTGTTTTTTTCTTCAGAGATTTGGTTTTTTTCTTGAAACCTTTTTCAAGCTTATCCACATCGATGCCAGCTTTTTTGGCATTCTTACGAAGCTCTTCCACAAAATTATGATAGGTTGGTTCCATTTTTTTTAACTTCGCAGCGAGAACTTTCGTCAGCTCAGCTTTGGTCTGTTCGAGATTGGTTTTGAGATCCAAGCTTTTGATTTTTTCAAGAAGGTCATTACCCTCTTTCTGGACGCTATCTTGCAATTTGCCGATATCGTTTTGAATGCGCGCAATCAACTTCTTCATAAAAATCTCTCCATTTTTTGGATTCTTTCATCCTTTTTACGGCTAGCCTATGTTTTGGTCAATGCAATTTTTCTGCAAAAAACAAACTCATCATACAGAATAGGAATAAACACCTTGCTTGGTCTTGCGTCCAAGTCGACCAGCATCAACATACTGAATCAGTAACGGACAAGGTCTATACTTTGCATCACCTAGTCCTTTATGAAGGACTGTCATAATGGCCAAACATGTATCAAGTCCGATAAAATCGGCAAGCTGCAATGGTCCCATAGGTTGGTTGGTACCTAATTTCATACCAAGGTCAATGTGCTCTGGAGACGCTATTCCCTCCATTAAAACATAAAACGCTTCGTTGATCATGGGCATAAGAATGCGATTGATGATAAAACCTGCATAGTCTTTGCTACGCACTGCTTCTTTTTCTAGTGACTTAACAAATGCAAGCACACGCTCCGTAAGAGTCTCATGTGTTTGTAGAGCAGGAATCACTTCGACCAAATTCATTAGAGGAACTGGATTCATAAAATGAAGGCCGATCGCACGTTCTGGCTTAGCGAGACAGGCCGCCAATTTGGTGATAGAAATTGAAGACGTATTGCTTGCAATTACACAGTCCTTAGAAACAACACTCTCAATCTGACGTAAGACACGCTCTTTGAGTTCGATTTTCTCATCGACCGCTTCCACAACAAGATCACAACTCTTTAGAGCTGAATAGTCTTCTGTGAAATGAATTGCAGCAATCGCATCTTTTTGCTGAGTGCTAATTTTTTCTTTCTCGAGTAACTTTGCCGCAGAGCGTTGTATGCCTGCCTTGGCGACATCTAACTGTTGTTTTTTGATATCCACCAACACAACACTTGCACCATAAGTTGCACAGACTTGGGCAATACCAGACCCCATTTGACCTGCACCTACAACTCCGACAGTACCAAACGCTAGTGACATTTTTACTCCTTACAACTCAGCAAAACTTTGTGGATCACGCTCATGCATCATCTTGTAAACCAACTCTACGATATCATCCGTACTCGGTTTGGAAAAATAGTCTCCGTCCGATCCGTATGCTGAACGATGAGCTTTTGCAGAAAGCGTCCGAGGGGCCGCGTCAAGATATTCATACGCTTTTTGGGTCTCTAAAACTTCCTGCATCATGTATGCAGTAGCACCACCAGGGACATCTTCATCAACAAAGAGCACCGCATTTGTTTTGCGAATAGAATGCAAAATCGTATGATCAAGGTCAAAAGGAACTAAGGTTTGTACGTCAATGAGTTCGACCGAAATACTGAGTTTTGCAAGTTCGATAGCAGCAAGCTGCGCCAGAGCCACGCACGCACCGTAGGTCACGATGGTCAGATCTGTTCCTTCTCGCAGAATTTCACAGCACCCTAGAGCTACTGTGTAACTCCCCAGGTTATCGGGAACTCTTTCCTTCACACGATAACCATTGAGCACCTCGATCACGAGAGCTGGATCCTGTCCTAAAAGCAAGGTTTGATACATGCCAGCAGCTTGCGTGCAATTCCGTGGCACACAGATATGCATCCCTCGCAAAGAGCCCAGCAACATGCCCATCGGTGAACCCGTATGCCAAATGCCTTCGAGACGGTGACCTTTGGTACGTACAATCACAGGAGCAATCTGCCCACCTGCTGTTCGATAATGGAGAGTTGCGAGATCATCGCTCATCCCTTGCAACGCAAAAAGCAAGTAATCCAGATACTGAATATCTACGATCGGTCGCAAACCCCTCATAGCTGCACCAAGCCCCTGACCGAAGATCGTCATCTCACGGATACCCGTATCTGTCACACGGAGTGCTCCATATTGTTTCCACAGACCCTCGAACTCAAGATTGACACCTCCGAGTTGTCCAACATCTTCACCGACAATGAACATGCGAGGATCCTGCGCAAGTTTGATCTCGAAGTATTTTTGTATAATCTGACGCCCATCAAGATGAGCCGATGCTTCGGAGTACTGAGGAGCTAAAGCAGGCACTTGAAGAGGTGAGTGATGTCGGCTCAGCAGGCAACTACTGTAAGCAGTTGTACAACGTTGTCGGTATGCTTCGAGAAAATTACGCAGAGCATCGGAATTTTTATTCTCAATAGAGCGTTGCAAGAGAGTCTTGCGCGCCCATATATCAAGCTGACGCCGCAACACATTCGATGTTGAAAGTTCTGCGTCCAGTTTGTGTGCAAGCACGTCACCATCTTCAGGCAGTTGGCGTATGCTTTGCAGCAGAGCCTCGCGTTCTTGTAGAATAGCTCCTTGGTAATCATCCCAAGCAAGCTGACGCTCTCGCTCAACGAATGCAACCGCTTCTTCGTCGATCCTTGCGAGCGTATCTTCGGTTGCAATTTTTTGGCTAAGAATCCAGGCTCGCATCACCTTGATACCATCGATGGAATCTTCATAGTCCAAACGTTCTTTTGACTTGTAACGTTCATGACTCCCGCTAGTCGAGTGTCCTTGCGGTTGCGTTAGGTGAGTTACGTGGACAATACAAGGAGCATGTGTCTCCCGACACTTAGCAATCGCTCGCGAATAGACATCTACCAAGGCTTCATAGTCATGACCAGGAACCGTGTAGATATCAAATCCCTTCAATTTTCCTTCGCTTGCAAAACCTTGGAGCACCAAGGACAAGCTGCTTTTGGTCATTTGAAATTCGTTAGGAACAGATATACCGTAGCCATCATCCCACAGAGACATAGCGAGTGGAATCTGCAGAACCCCAGCAGCGTTGATAGCTTCCCAGAACACACCTTCTGCAGCAGCTGCGTTGCCGATAGTACCAAAGGCGACCTCATTTCCCTGCACAGAAAACGAAGATGCTCCCTTCCATTGCTGTAAAGCGGACTCTTGACGATAGAGTTTGGAAGCATAAGCAAGACCAACAAGACGGGCCATCTGCCCTCCGGTTGGAGAAACATCACTCGACACGTTATGCATCGACATTTGCGACAACCAAGCACCACTCTCATCGATATAGCGTGTTGCAAAGTGGCAATTCATCTGTCGCCCACCCGATGCAGGCTCACGCTCTAGAGAAGGATCTGCATAAAGCTGTGCAAAAAATTGTCGAACAGAACAAACCTCCAAAGCCATCATTAGAGTCTGGTCACGGTAATATCCAGAGCGCCAGTCTCCCTTGCGAAAGGCACGTGCCATCGCAAGTTGAGCGATCTCTTTACCATCTCCAAAAATACCAAACTTAGCTTTTCCTCCGAGCACTTCTTTGCGACCGAGCAAGCTGGTCTCTCGACTCACCACTGCAAGTTTGTAGTCATCAAGAATTGCTTGTAAAGCTTTGATGTCTCTTTGAATGTTCTCACGACTTGCTTTCGCCATCACCAACCTCAATTTGTGTCTGAGAATAAACTAGTCACTTTCCCGCTGAAAGAAAACAACCGTTACACCATCACCACCTTCTTGTGAATCACCAGGGAAGTATTCGATGTCATAGGGACAGTTTTTTGCGAGCTCATTACGAATGGTCTGCTTCAAAACCTGGGTGCCATGTCCGTGAATAATTAAGACAGCGTATTCACCTCTCATGACAGCTGCATCCAGAAAACGCCACACTTTCTCCATCGAATCATCCACAGTCAGACCACGTAGATCCAAACTATTGGTTGCGGATGGAATCACCAATCGCCGCGATTTGGATTCACTGGTTTTCACCATAGGCTTTTTGCGAGGTGGTTGCAGTTTATATGGTTTAGCAGCTTCACTACGACTCACGATGCGCAGATCTTTTAAGACTACTTTCGATTTTAGAGATCCGACTTCGACTTCGATTTTTTCCGAAGAAGTTTTTCCTTTGCTTAGGATCTTACCCATCTTTTTAAGACGACTAACATAGACGCTGTCACCTTTTTTTAGATGCTCAAAAACTGCAGGTTCTCCAGGCTCTTTCTCCTGAATAAGATGATCGTTTCCGAGCTTGCTGATTCCCTTCTTAAGGCTGCCAAGTGTATCATTCAGTTCTTTGCAACTCTCAGCTTCAACGGGCTCATTCTTTTTCGAATTTTTGAGAGCGACTTCGAGTTTTTCACGAAGAGATTTGAACTCATCTTCATATTGTTGAATGACTTTTTCAGCTAGATCGTGTCTACGCTTCTTGAGCAACTCAACTTCGTGTGCCCAACGAGACTTTTCTTCTTCGGCCTTACGAATCTTGGCTTGAGCCTCTTCAACTTTGCTTTCATATTGAGAAACCTGACTCAGAAGTTTCGCAATTGCAGATTCGAATGTCGAAACCTCTTTGCCACGCAGATCATGTGCACGACGTACAATCTGAGTTGGTATTCCAACCTGCTCAGCAACTTCGATACCAAAGCTCAGTCCTGGCAAATCAAAATTCAAAGTATAGGTAGGATGGTACCCATCACGATATCCCATGGCTCCACTGCGGAACTTAGGATTATCCATCGCAAGAATTTTCAAACTGTCAAAGTGAGTTGTTGCAATCACCCACGCACCACGTTTCGCCAAATGCTCGAGTATAGCTTGAGCAAGAGCAGCTCCAGTATGCGGTTCGGTGCCAACGCAAATCTCATCAAGAAAAATAAGATCGTTGGGGCCTGCATTTTCTAAAATGGGTTTCAGACCCATCAAATGCCCGGAGAATGTCGACAACTGTGCACTAATATCTTGGGTATCACCCATTTCTATATACATATTGTCGAAGAGATAAATCTCCGAACCTTCGCCCACCGATGGCATCAGGCCTGCTGCAACCATCATATGAACCATAGCAACCGTTTTCAGCACAACCGTCTTGCCACCAGCGTTAGGACCAGAAATCACCAGACTGTTCTGTCCTTCCAGCAGTTGAATGTCGTTAGCAACAATGCGCCCACTATCTCCGAGCACTAAGAAAGGGTGCACAGCTTCACGTAGATTCATGACCGGATGATCACTGAGGCGAATCGGTGCTGCATCGAGTTTATATGCTAGCTGTGCCTCAGCAAATAGTACGTCCAAGCTCACAAGTTCTTTGTAGTTGTCACGTATCGCTTCGCTTTCTCTAGCAACGGCTTGGCTCAGCTCACGTAAGATGCGAAAGACTTCTATGCGCTCAGAAAGTTCGAGTTCTTTAAGGCTTTCATTTTGTGTGCGCACCGAAGTGGGTTCGATAAAAAGAGTTTGCCCACTTGCTGAAGTTGCAACGATGGTACCCGACACACGACCTCGACCATCTAACTTGACAGGAACGACGTAACGATCCTCACGCATGGTAAAGAAGTCATCTTGCAAGTACTGAGCAAACTCAGTCTCCCGTGAAATATTCGTCAGAGACTCTTCAATGCGCTTGCGCAAATTACGAATTTGCATGCGCAAACGTGCAAGTTCGGGAGTTGCATCATCGCGTACAGCTCCTGCATCATCAATCGCGCTTGCGATCGACTTAAGAAGCTCAGGCAGTGGTTGCAATTGCTCTTGCACCTGCCGCAGGGTCGAGCAGACCGCTGAAAATTCTCGGGCAAAAACAGCTACGCGCTGCGTAGTGTGCAACAAACTCAGGATTACCTTAAACTGTTCCCCTTCGAGCACTTGCCCAATCGAGAGTTGCTTAAGTATGGAATAAATGGGACGCAGCTCCCCAATTGCAGGAAGCGTACCTAAGCGAATAAGGGAGAGTAGGGGACCAACGGCATCCCATCGATCCTTGACCTCTTGCTTTTTGAGGTCGGGACGTAGTTCGAGGACTTGTGATTTACCCTCTTCAGTCTGGCAATAGTCTGCCAAATAATTGAGGAGTATGGACCATTCTAATTTTTCAACTAACTTTGCGCTCATATTTTTCTTTTTCTCCTGCGAGAGCTAGAGCTCGAACGCCTGGAGTTCCTGTGCTATTTTGAAGGATGAACTTGAATTCCATAGACACTGCAATGGAAGTCTAATCATCGCGAAAGGAACTTTTTTGTCTATAACTTTTTCCCAGATACTACTTTCCCCACTCACCTGGATTTTCTTCGTCTTTGGCTCGATTCTAGGCAGTTTTGCCAATGTATGCATTTACCGCCTCCCCCGAGAAATCTTTTGGCGCTCACACCGCTCCTTTTGCCCGCACTGTGAAGTCCCCATACCTTTCTGGTGGAACCTACCCATTTTTGGTTTCCTCCTACTCAGAGGAAAAACTCACTGTTGTGACAAAGCCATTCCACGCTATTATCCGCTCGTAGAACTCTTCTGCGGATTGATGGTTAGCTACATCTACTGGCACTTTCCATTTTGGGGTAACGAACTCCCCCTTATGCCCCTACATATTCCAACGCTTCTTCGCTTTCTACATGCGTTGGTCTTTGCTTATCTGCTTCTGATTGCCTCAGTTATTGACATGCAGCACATGATCATCCCCGATGTGATTAGTCTGCCTATGGTTGCAGTAGCCCCACTTATTGCTTGGCTTCATCCAGATCTAACACTCCGCAGTTCGGGACTCGGCATTCTCCTTGGTGGAGGTGTATTCTTCCTGGTGGGGTGGATCTATATTGTACTGAGACGCAAAGAAGGCATGGGAATGGGTGATGTCAAGCTCCTTGGCGCCATCGGTGGTTGGCTCGGCTACGAAGCCCTTCTGCCCACTATACTTTTCGCATCGATCAGCGGCACCGTACTGAGTCTGAGTTGGATGCTATTCAAACGCGAATGGGACATGCAGGCTCCAATACCTTTCGGTCCATTCCTTGCAACTGGTGCTGCATTTTATCTGCTTGCTCCTATGCACTGGCTCGAAGCCATTTCACATTTACAAATGGCACTTGCAAATGCACTCACCAACTAAAACTGGATATTCACTCTAGGTCAAAACGACGTAGCCCCATCATCAAGAACTTACACCCCGTATGCGAATGTCTCGATGATTTAAAATTTCAACATCGAAGGAGCTCGCCATGCGGAATTGGAATCTCGTAAGCTTAGGTTTGGGCTTAGCTTTAAGCGGATTTGCACTCGGAAACTACAGCTTTGACAACGAAGACAATCTTTATAATCAACGAAATAGTTCTAATGACCAGGTCAATTTTGATGCAGCTCAAAAAGCATTTGATGCTTATGCGGCTATCTACAATAACAAAAGCCACAGCACTGAAGACAGGTTGTATGCTTTCACCCAAATGGGTCGCTCACAAATCTATGCAGGCGGCATGCTCAAAGGTGCAAATTTGCAAGCGCGCAAAGAAGCACTCACAAAATGTTACAAGATTGCCCAAAGCGCTCGCAAAGAATTTGTGGGAAAACAAGAACCACATTATTTCTATCTAGGATGCATGGCTGCGCTAGCAAAAATTTCATCAGTTGGCACTCGTCTTAAACTTGCTCTAAAGCTCCCCTCAGCACAAAAAGAAGCCCTAGCTGCCAGCACTGTCGACGGCAAATTGGTCGGTGGTTTTGAAGGCGGAGGATCCCTTCGTGTCTCTTCAGGAATCGCATCCAACATCAAAGCCAAAGGTGTACCAGGTGGCTTCTACAATCCCAAACGTGCGATCGAACTCGCCGAAATCGCTCTAAACACTCCGACTATGCAGTCACATCCTTTCGAACCAATGAGTGGCAAAGACTATTTTGACAACTACTACTATCTCGCTTTTGCTTACTCTTCGCTGGGTATGGAAGAAAAAAACTTCAGTCATGTTGAAACCGCTTACAAAATCGTCACCGATCAAGTGAAAGCAATTGATGACCTTATCGAAGCCAATGAGCTTCCAAAGGGACGTGAACCTGAAACAATGCACTACAGAACGGAAATGCTTGCGATCAAGTCAAACATCGAGGCTTGTCGCTCACATGCAAGTTGGGTTAGCTGCTTAGACGGTCGTCTCAACAAAGTGTCTGAAGAAATCGAAGCTAGCACAACAGAACACGACGACCTTTAGGCGAGACCCCTAATCGAGAAAGGAAAGGAGCTCATATGTGGCACAATTTTCAGAAACTACAGTTTGCATTTTTGGGGCTGATCACAGCAGGGTCAGCCTATTCGATTGAGAACACAAAGGTACTTCCTAAGGGAGTCCGAAGTTTCAACATCAAAAGCGTGCAAACTTCTGTCGACCAAAAGACCGATGCCCAGGGCTTCTTTCACTCGATCGCAGAACCACTCGCGAAAGATTTCACCTTTCGTAAAGTGATTGAAGGTGAAAAAAACCCGACCAACCGCTTGCTACTGCAATCCTTTCTTCAGGGCAAATTTAGCGAAAGCGACAGTCTCGGCACTTTCTCCGCAGACATGAAAGGAAACATTCAGGTAACTGGAGGGATCTTCTCCTACGGTGCTACAGACAATCTAACACTTGCACTCGGCATCCCCTATTACCAAGCAAAAATGCATGTACGCATGGGTTTTAGAGCCTCTGAAAATGCTCAAAGATTTGTAGCAGCCCTAAACGAACACGGAAACAATCAAACAGCAAAAGCACGTGAAGTTGCAGACAAATTAACTTTTGCTGTTCGTGAGTTGAATAAAAAACTCACTGACAATGGTTATTCTGAAATTCAAGATTTTGAACGCTCCGGAATTGGGGATATCACCGTCGGTGCAAAGTATCTTTTTGTTGAACAAAGCTGGATAAAAACTGCAAATGCTTCAGGTGTAATCGCACCCACAGGATATGCTGGAGATCCCAACGTATTGGTAAATGTTCCTTTCGGCACTGGATCTTGGGGACTCTTCACAACATTTTATACGGATGAATTTATTCGTGAAGATCTTTGGTTCAACCAATATGTAAAATACACCTACCAGGTTCCAACACATAAAAATGTACGCATGAAGACAGAAGATGAATCTATAACAGTGCCTGAAGAACGTCTTGGATTCAAACCCGGCGATCGCTGGGAAGCTGGAGTTTCAACACAGTATGAGCCATGGTTTGGTCTTATGGCAGCTGTTGGGCTTAGCTATGCAGGGAAAAATGGGGATCGCTACGATACCGACAATTTAGTTTCGAAAAACGCTTTGGAAAAAGATGGATTCGAACGTGCATCATTCTTAGAGGCTCGCATCGGATACCAAAGCATCCCAGCATTTAGACGTAAGGAAATTCCTGTACCGTTCGTTGTTTCTTTAGAAATGAAGCGACACCTTAGTAGTATCAATACAGTTGTCAAAGATCTTTACACTGCCGACTTCAGTCTTTACTTCTAAGAACAAGGGACAATACATATGAACTACAATTATCAAAAACGATTCGTCCAACTGAGTAGCTGTATTTTTGCAGTATATTTTTCTGCCTGTGGCCCACGAGATCCCAAGATTCAGGAGCAGGAGCGTTCTGTTGTTAAACTGCCTGAATTTGCAGAGGCATCGCAAATCTATAGCTTTCTTCATAAAGACGCTCACTTACGCAGCGATCTCAGCAAGGATTTTTTTGAAGGCACTCTCATACTCTGGAAGGATGAGGCGGCTAAAGAAAAACTCGCTGATGTTCTTGAATCAGCACGTCAAACACGAGAAGACAAGGCTTATATAGCAGCAACCAAAAAAGCAATTGCCATTGAAAAAGCAGCCCTCGACAAAGATGTCGACAACAAGCTTAGAGCTCTCAACAATGATCTTCGACAAAAAGAGTCAGACCTGGCAAATTTGAAAAATTCTCCAGAGTATCGCAAGCAACAAATGGAGGAGATGGACTTTTATCGCAAGCAAAGCCCTCAGCTTCTTGCGGACAACCAAGCTTGGCTCGATAAAAACAAGACTTCTACTAGCGATGAAGCCTTCCAAGATTACTGCGATGTACGACTTCTAGAGTTTGCGATCTCCTCAATCTTACGCAACCAAAGCTTTACAGAGCGACCTAAAGTTCTCGGTATCTGCGAAGGTTATTTTGCATCACGAAATCTCTTTCAAGGAACAAGCTGCGCAACCGAACAGACGGGTCGTGGAAATTACTTCCAATGCATTTGGGAAAACGGGATACTCAAAACCTTTAGTTTACTTAAAAAAAACGGCAGCAAAGCTGATAATGATGAACAAAATGAGTTTATAAGCAAACTTGACGAACTCAAGACTTGGATAACCGCTCAGACCAATCTCAATCGTGAAGTTTTCACCCTAAAACGCGTTGGAACACAATTCAAAATAGAACTGGATCGCAGCGGAGCAAAAAAACGGTTGGTCAAAATCCACAACGATGGTCCCACATCTTTTTTGCAAGATGAAACAAGTGTCGTCTTTCTCAAAACCCTTACAAAAGAACGTACAAGCGGCACTCATACGTATTCATTTCACGACATTCTATTCAACACTCATATACTTACGGAACTTGACTCAATCCCAACAATGGGAGAATCCGACAAAGCCGAGTTTGGCACCCAGATTCGACAATTGGATGTACTTTTCGGGCAACAAAGCCCAAACATGAAAGCAGATAGAGATTTACAGAAGCAATTGATAAGCGATATTCAAAAAATCAAGAATCAAATCGTTATCGAATCAGAACGTAAAAATGCGAGTTCACCACGAAGTCCAGAACTCAAAAATGCGCAGGAAAAACTTTTGACGACTGAGCAAAAAACAGCAGCCATGCTTAAAGGTGAAAACCTTGCTCATCTAGTACTTAAAAGCCAAGTTACTTTTGAAAGTATTGACGACACTCTTATCGCTGTCACCGTCAATCTCAATAGCGGGGCAAACCATGACAAAGATTTACGTGGCTGCTTCAATAAAAGCACAGGCGCCAACCAAAGATGCCCAAGCTCTCACGCAATTGGATCACCTGCAGAGCTTAGCTTCAACCAGAACAGCGGACTATTGACCGTTCGCTCGGTCTTGCAAAATGCAGTTGAGCTAGGATGTCGCTTCAACGACGGAGATGCGGACTTTCAGTTGATTCCCGAAGTAGCTCTTACAAATCGTACACTTTACTTGGAGCTTTACCCTGAGTTATTCACCAATGACTTAAAACTACTTGGGGGCTTAGCTCAGGTGAAAGATGGAAATTCGATTTTATTTCAGGGAAACATGTCACTTACAAGCAAGACCAGCGACTAATTTCAATGGAAGCTAAAGATCCGCAAATCTAATACGGCCATGCACCTTGAAAGAAATAACGAACTGAGATTGAGGCAGAAATTGCTACAGTGAGCAGCACAAGAACCCCGAAGCCGACTCTTGCTTGTAACGTCTGAAATTTCGCAAACCAAACGTGTCCGTACTCCCCGAGCGCAAACCACATAGGGAAAAGTACTGCTGCAAAACGCAGAGCTGAAGGGAAGTTGCTACCCTGAAGAGGCCAGAGTAAAACACTACCAAGAACATATGCATAGATCGCTAAATTTTTTCGCCAGTTCTGTCGAATTTTGACAAAGCAGATTGCAACGCTCATCCAGAGCAAACATGCACGCCAGAAATTCGACACACTCAGCCAGACTAGTTTGGAGAAATATTCGCGCAACTCAATATGGCCCCAATGATCTTGTGCTTTGACAGATGCTAGAACATCTCCCGTTTTCCAATATAAGAAGCTCAACCACAAAGCATAAAGGGAAGCAGAAATGAATCCTGAACATAAAAAAATTCTAATGCGTGACCTTAGACTCAAACCAGGAGTCTGTAGACATAGCAACAATGCAATAGCTGCAGCACAGAGCACCCCCTGGTTACGAGTGAGAGCAGCAAGCCCAGCAAGCACGGAGGCGAAGACAATACGATTTTTAGTTGCAGAACAGAAAGCAAAGTATGTCAAAAACAGAAAGAGAGACTCTGTATGATTGGAAAAGAAGACCCACGATGCTGGCGAGAATGCGAGAAAAAAAAGTCCTAAAAGAGCTACACGCTGTCTTGCAGCATGAAAAAATACGATCGCAAAAAGTGTAAGAGAAAAAAAGCTTGCAAAGAATAGATGCATCGATATTGGAACAACAAGAAGCATCATTCTGAGTATAAGAGGATAAAGTGGATAGAAAGCAAAGGGAACATCGAAGGCCAGCCCTCGAGTTGGACTATAACCCTCTGTCGCTAGATGGGTGTACCAAAAAGAGTCCAGATAACTCAGTTTCTGTTCTAACAAATTAAAATCAAACCCCACACTAATCAGGGCTATGGATATATGAAGCACCACATACAACGCAAATATAACCACAGCAAATGGGACAGCCTTCTTCATACGCGAAAGATCCTTTCAATGAGCAAGAAATACAAATTTATCTTGATACCACAACTTGATGCCTGAATCTTTCGCTAAAATACCAAAAAACCGGGGGTAGAAACCGTAAAATCCAACACATCGAGTACGACATGTTTTGCCAAAATATTCTTTTACACCTAGTACTAGACAAACTCTCCCGAAGGCATTGCGGATCGCATCGAAGCTTGTCTCATTCGCATAGTTCCAGACAAAATTCACAGCTCTTGCCATATCTTTGAGCTCTCTTTTTATAGAAGAGGCTTTAATGCGAAAAGAATATGTGAGGATAGTCGACACACTAAGGACCACTGTTGCATCGATTCAAATATGCTGCTAAGGAATAGCAAAGGAGGATTTAGATCAACAAAAAAAGTCAAATCTTAGATTGCATTATCATTGTGTATACTCAGAATATATAGCTAACCAGGAAAATCCTGAGGTGTGAGCTTCTGATCAAAGTGGAAAATGATGATTTATCATTTTCCACTTTTGCCAATCCATCTCCACCCAAGCTAATTCACTCCTGACGTCATTCATTGCCTATGGATGGAGAATTCTTGGCAGGAAACATTAAACATCTCGAAAAGAAAAACGCACAGAAAAAAAGACACCATCTTCTTTTGCTTTTATTTCTCATGTTTTCGATGGGCGCACGCGCAGCAGCAGAGTTAGCACCAGATGATGTTTTCGAGCTAGAAGATAAGCACGGTATTGATTATCGAAAAATAGAGCATGAAGGGCAGACAGCTCACGTTCTTAGAGTTGACACGAGTCGTTTTGAAATTGCTCTTCTAAAGGCAGAGGGTCTAGAAAAATCAAGCGAGCTAGCAAAGAAAGGCAAGGCTATTGTTGCCATCAATGCTGGTTTTTTTGAATCTAACGGTAGCCCTGCAGGTGCTTTCAAATTAGATGGCAAGTGGATTAAATTTCCAAGGAAGAATCGAGGTGTAGTAGGTTGGAGGACAGTCAACAAAGAAACAAAGTTTTATTTCGATAGACTCGGTCCTAAACAGGATGAAAAAGGGATTGAGTCTAAACTAGATAAAGACGGAGACACCTCGGACCTATGGTGGGAAACAGCAGAATATATTGTTGGTGGAACACCTCTTCTCATAAATGAAGGTGAGATCGTAGATCCAAATCCAGAAAAGACTCTTGATGCTTTTCTGGAGCGTAAGTATGCCAGGACTGCCATTGGAGTCGATGATAATGAGCTTATTTTAGTTGCTGTCGAAGGAGGAGATAGTTTTATGTGGGAGTTCGGGTGGCGCTACGGAATGAGCATAAATGAACTAGCACGTTTTATGCAGTCTCTTGGCTGCCAGTATGCCCTTAATCTCGATGGAGGAAGATCGTCAACGATGATAGCTGACATTTCCCAAAGATCACCTGCTTACATAGCTAAGACACCTTTTGCTGAAGGTTTTCCATCCGATCT
>CAZWOL010000007.1:0-63939 GCA_964635325.1 uncultured Pseudobdellovibrionaceae bacterium
TATATCGACAATGCTGTTAACTTGTATATCTGCAGCCTAGGCTTTATGGCTGAAGAACTATCCATGTGTTCGCTTTTCGACGCTATCTCTGTACTTGAACTCCTGTCTTTGTAAACCAAAGGCAAGCACGAACCTTGGATTTCGGTCGCATTGTTTTTATGGTTCGCACATATTGATCGAGTTGCTGCACAAAACCATTAGCTAATGCAAAATCTTGGACATCAGTATCTGCAGGAATCTGCATGGTTTTCCATTCAACCAGATGAATATCTCCGTTATTTTTTTCCACATACAAATCGCAGCATCCAACAACAAGAATTGTTTTGCGAAAGTGCACCATGCGCAACTCAGGATAGATCACTTTTGCATCGCTGATAAGGTCTTGCCACTCTCGTGAATTGCATACTCTTGCAACGTCATTTCGCGCGACATCCAGTAGATGTTGAGACTCCTGCAGTTGTGTGCGCTCGTAGTAGGGAAGTTTCTTGACTTCGGACTCCCATATACGCGGAAAATCGATTGCTATTCTCTGGCTAAGTTGCGCAAGTGCTGCATGGATGACTACACCCATAAAGCGTTGGATGAAGGAAGGAGATGTAGTCTCGTTATCTCGAGCAGATTTTGCAAAGCTAGTGTCGAGAGAAATTGATGAACCTACCACATTACGTATGCGCTCTGATGCATGAGGATGTATGATAGATAGCTGATCTGGAAGCCGACGAGTTGATTTTGTATATATAAAGGCTTCGTGTGCATATCTTTCTTTTCTAGAAGTACATGTCATTGAAACAATCTGCCTATTTGTATCTATTGTCGGTGCATGCTCACGCAGTATGGGGTAAAAGCTTCCAGCCAGACTGCTTGTGGGATGTGCTGTAATTACCAAATACTGGCTGGCTCGTGTCAATGCGACATAGAGTAGACGTTTTGCTTCATCTGCCAAATTTTGTTCAGCAGTCTCCATAATCGACTGCAGTTGCCGAGCCTGCTTAGGCCGATGTTTTTGTGTGCCGACTAGCGCCATTCCTCGTCGCTTCCATGTATTTACTTTGGCCCAGTAGCGGTCAACCCGGTACCAGGGTTCGCTCGTCTTAATTAAAAATACCAGGGGAAATTCCAAACCTTTTGCTTTGTGTACGGTCATCAAACGTACGGCTTGTCCTTCTGCAGAGGCTGAAGCTTCTTCATTACGCTGCTCATGCAAAGCGATCTGTTCAAGAACAGCATCGAGATTGCGATGATTTTCATTCTCCAAATTCAAAAGAAGTTCGTAGAGTTTATTCAAGTTTTTGCGAGCGATCTCTCCGTCCAAACTTTGCACACCATAAGCTGCATGAGCTGAGAAAATCTCATAAGATTCAAAGAGCAGGCGACTTGGACTTAGGTTTGAGTATGCTAGCATCAAATCCCGAAGAGGCTGCCACACGGATCTTTCTTTGAGTTCATCCAACAATGCGAGTTCGCGACGCTTCTGCCCACGTGTTTTGTCGAGCACATTCAAGAGCTCTCGATCTTCGATGCGTCCCATAGGACTTCGTAGAAACGTAAGCAAACTCACCATGTCGCTAGTATCATTCAAAAAGCGCAAAAGCGCTAAAGTGTCACGAATCTCTGTGCGTTCGTAAAAGCCCTTACGTTCCTCACGTAAATAGGCAATTCCATATTCTCTTAAGGCTGCCTCAAAAACTTCGACATGCGTTGTGCTACGATAGAGGATAACGCAGTCTGAGGCCATGAGTGGTCTATAGCTTTGTGTTTTTTTATCATAGACAGGATGTGGGTCTTGACCACTTAGGGCAGCTTGTAAATATTGTGCAACAAACTTGGCTTCGTCTGCAACAGCTTCATCCTTGCTCATACTCAGTGGCCCGACATCTTGTACGACTATGCGCCCTTGGTCTGGAACCACCCAGCTTCCATCTTCGTTTTGAGCAGTCGCATGTGTGGGAAAATCTCCGTTCCAGGTCTCATGAAATACACGATTGACATAGTCCAGTATAAGGGGAGCTGAGCGATAGCTTTTGTGCAGAGGAATGCAGGTTTTCTCAAAGTTTTGGAGCACACCATTCATATGTTCCAAAACCACAGGATCTGCCTCACGAAAACCATAGATGGACTGCTTTTGGTCTCCAACAAGAAAGACTGTATTGGGTGCAGTTTCGTCGCTACGGCTTGCTAAAATCTCTTCGACCAAGTTGCGAAAGACCGACCACTGCAAAAAACTCGTGTCCTGACATTCATCAATCATCAGATGCTGAAACGATTTGTGAATCAACCAGGTCGCACCAATTGCTGCAGGATCATGGAAGAGTTTGTAATTACCGATTGCAAGATCATGAAACTCTACCAGACCGTCCTTGCGTTTCAAAGTCTCACGCTCATCGAGCCAGAGTTTGTAAATAGCAAAGAGACTTGTGCTTGCGGAATTGAGTGCTGATAATTTTTCTAAACTTAGATAATGCCCCAAGGCTTGGTTGACACTTAGGATCGGTTGGGAGAGTTGCTCGCGTGTTTTGCCTCGAACAAAGATTCCGCTGATCTCCCCATCCTGATTTAGAAAGCGGGATGCAAATAATGCAGCAAGGGTACGCTTTCTTAGTGCTTCTAAAAAGATATCTTTGCTTTTCAAATGTGAGATAATGAGTCGTAGATCCTCTGTATTCTCACGAAAAAAATCTTCCTCACTCATCGGCCTTGGAAGATCATAATGAACCAGAGCATTATTGGTCTCCTGTTCACTTTGCCACAAAAATGTATAGTGTCTAAAGAGTTCAAAAACCTTGTGTTCAAGGCCTAAAATACCCTGATCGCTATCGAGATCGAGTAGAGTGAGGCAGTGTTGCAGGGCATTTTCAGACTTATTGGCAAAGAGGTGTTCCCAGGCTCTTTTGTTTAGGTCTTCGATTTGTAGGCCATCCATCATTTGGTATGGCAGTGAGCGCATATCCATTGTGCTTGGGAAAGGGTTGGCTTCCCACGGAAATTTTGCAAACCAATCGTAAAAAAGAGCATCGATCGTTGTGATGCGTAGCAACTGTGTCGCAGACAGAATAAGCTGTGCCGTTTGTTGCGCACTGCGAGGAGCCGCAATGCTATGCGTACATTGAGCTTGGTAATCTTGATAAAAGTTGCGCATGGCCTGATCAAATTCATACTGCCTTGCCTTATTGTACAAGAGAGATGAGGCTTCTTGAATGATACGCGCTTTCATCTCGGTTGCAGCTTTGACCGTAAATGTGATCGTCAGTATGCCTCCTGGATGTGCTCCTGCACTCACAAGATTCAAAAAACGACGTGTCAGCTGATAGGTCTTTCCGGCACCAGCAGAGGCTTCGATCGTGTAGCTCTCATAGGGATTTTGCGGATTTGCTTTCACATTAGCCTCCTACTCGACAGATGCCCTTAAAGGCACAGTGCTTGCACGCATCGCTTTCGACAGGACTAAAGGCTTGGGCTTCTTGCAGAAGCATTTGTGTAGTCTCCGACCATAGCAATTGCAGGTTGTCTACCAGGTGACTGAGAGACGGAGTTTGTGCACTTGCTAGTTTTTTATCGAGTGCCCATGTACGAACCTGATCACCCACACCTCGAGCTTGCCAGCGACCTTCGACGATACTCCAATAGCCCACCAAGCAAGAATCCAGAAAGCTCCTGTCTTCTTCGAAACGATTCTGTGCCATCGCTAGAGCATACAAAGGAAGCTGCGGAGCAAGGCCCTGTACAACATCTACGAGAGTGTCCACACCCTTGCGTTTGTAGTCGACCAACACCGAACGATTGCTCATACAATCTAAGCTATCGAGAGTTCCTAAAACCGACGCCCACTTTTGTGTGCCTTGACGCAGAGGAAGCCCCTTACCTGCGAGAGTGTATTCTTTGAAAGAATAGAGTGGTGCAAAAACGGATGTACCATTGCTTTTGGGTTCAAAGAGACTTGCCCAATAGTGTGCAAAGCGAGGCCATGAAAAATGCATTAGATGCAAATAAAACGGAGATCCTTTGATGTTATCCGGCAAGCAAAAATCCGTAAGCACACGCAAACGTTCTAGCGCAAAGGGAACAATCTCTTCATCTCGCAACAGAATGCGATCTGCCAAAGCAGGGAGCACCTGTTCGGTTTGCAGCTGCCCTGAATAAAAGGCTTCGAGAATCTCGTGCAACCAGCGTCCTTCCCAAAGAGAAGGGGCTTCATCAGCTTTTTTCTGCACTCCCAGCTTGCTCAGGAGAAACTGGTAAGGACAACGAAAGAGCTGGCTGAGTGAGCTTGCAGAGACCTGCTGAAAAAATTCGGAGCGAGCTCCCTCAAAGTTGCCTTTGACTTCATCATCTGCAGGAAGAGCGAGAGAAGCTTCTGCTAGCTGTACTTTAGTATCTTGCTGTGTTGCAACGAGTTGGGCCTGATCTTGCGCAAGCAGTCTTTCTATAAAGCGTGAGCGACAGATCGACCCATAGTCAGGATTTACAGAATACAGGAAAGTCAAATAACGTGCCTGACTGCACAAACGATGAAAGGTGGTATCTTCCAAGGCTTCGATGTATTGCCATCCGGGCATACCCAGTTTGACTTTCAGTAGGTCACTAACCAAACGATCATTAGGTAGCGAACGAGGAAAACGACCTTCTGTGCATCCCAAAATAATAACAACTTCAAAAGGCACATAGCGCGCTTCGATGATATCGAGCACCTGTACACCTTCGAGTGGAAAACCGACAGAACGTGTTTCTAGACTTTGTACTTTGTCGAGCATAGCAAAGAGGCACTCACGTCCTGAAACTTTGCCTTCCCAAACGAGGGCCCACTGTTCTAAGAAATCATTAAACTGTTCAAATGCTTCGATATCAGAACGTTTGAACTCGTCAGGCTTTGCCAATATGCCAAAATTATCGATCACTCGTGCGAGAGCACTTTGCCACTGACTCAGTAGCTGTGGTTTGCGTGTATTGCTGAGCTGACTGTAAGGCTCAAGGTAACGAGTCAGTAGCGACATCCATTCTGGTGAAATGCCATCTTCACCTTTTGCCAAATCATAGTGCAGGTCAATTTGGGCCTGTGCATCCTCATGATTTTCTACTAGAGCACGCGCACTCAGAGGATGGCATACAAAATTACGCAATGCACGCAGATCCTCTTTTTTTTGCTCTTGGGATGAATAGTTTGTAGACAGACGAGCTAGATACTGAATCAACACAATGAGCCAAGAACCAAGCGCACTCTCCGCAAAGGGTTGTGCGATCGCAAGGTTTGTACGAAAGCTTTCTTTTTCGAGAAGCATCGCTAAAATTTTACCGTAGCTACGCTCATCACTAACTAGCAAACCAATGCGTGAAGGTGGGCAACCTTGCTCCAAATAAGAGCGTATAGTTGCAAGTGCAGCTTTTGTTTCTTCGAGACGTGTCGAAAGCGCAAGCACGTGTGTGCGCTCTCGGTCCACTACCAAATCTTCTTGTGCACACGGCACAGGTGCGCCAACGATATATTCGAGCAAGTCACCTAAGGGAGAATGCGAACCCAATAGTTTGGGAGCTTCGCTGAAGAGCATGCTGACATTATTTTTTTGTGAGAGTGCTCTAAGCAATGGGCGACAGTAATGTTTGGTAGTTGTAAAACAAGCCACATACACCCAACGCCAGCCTTGCAAACTTGCATCGTTTGCAAAAGATTCGAGCATCTTCTTGACCGAGGCAATTGCAAGCGCTTCGGAACGGATCGCTTTTTTAGAACGTAGGAGTTCACCATACTGATGATAAAGAATTTGCAATTCGCTAACACGTTCGACAAGACTGCCTATATGTTCTTCGTCTCGGTATATATCTTTTTGGATCAATTGTTTGAGTTGTGCAAATGCACTTTCACCGATTCCAGCTTGGAGTATCTGTGAAAAAAATTCACGAATCTCGTGCTCGTGACCCTTTTGCAGATGTTTAAAAGTATTTTGACGAAGCAAAGAAGCTAGCAGAAGCTCTTCAGCTCCAGGTGAGAGCGTTGTCATACCCTCAAACATTTGGGGACTATGACGTTGAATGAAGGTTTCGAGAGTCCAGATCGTTGGTGCTAGAAACGTTGTATTGGCTTGTCCCAACATGGCGAGCAAGTATTGTCCGAGTCTTTGCGTCGGCAAAATAATCAGCACATCCTTTAAATCTTCTGCAGAAAATCGCAGCAATTCTTGGCTTAGACTGTCGACTAGGTCGTCTTGACCCGAGAGTATATGAACGCCTGCTTTCGCTTCCAATTGCAGCTTCCTAAGTAGTGTTGAGTGGCTCACGCTTTGCGCACTCTAGCAGCATCAGCTCTAGACTCAAGCAAAAGCTCGATGAGTTCGCCGTCCTCAGAACCGCCCCACCCAAACTTAGGATTTTTTTGTTCAAGTTGCTGAAATAACACAAAAATTATTTTCAAAGATCCCCCGATTAGGTAATGTCGACCCCGATTATTGCAGTGCCTTTCAGTTGCGATCGTGGCGTATTTCTCATTCTGTGACGGAGGTTCCTATGGATGCTGCTGTAAAGCATATTGGCCTTGCGAGTTCTGAGGATAACTTTGAACCTGATCCATTGAGTTCAGACGAGCTACTACATTTCAAAAATCAATTGATAAAGAAGAAGCAGGAATTGGTGGAACAATCTCGACATATGATTGAGTCTAACAAGATCTGCTTAGCTGCTGATGATATGAAAGATGAGGTTGACTTAGCCTCCGCAACGATTGAACACGAACTGACCTTACGTTTGCTGGACCGCGCTCGTAAGCTGTTGCGTGAAATCAATCATGCTTTGACTAAATTCGAAAGTGGTGATTACGGATACTGCGAAGGAACAGGTGAGATGATTCCCAAGAAGCGTCTGGAGCTTGCACCTTGGGTTCGTCACAGTGTGGAGCACAAGCAGAATCTAGAACGAAGGAAAAAGATTCTTAAACAATCCAAAGGCATAGATCTACTGCCTTTCGAGTGATCTTCTCAGGTACAAGCAACTATTCATCAACTTCATCATGCAGAAACATAGATTCCTCATTGATCTCTGCATCTAAATCCGCATCATCACTGTCATTGTCCTCATCATCACCAAAAAAGATCTTCTCATCGTTGGAGAGTACTTTTTGATACTGTTTTTGCAGCGCCAAAAAGATAGGATCTTTGCTGAATTTTTCGATAAATTCAATGTTGTTCTTGCGGAACATATGCGGGTTGAATTTAGCATATTCATATTGCGCAGGATTCAACTTCATCCCATGATAGTTATACTTAGGACCATCCACCCAGAAGCCACCCTGTAAATAGCGCAGTATCATCGCAATCATCCCAGTACGGTGCAATCCTCCATAGCAGTGAAATAGCACCGGTTGACGATCGGGATTGAGCACCAAAGACAACACACGCATAACAGCATTCATGTCCCCATCGATCTCTTTGTCACCAAGTGAGAAGTAGCGACTTCCTATAGGCCCTAGATTGATTGGAAGATCTATGTTCTTGCTTGCGTAATATGGATTTTGCCCATCAATATAGGTGCGCCCCTTACCAAAGGTATGGAAGTATTCAAATTCTCCGTAACGCCCAGACAGACTTGCTTTGTATTCTTTGATTGCATAATAAAACGGAAAAGCATAACCCAGTTTATTCATACTGATGATCGTTTTAGGAAAAGGAAGATTTTCATCACTAAGCATTTTGCTAAGATGTTTGAGTCCTGATTTTCCCAAAGCTGCGCTGCGATAGATTGCATAGCTCTGGTTTTTTATGACCACTCCAAATCGTAAGGATCTATCTGATGGACCATGAACAACATGGTCATCTTCTGCACAGAGTGTTGAGGGAACAAAACTTAACATGAAAGCGCAGACAAGTGTCGCTTTCCAATGTCTTTGATTTGGCATGCTAGCTCCTTGAGATATATGTAGGCTCAAGGAGGGCTATCGGTAGCAAATTGAAAAGATTAAATTTTATTTGTAAAGTTTGCTTTTGTCGTAAAATTATTTGAGAAATTACTTAGACTCAAGCTCGAAGCAAGGCTCCCAGACGCTCCTTTGCTTCTTTTAGAGCATCTTGATATGCAGATGTCGAACACAAAGATTGGACATAAGCCCCGTCCTGGCCTACCCACTGTCCCTTAAGCATTAGATTATGAATAGCAGGAGCTACATCATTGAAGCAGAGACCACGTAGGCCATGAGCCGGCCAAAAAGCAGGGTTGTCTAAGTCCCACATGATTAGATTTGCAAAATGATCTTCCGCAATCGTTGCAACTTTAAGATGCGGATGCAAAGAACCTGGCGTCTGCCAAACCTTGCTTAGTAGAAAAGAAGGATCTCGAAAAGCAGCATAGCGTTGCCATAGCTTCTGTCGCTTTTGCTGCAGAGCTCGCATATTAAGAGTGTTCAAGGTTGTATTGTAAGACCTTGCAAAACTCAGGGATTGTAGTGGAAATCCTGAGATATAACGTAGCTCCTTTTGGACGTTCATCGAGTCATTGCTACCGACAGTATCGGTTGCGATCGCCCAACGCAATTTGTAATCGCTCCAGGTCATGAGATTTGCAGGAAAATGAAAGATCATTTGAGAGAACGGACACGATATCATCGTATGGTGTGGATCTTGGGCTAGTGCTCGCAAGTCCGACTTACGCAGATAAATACCATGGACTAGCACCTTCTCATAGCTACTCTCCAACATCCCGACCTTGCGTAGGATACCTAGTGGTGTGCATCGTGAGCGACTGAGTGCCTTGCGAAATTCATCGTTGGTCTGTCCAACGTGAGCATGAACGGGAAGGCCCGTATGAGTTGCTGCATCATGAATGCGTCCCCATAGCTCTGGACTAACTGTATCGGTAGCATGAGGTCCCCATGCTGCAACAACTCCATGCTCCGCAAGGGATGTCGAAGCATGAATAGTCTCCGTAGATTCCCATTCACGTTCCCAAGAATCTTTGCCTGGGCCACTGAGATCTTGTAGTGTTGGTGCGACAACTCCTGTTATACCAACATCATAGAGTGCGTTCGCAATAGCATCTCCATGGTAGTAGTGATCCCACACGGTCCCAACACCAAAGAGCAAGCATTCGTAAGCACCCATACGCGTGAAGGCACGCACATCATCTGCACTCATTCGCGATTCGATTTGAAAGTAAAAGTCTGTGATCATATTCCCGCTAGTTGCTTCACTATTTTCGATCGACCTAAAGAAGCTCATCGCAAGGTGAGTGTGCGGGTTTACAAACATCGGTGTCAGCATTTTATTCTTCAGAATACGCGTATGCACAGGAAGTTCGCTAAGAGGTTTACGCCACTCTTGCACAGACTGGATCTTAGATCCTTCAATCTCAAGCAGAGCAGGTGCTAGACGAATCTGAGACTCATGAACAAGAGTTGTATACTCACAAAAGAGTTTCAAGGGGACCTCCCTCCATAGCATTTTTGTCTGAATATGCTATGTCAGAATTGATGAGAATTGCGTGCGCAAAGCCCGCCCCTTAGCGATGACCTGTTATTCTGTCCTCACAAAGCACGTTTTTGCATGTCACACCGAGCGGAACGAAGTGGAGCCGAGGGGTCACCTGCATAGCCAATTTGTAAGATGATATTAACCATGCAGAGATAATTTTTTAGGCAGAGAAATTCAAAAATTTAAATTGGCTTGTTCTCTAAGAATTTGCTGAGAAATTAGCAGGGGACCTTCATCGAGAAAAATTCGGGCTGGTTGAAATCCAAGTTCCCAGGCTGCTTCTGCAACATCCATAGGATCGATGCATTCAAAATCATAGAAACGTTCTGCAAGATGGTCAAGCACGAGGCCGACGTAAAGATCTTCATCAACACCTTTGTCTGGGCTTATAAAACCGAACGGCTCGAGCAAGCGATTCATTCTCACCGGCTCGTTGGATGAGGCACGAAGGGCTTTCTTGTAAACTCCAAACGGAACATTCATCTGCATTATCGACGACCCTTTAAAGCACGTTGTACTAAGCCTATCGGTAGCAAAGGGAAAAACTTAACTATCGATCCCTGCATATCGAATCTCATCCTATAAATTGGCTAAACAGGCTTCCCCGACTGTACTTTGAGGGGTGAATAATGAACATGAAGTTACTAAAGATCTAAATAGGTTATGGCTATTCTTATAGGAATATGCTAGGTCATTTTTCTCTACATCGAATACGTCTTAGATTGAAGAGGACTGCTCAAAAAATTGATGACTTGTATTTGTTATGATAACACCATTTGCTCAATGGGGGATTACAATGAAATTGCTACCTGTGAAGCTAACTCTTCTTCTTGTTGTGCTTGCGTTTTCAGCAAATGCAAAAGCTTCACAAGACGATCAGAATGTGGCTTCATCAAATTCCTCTCCAGAATTATCCCAGTCAATTCAAAAGATCCAACTAGATGCGCTTCAACTTGCTAGAATACTACACATCTTGCGGAATATTGCTCATGAAACTGCAATTTCTTATGACGGGGATGCACGTGATGCAATGCATACAGCTGGATCTGCTGCTCGGCATGCAGCTGTAACTGTAGCTGAAGCTATAGCTGGTTCTACAGCTTGGCATGCAGCTAAGCATCTTGATTACAGCTCCGTATTTGATGCTGTATTTGATACTGATCATAATCATCGTTATAGCGCTACTCGTTCTGCCATTGCAAACTGGGCCTTCGTATTTACTAAGCGAAATGATGTTTCTAATAAGCTGTATGATATGGTTGTAGGCAAATTAGAGAAAATTGATCATCAGGCCCTCGAAGCTTCGCTTGAGAAATTACTTGTTCTTGATCTAGTAGGATTTGCAAAGATTATTAACCCTATTCGTAAGTGGTATCTGCGCCGCGTTCGACTTATTTTAATCGAACAAAACCTTCTGAAGAAACTTTCGATTTTAGAAAAAATAAATCTTCTTCAAGATTCAGATCGTACAGTTTTCTTAGAGCTTGAACCGATTGATGAAGCTGTGAGAATTTCCTTGTCTGGGTTACTGATCCCCAACATAGGCAATATTGTTATTGCATATTATGGGTATCCCGAATTAGAAGATCCAAGCGTCATAGCTTTAAGAGAATTGAAAATCTTAGAAGCCTCTACTTCGGAAGTTTCTTCAGAAGATCTGCATAGATGCGTATCTCAAGATGCAAAAAAACCGCTTAATTATTGATCCCTGCTTTAATAACTTCACTGCTTGTCACCCCGAGCGCAGCCGAGGGGTCGCCTGCTTAGCCAATTTGTAAGATGAGATTAGCTATGCAGGGATCAATAGCTAAGACCTCATCGAGGTAGCTTTCAAAGGACCTTGCCTACTTTTTTATATTTCGGCTCCATCCTGGGGTTTTGCTTCTTCTCTAAAGGAACTTGTCGGATAACGAGGTGTTTCAAAAATATAGGGAGTTTTGTCCTGCAAACTCTTCACAACCAAGTCTCGGTTGGAGTAAAGACTCTGCTGTGGAAAATGCTGATAGCGATTGAATGCGACTAAGGCATGGTAGCAAAGACTGATGGCAACAACGCTGTGAAAAATAGTTTTGCCCCAACGATGGCTTCTTACAAAAAAATCGATACTCACAAACATGCACCATAGAGCGAGAGGCAAGAGCAGGTAGAGGTTGCGCGAAACTGGTGGCCGCGTGCTAAAGACAAAGACTGAGGTTGCGGTGAGAATAGCAAAAACAAAGATCCCAAAGCTCACACGTGCACGTACATCTTTTTGCAGAAGAAGTTTTAGGAAGGCATAGAAAAAATACAATAGCTGTGCGCCTGTTAGGATTGTCAGCATAAGAAACATCGGTAGCAGTAGGAAAATCTGCAAAAGAAAATCTTCGCGTTGCTTCATAGACTCGCCGACAAAGATAAAGCTTTCGTACGAAGCATAGCAGAGAACGCGTACTATATTGTTAAACACATAACTGAGATGTTCCAAGTTCCACTGCGAGTTTTCAGCATTGGATCTAAAGACAACATGAAAACCATGTTCGTAAAGCGTCGGCACCAAGAGCAAGCATGGGATTAGACCCCCAATTGCGGCATAGATGACGCTACGCAGAGATAGTTCACGACGAGAGCACCACAGACTGAGGGCAACAAATGGCAAGAGCAGTGGCCACGACAGATGCAATTGCATCATACAACCCAAACTCAGGGCCATCCAGAAATAGGCAAATGGCAGACGGATCCACCTTCGAGTGAGTGTTGGGATAGTTTCAAAGAATGCTATGAAGAACATAATTTCGGGGAGTAGAAGGTAGGAAGGATTGTAAATATGTGTCGAATATTCTAGAACCCAAGGAAGGCTAGTAATCCAGCATAAAATACTCAACAATCTATACTGTGGAAAATGTTTGCACAGATAGATTGCAAATAACACAAGAGCAAAGAGTGACAGCGCATTGACTATGATGAAGGGTGCTTCGGGTTGCGGCCACACAAAGAATATACCCCCTACGAGGAGGCTCTGCAGCGCTCCCGGTATCTGCGTCGCGGTGTGTATGACATCCGCCCCAAAGTGTGGCCAATGGCGAAAGCTAAAAAGTTCGAGCCCTAGAAGATAGATGTGTTTCTCGTCCTCATCCCAAAAGCGGTTGTTGAGTCCGTAGAAACAGCGAAAAATAAAAAGAAAAATCAGGGCAAGAATAAGCAGAATATGATTGCGTTTTATAGACTTCAAAGCATCTCTCATACAGATATGGTTCACATCTCCCCAATATAAGGCACTTGGAGAACATTCCCAAGGCCTATGTCGTCCATCTAGGCCGACTAGCCCAAAGGCGCTTCAAATCTAGGCTACACTTAGGATGACGGAGCATAAGGAATCCCATAGAATTAATGAAGACTTAACACATCCATGGAGTTCCAATGCAAAAGGTCTGCTTCCGCCTTTTTTTTATGGGTATGCTTCTTAGCCAATGTGGGCCCAAACCTATAGACTTTGAAGTTCAGGAAGCTGCGCCAAATGCAGCAGAGCAAGTGCAGGCCAAACTTACAAAACTGGCAGACATCTCAACCGCTTCAGGAAACTTACGTTACGCAATCGAAGACAGTGAAAACGCTGAAGCTCAGGCACTGGCTCAACGCATTCGTGAACATTACGCTGCTGAAAGCTTTGTCCCCGAAGGGAGCGTTCTTAGGAAAGCAAAGTATGTCCAATTTGAAAACATCCGACACTGGAGTCCACTCGGAAACGAATATGCTGCAGGTTATGATGAACGGGGGAAACTGCTTGCAATTTATGATCTAACATACCAGAGCACATCTTCAGAAGAGTTTTTGCATCGCTCAGTCTTGGGTACTATCGGTATTGGCAGCATGAGTTTTCGTGAGCTACTGCGTCTGATTCGCGAGGCAATCGAACATAGAGAGGCTTTACTACACGATGCAAACGATACTGTAATCCACTCCTCTTGGAGCCATGAAGACTTGAGTCGCATGCACCAATGGCTCGACCATATCGAAAGTCAATATGGAGATACAACTTCTTCTCTTCAAGGCGATTGGTGGACTAAAGTCCCTTTGCAGAAAGCCTTTCAGACTAAGAATGGAGCGCAAGTCTTTAGACTCAGCGATGTGGATTGGGAACACACGATGAGTCGTTATCATCTGCGCAAATTTAGACACAAACTTAGAGAACTTGAAAAGCAAATATCAGAGCTGTTGGAAATGGATGCTTCGCATATTTTTGAAAGACTTGCCTTTCGTCGCAACGCACAGGGCAGCTTTGAGCTCATACAACTACCTACAGCAAATCTAAGCCCCAACGCACGTCCTAGCAAGGTTATTGATTTCGTACGTTACCAAAGTTCTTTTGCTTATCAGACACTCTATGCTCTGATGAAAGAATCTCTCGCAAGTCTGTCGAATGTTGTTCCTAACCCCGTTCTCAGCGCACTGATTCGCTATGCTATATACAGGTGGTTTGCGCTCTACGAAGCCCAACTCTCCTTCCACCGTTTTCGTGCATTTGAACTCCTCAGCCAAGGAGAGCGTGGAGAGGCCTCTTCTTTCTCTTTGCTAACAGCAGACGAGCGCATGCGTGGAGGCGTCTACGTACTGAGTCATGAGTCGAGTCTGTTGTATAACATTTTCAAACCCAAACGCGAAACCTACTACTACCAAACTCTTAAAGCAGAACTTGCAAACATCGAACACAATACAAGATGGGCTCAACAAAACAATTTTTCTCTTAACCCACTTTCCAAACTCTACTTTCAAGCTAGTGATGCAAAATCACAAAACTACCTCCTACTCATGGGTGCACGCCCTCGTTTTGTGCAGCGTCCGCTTCTTGCTATACAGTATCAAAAACCCTCTGCTGAACGCACGCGACGCAACATTCTATACAGCCTCAATGATTTACTTGCATGCCTATCTTTTCCGCTTCCAGGTATAGGCTATCTTGCGAGCTTGGTTTTTGATGTCTTCGTCATGGACGATGTGCGCAACGCGCAGAAGTGGGACGCGCGTTTGGTATCGTACTTGCGGAAGTTGGGTGACCATGATTTTTCGCGAGAGCTCGAGATTCTCTATGCTCAACGTGTCAACCCGTTCGAATGGGATATCGATGAAGAACGTGCTTTTATAGCTCATTCGCGAAACCATTTGGGATTCTAGCTTAGGCTACGAAATTGGTAGGTGCGATGGAGAACTGTTTGGTCTTATCTTCTTCAACTTCATCATCGGGGAAGATCATGTTGTTGATATCCATAAGACTGATAATACCTTCACTCGCCATGTTGCGCACACGATTCAATATGGTGTGCTCGACACTTTGATAGCGTTTTTCCTCGATTCCATTGATACCTTCCAAATCTTCGACCCAGCTCTCTGCAAGCTCTTGTGGAGCGTGTGAGAGCAAGAGTTCACGAATGTGATCGCGTGTACCCGCAAGGAAAGTGAGTAGGTCATCACGATCCAAGCCAAGGACCAATTCGAGCAAGTGACCGGTTTTCAAATAAGGAAGAATCTCGATCGTAACGAGACGCATTTTCAAGGTACGGTTCGTATCAGGATTGCTTGTACGCATGTTGCTCATCAGAGCTTTTTGCTCACTCAGGGTCGAACGTTCGAGGAAGCTCAGCAAGACATCGCTTGCACGTACGTTCTGAGTATCAAACTCAGGTTTGGAGGAAGCCTTCTTGTTAAGCGCTTGTGCTACATTACCTAAGTATTCTCTCGGAATTGCATCCGCTCTGCAGAGTTCTTTGAGTAAGCGTGTACGAGCATCCCCATCAAAGGCTCTAAAGACTCCCTGACGTTGTGTCGGATTGAGCTGAGTCAACACTATACTTTGGACGCGTGAGCTCTCATCTTGAATCAACGCAAAAACTTGGGCAGGATCCATCTTGGTTAAAAAGTCAAACTGGTCGATAGTCTTCTGTGTCATCACACGGATTTCATTCGCCGTAACTTTGGTCTTTAGACGCAGCAAGAGTTGTTCCTGCTCAGACTCACTAAATTGCAAGTCGCTACGGTGAAAGTAGTCACTCAATTCAAATAGACTACGCTGCATTGTTGGATCATCAAGCAGCTCATAGACTGTCATTTTACCGAGTATGTGCAAGTATTTTGCAGCTTCTTCGACACCATCCTCCAAGATCATGCGCGCAAATGTTTCGCGTGCGACCTTCGGTGAATTCAAAAAAATCTGACTAAGATCATCTTTGAGTTGGTCCAGACGAGCCGTAAGAGAGGTTCTTCCTACAGGACTTCGAGGTTTTGCTTCCGCACCTGCATATTCCCCACCTTCTTCTACACCTTCGACTGCGCTAGCACCATTGATGGCACGTCCATCCATTGCTGTGATCATGAACTGCGCATCTTTTTTTGCTGACGAGAAGCGGGCAACAAGAAATGCAATAATCCCAATTACCGCAATGACGGCAATCACATAGACAAACCAGCGATTGGACTCGTCTCCAGCATTATTGAGAGTGCTCGCCTCTTGGCGCTCACGTTGCTCACGTTCTTCTTTGACTTTTTCCTGACGCTCTTCACGGAGGCGTTCTTCTTTGCTCATGGTCAGGTTCGACGAAGATTTTTCATTAAGGCTTGAACTCTCCTTACTGTTGGAAATAATTTCTTTGGTTCCCGCAAGGTCTCGAAAGAGAGTCAGTAGATGTCGAAGTTTGTCTAACCCATAAGGATCTTGGGATTCAGCACGTAGACGTTCGGTTTTTTGTGTGAAGGTTTCTGGGAAGCTACTAATGTCGAATTCGATTTGAACTGGACGTACAAAGTTGGTTCGAGCTTTCATTACATTCAAAAGCTGCTGACGTCCCTCATCGCTAATACCATCGTCTACGGCAAGGACTACATGTACCGAGCTCGTATGAAAGTAACTGTTTGAAGAGGATGATTTGTAGACCTCCAAAGGAGGAAGCACACTAGCTTCTTCAGCACTAATACTTTTACCATCAACTACGATGTAAGAGAGTATACAAGCATCAGGACAGTATTCACGGATGCTCTCTGCGATCGAGCTACGCACTGCTGTTTCAATTTCTTTGCGGATACTATCTGGAGCAAATTTTCCGATGTTGGGAAGTTCGACAGGTTTAAAACGCAATTCGGTTGGCCCAAATTCCTTGGTATTTTCCATCAGGATGTCGTACAAACGTTGTCGGTTCTGCTCAGAAACCTGACGGTCTATTTGAACCTCCAAAAATATGCGTTCAGGACTGTAAGAAGCTTCGACCTTTTGCGGATCTAAGCCTTCAAAGCCAATATCTGCATTTTCTGGAATCTGCTCTGTGAGTGAAACGCGTACAGAAATCAGCTGACATGCATCTTCGCAATACTTGCTGATCAAGGGAGCGACGCGACTGCGCACACGTTCTTCCAGGTCAACTTTCGTACGTTCAGATGCCGGACTGTCGATAGATGCACTAAGAGTTGAGAATGTAGACCAACTCAGAGCAGCAAGCAGGATGTTTTTTTGAAGCCAATACATAGGAGTCCATTACTTTTGTACTCTCGATGTATCGGAGGCTTGTGAAGGCTCTTAAGTAGGCAGGTTTTGCTTCACTCGTGGGACTTTTACAAAGCTACATAGCAGGCGATCCCTCAGCTTCGTGCTTTGCACTTCACTCGGGATGAAGGATTAGCTCGTCGCCTACAGTAGCTTCTTCAAAGCTTCTTCGAGAGACTTTTCGTTATGTCCCAAAACTTTTTTGCCGTTGAAGTAAATGGTCGGCGTACCATCGATACCGATGCGTTCACCTTCGCTACGAGCCATATTGACCTTCTCAGCTGGTTCAGCAGAGCTTAGGCAGCTTTCAAATGCTTTGACATCGAGTTTCAGCTTCTTTGCAAAGTCGACTGCTGAATTGTTGGTCAAAGAATCTTCTCCGAAGGCTAGATAGTGGTATTCCCAATATTTTTTCTGCTTGTCTGCACAAACCCCACCCTCTGCAACTTTTTTAGAAACTCCTGAGCGGTCGATCGGGAAATCCAAATATACAAATTGAACTTTGTCTTTGTATTTATCGACGAGTGACTTCAAGACCTTGGAAGCGCTTTTGCAGTGTGGGCAATTGAAATCCGCAAACTCGATAATACGAACCTTCGCTTTGTCCGATCCTCGCGTTGGAAAGCCTTGGTACGCGATATCCATCGTCGGTGCTACTGGCTCTGCTAAAGCAAGTTGGAATTTTCCACTCGCCTTCAGCTTGTCTAGCAAAGCTGTCCTAACTTTTTCGTTCTCCTGACTTTGTAGGAGCTGCTTAATATCGCTTTTGATGCTTTCAAACTCACGGTTACCGATGCGGCTTTTGTTTTCATCAAACCATTTTTTAGCATCGGCATCACTCACCATCTTGGTCTTGAAAACTTGTTCTTCGTATTTTTCAATACTCAGATTTTTTTTCTTGGCTTCGCTTGCAATATGCTCTGTCAGCAGTTGTGCATCGACGACCTTTTTCATGTTTTGGTAGGATTGGTTTTGAATTTCAAAGACGGCTTGCTGCATCGCAGGTGTCAGGTTCTGCGTAGTGTAAGTTTTACCTTCAAATTGGTAGAGTTTTTCAGCATCTGCAAAAAGAGAAGCTGAGCTTAGGGTCATCACTAGACCGAGACTTAGAAAAGACTTCATACGTTCAATCCTCGTGCTGTTTTAGCGTTGGATTGAAAATAGCACTTATGGCTTTTGTGTCAACATTGGTCTCAGCAACTGCAGGTTGCCTGCAGAAAGATTGTGCTTGTTTAACGAGGTTTTGTTGAAGGTCTCGCGGGCTATTTTCCACGCACCATCTTCTTTTCTCCAGTACAAAACCTTACGTCCATGACTGTGAAAACGTTGGTCGCCCTTGAAGGTCTGATTCATGATCGCAACAGCATACTTGGCATGTGTGAGCACTCGCAGCGTCGTTGTTTCAACATTCATCGACTTGTAAGAGCGAAACACCCGTGACTTGTACTTCTTGTACTGTTGCTTGCTGCGACCCTCATGTTCGAAGTCTTTTGAGTAGAAATTGATGTAATCATCCAAATGCCGCTGGGTCCAAGCTGTAAACCATTTTTCGGTGAGATCATGGATCTCCTGACGATCTTGCGGAATATTGATACTCTTCGCATCCGCACTGATCATGACGATCCCCTGCTGTGGAACCAACCAATTTTTGAGTTTGACGATGTCATCGTTATAAAATGCGACGCAACCTTCGGTTACGTTCTCAGCAGCGATACGGTTGTCATCACCGGCACCATGCAACCAAATACCATAGCCGGTATGCTTATCCATCTTGTCTATAAGGTTTGGGAAGTCGAGCGGTACGGCAACTCGTCCGTACTTAGGAACAAAGAGCTGACGTTCCGGCACATGTGAAAGAGTAAAGTAGATACCCTCGGGGGTGCGATTATCCCCACGCACCAACTTGTCTCCCTTTGCCTTGCCCACAGCAATGCGGAAGTCTTGCAGAACAACGGGTTTTTCTGGAAACGGTGGTAGCGTTGCCAAAGTAGCACGCAAAGCATCTTTGTCGACCGAAAGCCAAATCAACTCATCCTCAAGAGCCTTGGGTTCAGGTACGGCCGACACCTTGGAGGGGGAAGCAAAGTTGAACGAACTCCACAAAAGGCCTAAGCTCAGTATCAATTTTTGGGTGCGTTGCATCTTCACTCCTATTCTTCTTCTTTCTTTTCATCTTGAAACGGTGCCAATAGATCCACAAGATCCTGAAAGTCCCGAGGAGGAGGTGCTGAAAAATGCATCTCCTGCCCACTGAGAGGGTGTATGAATCCCAGTTTGAAAGCATGCAGCATCTGACGTTTGAGGCCAGCAACCGCACGTCGTATAGGCACAGAGAACGACTGTGGAAACTCATGAGCCTGATTATAAACTTGGTCACCAAGGACTGGACACTGAAGGGCTTTGGCATGCACACGGATCTGATGCGTACGTCCAGTGTACAAAGATATCTTGGCAAGAGAGATGCGTTCGCCAAAACTCTGCTGACGCTCAAATACAGACTTCGCCCAGCGAAAGCCAGGATGCTGCCCTCCCCCTGGGAAACGACGAACGAAAGCGTCTAGGCTCAATGATGCAAAACGTTGACGATGAGATGGGTCACGAAAGAGATAGCTTTCGTATTCGAGTCGGGGCAGAGCTAAATAACCATCGAGCAATGCTAGATACTCTCTTGGAATTTGTTTTGCTGCAAATTGTTTAGCTAAATGAAAATGAGCGTACTCACTTTTAGCATAAACCATTAGCCCGGTTGTGTCTTTATCTAAACGGTGAACAACCCCCGGTCGTATGTTTTCGCTCCCCTCTGCTCCTGCGCGCCCTAACCAGGCGAGCACCCCCTCAACGAGCGTTGGAGCCGTGGTCCCTGCACCAGGATGTACGGTGATACCGGCAGCCTTGTTGAGGACAATCAGAGCTTCGTCTTCATAGACAATATCGAGTGGCATCGTATGCGGCACCAAACGGAGAGAAGAGGCCTCCGCTTCGATTATTGCATCCACGATGTCTCCGTCCTGGAGCTTAAAACTCGCTTTAACAAGCTTGCCATTCACACGAATGCATTGACGTTCGATCAGTTTTTGGACCTTGGAGCGACTCAACTCAGGGAGCTGTTCTGCAAGCCAAAGGTCAAGTCTTTGTGCATTTCCGTGGAAATTTCTATGAAAAATTTTATCCGTCAAGTCTTTGTTCCCATGTTGCAAAAGCGCAGTCCTTTATTTTCTACCAAAAGGGTTGGACTTAAATTTGCGCAGGACCTTACCGATTCGGTAAAGGTGAAAAAGGGATAAAATACTATGGCTTCGCCTGATTCTTTGCAACGTGATTTTGACCTGATCGTCATCGGTACGGGTCCTGCTGGAATCCATGCTGCTGTTCAAGCGGCTAAGATTCATAAACGCGTTTGTATTATCGAGAAAGATCCAAAGAATATTGGCGGGAGCTGGATACACACTGGCACCCTTCCTTCCAAAACGCTGCGCGAAGGACTTGCTGCAATACGGGCGATTCAAGAGCATGTTGGTAAACACTGGGTCAACCGTATGGTCGATGACTTGCAGACCGGTAAGTTATTTGCTCGAGCCCGTGCTGTTTCAGCCCAAGAAGAAGTTTTGCTACAAGAGCATATCAACAGCAATCGCATTCATGTTCAGCAGGGCTTTGGATCTGTAGAGAATGACTTCTCTGTACGCGTTGTGTCTCCCAAATTTGAATCGATGATTCTCTCGACAGAATTCATCCTTATTGCAACGGGCTCAAGTCCCGATCGTCCTGCACATATTCCATTCGATGGATGGCGCATTGTTGACTCTGATGACATCTTCAACCTCGAGAACATTCCAAAGATGATGACCATCTATGGTGCTGGCGTCATTGGTTGTGAGTATGCCTGTATATTTGCTGCAATGGGTGTCGATGTGACACTCGTTGATGGTCGCGCACAAATACTCCAGTACTGTGACCAAGAAGTGATCCGTGAGCTACGCAGCTTCATGGAGGCAATGGGTGTCAAATTCAAGCTTGGTGTGCGCATCAGTCATTTGGCAATCAACGGACCCAAAGTGAACATCAGTATTGGTGAAGACTCCCTCGAAACCGATGTACTCTTCTGGGCCGGTGGACGTGTACCTGCAACATCCCACTTGGGATTGGAACGTCTTGGCATCGAACTTGACCATCACGGTAGCATCAAAGTGAACGAAAATTTCCAGACAGCAGTCGGTAACATCTATGCTGCTGGTGATGCGATTGGACCACCTGCACTTGCAGCTACAGCGACAGAGCAAGGACGCTTCGTGGCATGTCATGCATTTGGTACGAACCTGGGTCGCTTCGCAAAAGATTTTCCGATCGGGATTTATACAATCCCTGAATGTTCTATGGTTGGCAAAACCGAAGAAGCTCTGATCCGTGAGGGTCGTGAATATGTCGTCGGTCGCGCCCAATACAAAGAGATTGCACGTAGTACGATTGGGGGTAAGCGTCACGGCTTGCTAAAGCTACTGATCTGTTCCAAGACACATAAGATATTGGGTATACACATTGTTGGAGAAGATGCCTGCAACCTCGTGCATATTGGATTGGCCTTTATGACGAAGGGTGGGCACGCACAAGACCTCATCAATATGATCTTCAACTACCCGACACTAGCAGAGGGCTATCGCATTGCTGCGTTCAACGGCCTCAACAAGATCTTTACGGATGGGGTCATCAAGCCTCCACCTTTAGAACGACGGGCAAATCGCTACTCATCATCTAACCGCAAGAAATAATCGATTTATTTACACTCCGTCTCCTGTCTCATAGCAGAAAAAGAAGACTTTTTTCTGCCTTGTCTCTCACATCAAATGTATGCTAAGACCTGCCACCCAATATCCAACACAACCAACTATATTGAGACCCATATGATGAAGCAAGTATTGCTGACTGTACTTTTAGTATTCGCTCCCTTTTCTTTGTTTGCTGGAAATGATGAAAACGGACAACAAAATCCGCGTAACGAGCGAGTTTTGACAATAAAAAATCTGTTTTTTCACATTCGCGTCTGGTGTGCAGTGCTACCGCCTCATTGGACTCCTCTTGCGGGTCCATTTGAAAGTCAAGAAAGAGGCCGCAACCTTGAACACACTTTAGCAAGGTTTGCCTTTTTGTTTGCACCCGATACGAGTGCCGATCCAGTAATTGATTCGCAAACCCACGAACCTCTTTTTGATTATGATGAAGGAGGTGTCGTACAAACGATGGCCATTTTTTGGCGTTTTCTCTACATAACTCAAACTTTTCCTACTGCAAATAGTATCTACAACCTATTAGCAATATGTTTTTCAGAAACCCATCTCTTTGCTCTGGATGAGCCTGCTCGCACGCGAGACCTTGCACACTTTACTCGTATTTCACTGGATAGATTCAATGATCTTGAGCGTGAGTTTCTTTCTGATTTGGGCTTCTATCTGCATGTTTATCCTCTTAATTACCAATTGCAACGCTTCTGGCTAGGCCTACGTTCTGACATGCCAGCTCTAGTAGGCGAGGAATTTGACGAAGATGAACTCATCGTAGGGCATCTACCCATTGCCTTGCAGGCAGAGTTACCACGCTTGCTATGGTATTTCACAGGGCTCCCCGTCGTGCATATGCTGAATGTGGAGGAATTTCTTTCGTTTGGTCGCCCCAGACGTCCGCACCATGAGCCCCTTGTAGCTCCAGATCCAGATGGATTTGCACGCAAGAAAAAAGGAAAAAAACTAGCTCTAGAAAAATGCGGCAACCGCAAGTAGAGCCCACCCTGCCAAGAAACAAAGTCCACCTAGAGGTGTGATGGGACCTAACCAGCGGGGTGCCTCATCCAGAAAAAGAAAGGCATGCAGGCTCCCCGAAAAGAGCAATGTGCCCAATATAAAGGCAAAGCCTGACGCTTTGACTATATTATTGTCAACACGTGTACTGGCAAACGCCACTGCAAAAAGAGCAAGTGCGTGGTACATCTGATAACGCACTGCAGTTTCAAAGATCTGAAGTTCTTGTGCATCTAAACGCCCCTTAAGCGCGTGGGCTCCAAAGGCTCCCAAAGCTATCCCAGCACCTCCCAAAAAACTTCCTATCGCAAACCAATGATGCCAATACATGTGATCTCTCCGCTTTTGTTTTTTGCACAAGCCTAGGTTATAGCAAAAAATACTTTCAATCTTTAGTCTTTTACAAACAAACTATGCAACTAGGTGCTCTTGCTAACTTAGCTGAGACGTAGGATCATTAGATTGTGCATCCACACATTCTAACGATTCACATCTATCAGCCTATTGCAGAAGGGGTTCTTGTATGAAACTTAGGAGCGTCATTTTTCTAAGCTCACTTATTGTTGTCTCTTGCGTCACCGGTAAAAAAAGCAAACCCGGTGGAGCCAAGCAACCACAGGCTAAAATAAAAATGAGCATGGCTTCGAATATCAATGAACTTCCACTCAATGGCACTCCACCTCAATGGGCACTTACGGGTCGCTGCAACAGCAGCTACAATATTGAGATGAATCAAGATAATACTTTTGCACGTAAGGGTGATATGTGCGAAGTAAAACTGATGACATTCAGCATGCCGACAAAGGTACGTGATGACCAAGGAAATCTCGGCAATGAGGTAACCCAAAATTTTCGTCGCCATCTAACAGAGAATGATTTCGATAAAGAAACACATGCTGCTATATTTCAAAATGATGCAAATACCATATGGGTCTATGTTAGGTTAGTCTCTGGAATCAATAAGACTCCAATTAGCGAAACTTCTGAGATTAGTTATCAACTCACCGAGATTAAGCAAGGGAAGGACTTAGATGTTGAACTTCGAAAATTTCCTCTTCGCCAAATTTCTGTAAGCAGTGTGGAGTCTCCACGCTTTAAGGTGGAAGGCATATTTGATGAGCGATTCAATGGAGATCTGATCGAAGGTCGCTACGATGTACGCTGCTTGAATTCAGATGAGTTTAAGGTGAATGATCCTAGTTCAACCGAAACTGTGAACAATTTGAAAAATTTTGGAACTAAAATTTCTGCAGCACGCAACAAATTGAAGACGCTATCTGAGCTCCTATCAAAGGCAACCACTCAGAACTCTGTGTCTATATCAGATAGTATATCTGACATTCAAAACGACCTTACACAACTCATCCAGGAAGTAACACAACCTACCGCACCAACGGTACAAGAAAATGCAGCAACACCAACGATTTTAGCAGCAAATAATAATGATCCTTTCTGTGTATTCAACCAGAATACTCAACACGACAAGTACTATAGCATGACAAAATGTCTTGATAAGATTGGTAACAAAGTCTCAACAGAAGCAACCTCTCTGGGGTTAGACAAATGGTCCTGTGGAACCAATGCCCTATCGAATCTTCGTTATCGAGTCGCTCGCGATAATTATAGCAGTGCACATGGCCAATTGACCCGCGTCGACCTCGATCACTTGATGGCTGCATATGAGGAATCTACCGATGAACAGACCATTGATCCTAAGCATCACACTAATGTCTGGCAAATTAACGAAAGCGTAACGGGCTTCAAGACACCTATCATGCAGCTACCGATGACCCAACACGGTCATTCCGCTCCAACCAAAGCTATCTTTGTCATCAAAGCAACAAAACAAGGTAGCACAGCTGATATTGACAGTTCCTTCTCATTTTACTCACTGACCATCAAACCCTAACTAAACTGAGTTTGAATGATGAGACAGAGCCCTATCAACATCTTAGCGTTCTGTCTCTGCTTTCCCTTCCTCACATCTTGTCGACAGATCATGTCGTTCTTTGCTCTTCAAAAACAAGATGAACCTGCTCTGTATCAACTCACAGGCAATCCCTGTTTAGATAAAAAGCCTGAGTGGGTACTTGAGGGGGTTGAGTGCGTCCACATTGAAGCCCACTTTGTTGCTTCTGCAATAGCGTATGTACGTACGCTTGCGGAGGTCAACCAAGAGCTCATGCGCAGTCATAACCATGAGTTTGAGCCTATTTTTACTGACACTCTCGACCGTCTATACAAAGCAATCTCGGACTCGGGCAAGCTCTCCTTCAGCATTTGGTTGCGTACCAAAAGCGAGTTGTGGAGTGAAGCTAAGTTTCCAGATATTTCTTTGGTTTATAGATTGTCGAAGAAACTCAGTTACGATTACATCATGAAAGAGGAACAACTGGGCCTGTCCAATCTTGCGAATGCTCTAGGCCACTCGTTCTTCGATATCATGCAGTTTGAGAAGACCAAAGACTATCGCTTCTACGATAAGATCTATCGAGAGTCCCTAACAGATGCAGAGGATGGCTTTGCAACCGCAGCATTTCATTGGAGCTCGATGCGCGAAGATGTGGCCTTTCGCAATACTTTCCGCATCCGCCTTCGCGAGCTCCTTGGACAGATTATGGCCTCGCGACCAAAAAAGTGATGCTTTCTGTCTACTTGTCCAGAGCCGTCATTTTTTTCTACACGCCGAACATTTCAAGTCGCAAAACGTCAAAAGTACTCATGCCATCCTTGACTTTCACATGAGATTCCACTAATTCTAAGCCGACCCATAAGAAAAACTCTCTTGCTAGGAAGTTCATCATGCGAACGATGTCTGCCCTCTTTTTTTCTATTGCAACAACTTGCTGTCTTTTATCTTCGCCACTTCAAGCTAGTAAAATAACACGGACCAATGACGATCCTGTTGTCCAGGATCTTGATCAAGCGGATTTGCTTGCAAGCATTCTGTACTTTTCTTTCAACTATGTTGAGGATCGCATCCCTAATTTGGGAGAACTTAAGACCGATATGCTCGCAGGTTCTGTCATTCAAATGCTAGCAGAAGGCTCTGGTTTAAAATTCGGTGATAGTCCTGCTGCAGGCGCAGTTTTTCGTGATTTGGTGAAGTCTATAACTGTTGTTAAGAAGGCTTACGACGGTACCGAAGTTGGAGGTACGGGCGTTAAGTATGATATTGCAAATATTGAGGCAGCTGTCCTTAAACCCCTAATTAAAGGTGGAGTCATTGCCGCGCTAATCAAAGCTGGCTTTGAGGCTAAGCAAGCTGCAGAAATCTCAAATTTTATAGGCGATATTCCAGCTCGAGCTTTGGTACTCATTGGTCAAAACCACCAAAGATCTAAGAGTACCGAACCTTTCCATTCTTATCTTCTGCGTACTTTGAGCAGCGACTTATTTGTAAGCGCAACTCTTCAAACTGTTCCTAAGAATATGGTGGTTTGGGTGATCTCAAAGATGATTGCAAAACTCAAAATCGGAACAGCTGTCGATTCTCTGTGGTTCAACAAGTTGCCTTCGCTACTCACTAAAACTCGCAGAGTGGGAGCGGAAGCCGGCACTGAGGTGCTTTCGGTTTTGAACAAAAAAGACGGCATCTTTGCGCATTACAAACGTCTACGTGAAGCAGGAGCATTCGGCGCAATCGTACTTGCACCTCTGATTCCTTATGGAGCCGTTGCAGTGACCACGCTGATCAATACGTATCTGCTTGCAACTCCTTCACGCATTGTGATGGATGGGGTTAATGATTTATATGCTGGACTAGGTGTAGTTTGTTCATGGCTGTTGCCTGAGGCTCCTAGCGTCGCCCCCCTTGAAGAGCTTCAGCCCTCTGGATTTGAAGAAGCTTACAAAGACGAGCTCTAGAGAGCTGTGACACCTTCGATCTCCGAAGCGCTTTCGTAGATCTCGATCACTTCCTCACTCGAATTCATCTGCGTTCTCACTGAGAGCGCAGTGAACTTGCCTGCACGAGAATCTCGCGTCGACTTCTCCAGAATAATCGTTTCACTAAAGATTTCTTCCAACTTGGGAAGGTCTTCGGTCTTGCCGACAAATTTAAAAAGGTATTCTGCAGGCCATTGGTAATGTTGGTCAAGCAGGGCTTGGAATTCTTCTGGGGCCATTGAACTCATAAATCGAATCTCCATTGGAAATAATGGCCCGAACTCTACCAAAAGGGCGGGAATAACGCAACGATGGGAATAGAGTCCTCCCCAACGAGTCCTAAGTGTCTTTACGCAAAGCGTATTTCCACAAGAGATGCTGGGAGGAGAGGTAGTCCGTGTTCTGCCGACGCAGACGTTCGGTGGTCTCCTCGGCACATTTTTTGAAGAAACGGGCCTTGAGGTTATCCCCCTTCTGCTCGAGGTAGCGAGAGAAGCGACTGTGGTCGAGGTAGAGCAGTATGCAGGATGATTCCGCTGTGATCGTTGCAGCACGGGGGCTGTCATCAAAGAGCGACAGCTCCCCGAATGCAGCACCTCGCTCGAGGTAATTTAGGCGGATCATCTGGTTTGAGATGGTATCGCGTTTATATACGGCGACCGTCCCGTATAAAAGCACGTAGATGCCACGTGAGGGTTCGCCTTCGATGACGATATTTGACTTGCTCTTTGGGTAACTGACATCACCTAAGCGGTAGAGCTCTGTGAGTTCTGCGTCACTAAAATAGGAGAAGAGGCTGACCGTCTTCATGGTGCGAGCACACCAGTGGGGGTCAGCCTCTTTCTTTGCAAGCATATCAGGGTCGGTCGGAAAATCATCTTCGCTCAGTCCCATTCCTTAGACCCCTTACGCGTTGGTTTGCATAGAAGGACCATGACCCGTGATCCATTCGACGAGGTCGATGTGGGTGATGATCTGTTTTGGTTTGCGATCGTTTCCAACAACAACGGCACATCCGGAGTTCCATAGGAGCTCTTGCAGAGTGGTCAAAGGTGTTTCCATGGTTACGGTTGAAAACTGTCGCGTCATTACATTGCGCACTTCGGCATCGAGTGAGGTCTTTTGCCCTGACAGCAAGTACGCTAGCAAGTCTTTCTCAAAGAGCATCCCGTTTAGATGTCCATCGGAAGTGATGGGAATTTGCGAAAAACTTTTCTCACGCATGAGTGTGATGGCATCTCGACAGTAGGCTGTTTGTTCGAGAGTTGTGAGTTTATTGCCTTTTACTTTGACAATATCTCCAACCGAACCACCGAGTGCACTCGTGCTGAAGAAGCGGTTATCACGCATCCATTTATCATCTACAAACTTCGTCAAATAATTGCGCACACCATCTGGCAATATGACCACACAGTTAGCACCGCGTTTGAGTCGCTTGGCCTCTTGCAGAGCTGCGTAGAGTGCAGAACCGGACGAACCTCCTACGAGCAGGCCCTCCTCAAGGATCAGACGTCGCGAGAGCAGGAAGGATTCGCGATCTTCGGTCTTCACCCATATATCGACAAGTTCGCGGTCCAGAACGTTCGGAATAAAATCATAACCTATACCTTCGACCTTGTAGGTTCCAACATCACAGCCACCAGCAAGTATAGATCCTACGGGATCGGCACCAACGACGATACAGTTGGGGAGCTTTTCTTTGATGCGTTTGGCAACACCTGTGATCGTCCCTCCAGTACCAGCCCCGATGACGACCATGTCGACGTTGCTGTCGAGGTCATCGAGTATTTCTTGGCCTGTGCCGTAGTAGTGTGCGAGTGGGTTGTCTTTGTTGTTGTACTGATCGAGGATAAAGGCGTTCGGGAGTTCTGACTGCAGTCGCTTTGCAACTCCGATATGACTCTCGGGAGCATCCCATGCAGCTTCGGTTGGTGTGCGAATGATTTTGGCTCCGAGTGCTTCCAGAACGACCTGTTTCTCACGACTCATTTTCTCGGGCATTGTGATGATCACGTGGTAGCCCTTCACCGCTCCTGCGAGGGCCATGCCTATACCTGTATTTCCGGAGGTTGGTTCAATCAGTGTGTCACCTGGGCGTATGCGTCCGGCTTTTTCGGCCTCTTCGATCATACGCGCTGCAATGCGATCTTTGACGGAGCCTCCAGGATTGAAGTACTCACATTTGCCGTAGAGGTTGCATGCAAGGTTGGCACCCACGCGCTGAAGTTTAATCAGGGGTGTTTTGCCAATCGTTTCAAGAATGGACGAAAATAGCATATATATGGCTCCTAGCGTCTTAAGATCATTCGTGACACACAAATATTCTAGAATGGAACGTCCCGATTGGAATGCTAAATTTGTGAAAACCATCGCGGCAGGAAAGGAATGCACTTGCTACGAATCAGCTGTTACCACTGTCATCATACCTGGGAGTTTGACCCGCCACTAAGTCGTGGGGATGAATGCGAGAAGTGTCATCGCGATGCTAAGGTCTGCCTAAATTGTGTATACCACGACCCACAGGCACACCGCGAGTGTCGCGAATCCCAAGCCAGTTGGGTCAAAGAAAAGGATCGTGCAAATTTTTGTAGCTATTTCTCTCCTCTGTCCCAACGTGAGGGCGTTGCAGCACATGAGCAGGCGGATGCTATAAAAAAGAAATTGGAAGATCTCTTTAAGTAAAGGAAAGCACATGCCTCATATTTTGAATGTAGTCCAACGCCCCGAGAAAGCTGAGGATCGAAAGCATCATGTTTTGTATGTACCAGCAAAAAAAATCACCGTTTTTGACGAAGCCTTGCAAAACTCAGTACGCGATCTCGTTGCCACAATGCATTACGAGCAGGGCATAGGTATTGCAGCACCACAGGTGGGATGGTCGCAGCAAATCTTTTTGATCGAAGCTGAGGTTCAGTCCCCACGCTACCCTTTTATGAAGAAATATTCAGACCTGCGTAATGTGGCACAGCAACTCTTCATCAATCCATGCATTTTAGAGGCCTCACAGGAGTGTGTCTCCTATTGGCATGGTTGTCTCAGTGCAATGAGCTGTGATCGAGGAGTGCTTCGCAGTTATAAGTCGATCCATGTGCGTGCACAGGATATTGAGGGTAAAACGTTTACGTGCACACTCGACTCACTTGCTGCGATTATTTTTCAGCACGAATTTCGGCACCTCTTGGGTACCGTATACTTCGATCGAGCACGCACGCTACTACCTCTTGCTGTCTTACGAGAGCAGATGGCAAATGATATGATCCAGCTCTACGATGCCAATCCGGATCCAAGCATTCCGCATATGATTGGGGATTACAAAGTCGGAGAAACGATCGAAGAGTTTGCAGAGCGTATGGGGCAGCTGTGACCTATGACAGAAGCATAGGTCAATCACTACTCTTTTGCTTGACTCCCAGGTACCTCCATATATGGAGGCGAGACAAAAATGCGCTCAAAGTGGATCAAAATATCGATAGAAAATCGCTATACAACTTCTCAAGTTGGTCTGCATCAAGATTGCTCTGATCCTTACTTTCATTGAAAATATCCTCCATCTGACAATCTGAAGCTAGTAAAAGCCCACCCATAACATGTGAGGAAGCTGATATAACAAGCTCTCGCACCGAGTTGGAATAGGAGTTTTTGCCCAACTCAGGAGTATCCCTGGATATTGGCCTTTCGGTCGTTTGGGGGGCAACGAGAGGTCTTTCTCTTTCCGTTAGAGTTTGTTTTTCTTTTCCATTTTCCTGGACAATTTTAGAAGCTAATTTCCGTGGCGAAAGCCGCGGTTTCAAAAGAGGACGTTTCTCTTGGTCATATACAATGGAAAAGTTATCAGCGACTTTAACAGAGAAGTTTTTTGGTCTAAGATCTGTAAAAACATGTCTGCCACCGTAGATCAACGCAACCTTTTGACCAGGATGCATGCGAATAAATTTGTTGATCTCTTGAAGAGCTTCCGCCTCTCTTCCATATAATTTCAGATTTTCAGAGATCCTCTCGAGTCGCGTGATATTTTTGAGAACCTCTGGGTGTTCCGTGAGTCGCTTCTTCAAACTGGCAACAATAATTGCTCGTGCGTTACGGTCGCGGACATTGCCTAGAGATTTTAAGAGGTTAATTTCACTCTCAATCTTTTTTGTAAGTTCCTCGATTGACATGCCTGCGTGTGCTCGACTTAAGTCTTCCCTGGAGAGTTCAGATGGTGTGCCATATTTATACAGCAATCTCCGAGCAGAAACATCAAGGCTCTCAATAGCATTTTGTCGCGATCTATTGATAATCTCTGTGGGGCTAATCACTCTGTATTTTATTTCAATGCCCTTACTTTTGCCTTCAATACCTTTATTCATAACATCAATGTCATTTTTTAGGGTTTCGAGAGCTTCTAATCGGTGTCTGACGTCATCAACAACGTCGCTGTCGATCATATGGGCGAGGAGCTTAATTTCCCTGAGTTCTCCATCTATTTTTTTCATGACGTGCCAAGAACTTCCCTCAATCTGAGCAGAAATGGAAGTAGGTTGGATGATAACTTTCGATGGGTTTTGGGCAGAAAGAATTGCGGCTGCACCATAGGTGTAAAGAATACCTTTCTGCTCGATTGTAAGATCGTTGAAAGAAGCTAAAGACTCCCCTATAGGAAAGTGACGGCGAATGATTGCAGCGGCCTCTGGTTTAAATCTATCGTCTATAATAGGATCAAAACCTAAGCTTGCTCTAGTCGCAGAGGGGGAAAATTTGAGAGAGTCCGTCAATTCGTCGATGATCGACAGCACCTGTCCTTTGAGCTGGCCATTTTTGGATTTCTCTGTGAGGATTTTCAGTATTCGTTCCTCATCAAGTTTGTTTAAACTCTGAGGCGTTAGCATCTGGACAGCTACTTTTACGATTTCTTGTGCTGTTGGCCTAATTGCAGAGTCAGAATGGGTCAACTTAGCCAAGTCATTTATTCTATTTTCTAAAGTCTTATTCATAATTTCAATTCCGAACTTATCTTTAAAGGTAGACAAATCCCAAGCATCTGAAATGATCACGTTCTTGATGACAAACCTTCTGGCTGCATTAGGATTAAAGAAAGCGTCTTCTGCAAAAATATGCATTGGCTTGTCTTGGATCTCAATTTTTCTACTCAAGTCTTTATAGATATCAAATTGTGAAACGACAGCAGCATTGTGAAAATGATTATTTTTATCAAATGCTTCTGCTCCCCTGTGAGTTTGTGGATAGTAAGTGACTTGTTGTCTTACGGAGGTATCCCTGAAATCCTCATCTCCAGTAAGTTGCAGACCATTATTACCTATTTGGACTAAGGAATCGTTAAATTCTCTAAGATTATCTGGTATCTTTATTTGAAACTGGAGACCTCTCTTTTTGCCTTCCTCCTGTAGAATTGATAACTCATGTTTGAGTTGCGGTAAGACAAAATATTCACTCAAAAAAAGATCTTCTAGAGGTGGTGTGAGGATGGTTGTTTCGATGCGATTGAATTCCTCCTTGATAAATTCATCATTGTAGATTGATGCATCAAGATCGCGAATCAGGATGTCTTTAAAATTTACGACGGGAGGTGTCTGGACGCAGGCAAGGAACTTTTCGCGGTTGATGATGCCATTGATCGAACGCTCTTGTTGCCCAATCTTGGTGATAATTTCAGCAACCTCTTGTGCATATTTTGGAAATTCGATTGGTTCATCTTTTTTCTGCCAGGAGCCACAGTTCATTTTCTCACAAACTCGAAATGATAGCATTTGCGGACCTGGCGTAGCAAAAAATATGTAGCTTTGTACTTCGTTGGTTCTATATTCTGAGCAAGAAGTTTCATCTTTTACATTACATAATCTGTACTCCGCAAATTCCGTTTGTGGAGGATACGAAGTGAAAACAATCTTATGGATAGAGCTATCAACGAAAGAAACTTTCACCACATCGATTTTTGCTGTAGACAAGCTTTCAGATCCTGCTTGCTGGGTAGAGTTTTTCGAATAGCGGAAAGAACGTATTTTACAGTGAGTCAAGGAAACATTGAGAAATACGCAAATTAAAATAGAGCGAATCATATCTTTCCTTCACTTATTTATGGCGTATCCTCTTGTAGAAAAAGATCCGAGCCGTATATCAGCGATCCTAGGAAGTTGGAAAAATACGGTTTTGATCTAAGCTTCAAGAGTTTTTTTATTTTTCGGTAATTTTGGTTCATTCCAAACAATCCGTGGGATTTTTTATTCAATAATGTAAACTTTATGATGGTATCAAAGTTTACATTTTCACCGCGCATAAGCTTTGTAGTCATAGTATCGGCAATGCCAAGTTTTCTTCCAACCTCTCGAAAACCAATATGTAACACACGTTATTCTAGTTCATATGGGGATCCCCTGTTTCTATTGAATAAATCAAGTTACATTCATTTATTCTGGCACCTAGATGCCGTTTTTGGAATCAGGTGGGTTCATACCATTATCCTGAGCGGAGTGCGAAGCAACGAAGACGAGGGATCGCCTGCTTCGTTGCTTCGTAATCATCTTGGTCACCTTCGCTTTTGCAGGTGACGAACAACTCCTTGCAGGCCTAGTAAGTAAGAGTCAAAACCAAACCCATACAGAACTCCCACCGCATATTTTGCAGAATAGGATCGTCGTCTAAAAGCTTCACGTCTAGCTAGGTGCGAAATATGTATTTCACTAAATGGCAAATCCAAGGCTTCGAGTCGATCTGCCAGAGCCAATGATGTATGTGTCCAAGCTCCGGGATTAAGGACGGCTCCGTGCCAGTTTTCATCCAGCTTAGTCAAAAAACTTGCTTCATCGTTAGTTTGAAAGAAGGTCAATTGTATTTTTGCCTGCAGAAAACTTTCCAGCTCTGGAATTTTGTTCGTCAAATATTCTTCAAGCTCGACCAAAGTGTGCTTACCGTAAAATTCACCCGGTCGCGTTCCAAGCAAATCAAGGTTTACACCGTTTGCGATGAGGATCCTGTACATATTTTTTCTCCATTCATAGCAGCGATATAACATACGACTGAGAGCGAAGGTAGATCACAAACTCTAAGATTTTGCAAGATTTCAAATATCTATAGCTGCCTATTGTGGACTCACTGTGATGGTTGCATTGGATGTCGCTGCTCCAGAGTGAATATTCAGAGAGATCACATTGCTTGACGACTTACAGGTCGGAATGAGTTCGACCGAACCCACTCCACACGAGTCTGTGCACCACTGATCCTGTGATGTAACTATTCCTCTATAACGTAAGCGAGTGCTATCTGGATTGTAGGGCCCTGTCCATCCGGAAACCACAATAGGCTCGAAGCTTATGCCAGCAGCTGGCATACCAACATCCTTGACCAAAGGATCTGGAGTTTTTTCCGAACCATCTGCTGCAGGTATCTGCGAAGCAGGAAGGTCCGCTGCCTTTGTCGACTCAATCACAAATTGCACAGCAATGCTTCCTGGATAGTCTTCGCCATCTGCAACTCCTTGGCAACTGAGTGACATCGCATCACCTGGGAGGTCAAGAAAGCGAATACGCATATCTGCAGCTGCTATTTTTGTTTTGTTACCACAGGACAGCGTACAGTTGCCAGGTGCAGATGGATCTGGAGTCGGAGCACATACGCTAAGGAGCAATCCGATCCCACTCACCAAAATTGTTTTTGAGATGGTCGTAGAGATTCTCATTGAATTTTCTCCTCTCCAAGATCAAATTCGGAATCATCTTTTGTCGGTGTCGCTACTTTGTCTGTTTTTTCTTTCAGTGCTATTTTTGTACGTTCCTTGAAAGACACGATGGTTGGTGTCACGAGTATGATCAGCTCGCGTCTATTTTCGGTTTTAGAGTTTGAACCAAATAAAATCCCCACGATGGGCAGTTGACTGAGGTAGGGCCACCCTTGTCTTTCTTCGACGAAAGTTGTGGTATAAAGACCTCCGATAACTGCCGTTTCTCCAGACTTACGCATGAGGTTTGTCGTTAGGGTTCGCAGTGACTTACTAGTTGCAGCAGATTTTGTCGGAGTGGTTGGTGCCGAGTTTTCAATTTTAACCATCATCTGTACAGTACCATCTGCAGTAATATGGGGAGTCACATTGAGCGATAGCGTATACTTTACCGAACTCATCGAGGTTTGTCCGTTACCGGTCGGGACGTTGAAGAAATCCTCCTGACCCGCTTCGATATTGGCTGTTTCTCCATCTACAACGAGCACGTTGTTATTTTGCAAGCTGCGTGTCTGATTGGTCAGCTCTCCCATACGCAGACGCAAATCCAAAGATGTTACGTTGTTCAAACTACCGACGTGAATATCGAATTTGCCATCTCCTCGTGCAGCAGATGCAGCACCACTATCGACGGAGAAAGCTGAGATAAAATTGTTTGGAAATACCAAATTGCCAAAGCCCAATCCTCGTCCTTGGTCAAAATTCAAGGGCATACCCCAGTTAATCCCTAGGAACGAGTTCGATGATTTGAGAACCTCGATCACTCGTGATTCAATTTTGACCTGTGGGGTTTGCATGTCAATACGTTCGATGAGGGATCGAACCTTCGATAGTTCTTGTGGGATAGCTTCCACGACTACAGAGTTGGTGCGTTCATCCGCCTGAACTTTAACGCGTTTGTCGTAGCTTGCAGAGGGGAGCATATCGCTAATAATCGATGTGATGGATTTGGCTTTTGCATACGATAGACGAACAACGAGCACTTTGGTCGGAGTGGATAACGCAGCTTTTTTGCGGATTGCATCGAGATCCTCGTGCTCTTTGTCGAGTACCGATAGGCTGTCGATACGGATGACATTGCCTTTCATCTTGATCATACCGAGATCATTGGCTTCCAAAATCGCACGTAGGGCATTGTCCCACGGTACATCTTTGAGACTTAGGTAAACTTTCTGATTGCTGATACGATCTGGTAGTATAAAATTAATCTGTGTTTCACTAGAAATAGCACGGATCACTTCCCGCAGACTGGCTCCCTTAAAATCGAGGCTGATAGGACTAAAGTCCGATGGCATATCAGTATCAATAGCTTCGTCAGCTTCGTCTTGAGTTTGTTCTCCTTCTTCATCTTTTTTTGCTGCATCGCTAGCCGTGGAATTTGCATCCAAAACTGCAAGTGCATTCGAATAACTTACGAGGAGGAAAAAGCCTAAGCATAGAATATTTAGCCAACATGTCTTTCTTTTGTTTAAGTAGTGTCGAATCATAGTTTTGGTGGCTCCATTGGAGCTCCAGGAGGAGCACTGTTCGAAGGCATGTTTGAATTCACTTGCGATGCTTTGGGAGCAATCATGAGCCCTGACTGTCGGTTGCTCTCGTTCATCTCACGAGTCGATGGGACTTGTATTGATTCTGAATTTTGTGGACCACGCACCAGAGGATAAGCTGGAGAAGATGGGGGAGGAACTAGTTCTTCAATTCTAATTTTCGGACGAGACTCATCGATGACAGCTTCTTCTTGCTTATAATTTTGCAAGCGATGTTGGATCTCTTTATGATACTTTTCATAGGTTGGGGAATTTAAGTAGTTTTTTTCTCCATAACCAAAGCGGTTGGGCTGACCAATTTTCTCAGAGTGCAGATCGTAACTGTCTGCTTCTTTTTTAGTAGCTTGTGCATCTTGTGTGAGCCAAATCTTTTGGTCTTCATATTGTCGACTGCCATCGGAAGCCAGAGAAAATTCTCGAACCGTCATCGAGCTTTCATCAATTGCAGTTATCTTGCCTCCACGCTTTCCTATACTGCTCTGCAGACCTACAACCACACCTTCATTCTGTGGCGTCATGACCAAACCTTTCTTAATTCCGTTTCGCAGGGTCCAGATTCCTACGAGCGAAAGATCAAGAAGTGGAAAACGTTGTAAGGAGCTGTCTATGGGTATAGAAGTTTTAGCAATCAGACTCGAGACCAAGGGTGGAATAAACGGATTTGGCTTTGCCATAGAAATATAGTGGTAGTCAGGAACCTTGATTTCAACATCTCGAATTGTAGCTTCGTTTGTAACGACCTGTCCTGTAGTACGTTCATGCAAGATATCTGCGAATAATCCAGGAGCTAAGCAAAGAGCTACGCATAAACTCAGCAACCTCGTCACCCCGAGCGACAGCCGAGGGGTCGCCTGCTTAGACAATTTGTAAGATGAGATTAGCCTTGCAGGAATCAAGATATAACGAAAGCTCCTACGCACTAACATTGTTTTTGTCCTCACCAGCACCTGCCTTAGGTTCAGGCTTTGACTTTGCTTTGTTCATCTCATCTATAGTGGATTGGATGGCGTTAGATTCTTGTTCGGTCTGAGCTCTAAAGACAACCATTTCGCAAGTTGCATGAATGCGCATCTGTGAGCGTTTGATTTCTTCCATTTTTTCCGGATCGGTTTCCGCAATAGGGTTATCGGATGGCAAGCTATCGACACTCAATTGGTAGTTTTCGATATGGATGATGGTCTCTAAATGTAGAACATGATCAAAAAAACTTGCGATCTGCCCGTAGGTTCCTAAGAGGTCTAGTTGGATAGGAAGCATGATATAGCGAAAAGCGGTATCGGAAGCGAGTTCTTCCATTGGCTTAAACGTCTTGAGAGATATGCCAATCTCCTGAGAGATCAATTCTGTTTTTTGAAGAATTTGATCCATATAAATTTCATCTGGCAAACGCTTACTAGCGTCTTGCATTTTTGTTTTGTAATCTTTTAGCTCAGCCCCCAATTGTGAGAGCATTTCATGCTTACGTAGAGCCTCTTTCAATTTACCATCTTCGACATTGCGTTCAGCAAAGGCTTGGGTTCGTGCTGCATCGAGGTCTGACCAACGCGTAGCAAAATCTGAAAGAGCAGGCAAAACAGCAATCACAGCCAAAGCCAACATGCGTTTTTTTGCTGGATAGCTCTTATAACGAGTGATGAGATCATCAAAATCCATCAGAGTGCTTTTCCTGTTACTGTTTCTTTCCTGTCGTCATCATGTTCTGCATAGTCTATGCTTAGTGAAAATGTGGGAAATTTGGATAGTTCCGGAAAATTTTTATTGGATGATTCCGAGCTTTGACTCGATGTTGCTTGCCCCTGTTGCTTTGTTTTTGCAAAGGCAATTTGTGCATCAGAAACTTTAGTCGGTTCTGTCGTTTTTGTCTGAGAACTTATACCTTCACTGCTAACACCTTCGAGTGTAACGTGAGGAAAATAAATTGAGCTTTTGAGATCCAGAGGATTGTACTCTTGCTTTTTTGTTCCATCCAATGAGGCCATGAATTCAGAGATCAGCAAGTTGTCGAAAGATCCTCCACTCAAGTGAATTTTTGAAGAGTGAGAATCTTGTTTGACTGAGTTGAACCAAAGTCCCTCTGGTTTGAAGGTCTGCAAATGTTCAAGCAATATAACGGGGAGATAGCGACTTGTTTTTGATGTTGTGATTTTTTGGACGGAGCGAATTTTTTCTTTCAGCAAGTCAATTTGCTTTGTCATTTGCGCAAATTTGTCGATGTCAGGCTTGAGATTCTCAATATTTTTGCGAAATTCTGTGATTTGGGATTGGATTTCTGAGGTCTCAGCCTCAATACTTGTGAGATAAACTTGGGTGACGGTCCAAGTTAACGCAAAGAAGAATAGAAAGAGACTGAGTTCTGGCACAAACCATAACTTGTCTGCAGTTTCAGTTGGAGGTGCAAGGTTTATACGGATCAAGGTTCAGTATTTCCTCTAGTCGTTTACGTCACCAAATCTACGAAGCCCAAGTCCTGCAGCAACGCCAAAAGCAGAACCATAAAGTCTAAAATCTTCATTGCTTCGAATTTTTTTGCTTGTAGCAATTGTTTCAAATGGATTGAGATGTCGAGCTGGAATCTCTAGCTTTTCTCCGAGAGCTTCTGTCAGTCCACAAATCAGAGAACCTCCCCCTGCGAGAAAGAGTCCACGCACAGCATTCTGCCCTATAGGGGCTTCTCCACTTTGCAAGAAAAGTTCTACCGACATTTGAAATTCACTAATAATTTGGTTATGCATCGTTTTGAAAGCGGCATCCACTTCAGGTGTCATTTGAGTTAGGGAACGACTGATGTTGAGCTTAAGTTCTTCCGCATTTTCCATGGTCATACCCAAGAGATCCGCAAGACCTTTTGTATAGAAATCTCCACCGACTGCGATCTCGCGTGAGTAGAGATATTCTCCATCGGCAGTAAAGACAACCTGACTAGTATGTGCACCCATATTCATAATTGCGATGATCCCGGGAATGGCTCCGAAATTTTGTTCAACGATATTTGATAAAGCAAATAGATCGCAATCTATGCATCCGATCAGGAGACCAGACTTGCGGATGATCTCCACTCTTTCTCGAATCGTTTCACGACGGGTGCCGATCATCACTGCAAATTGTTCAAACGCATTTTCAGGTGAAGAAAGATGGTAATCAAAGTAGAGCTCATTCATATCTGTCTGAAATTGTTCTTCCGCAAGTGCAAAAACTTGCTCAGCAATGTCTCGATCATCGCTAGGAATAATCTTAGAATGTTTCACAATAACAGCACTTCCGCTGATCGCAAGAGCAGCACGTCGAAGAAATTTGCGAACTCCGAGTTCTTTCAACAAACTGATGATACATTCGCAAACAGCCACCTTATCTTGGATGATACCATTGACGATTGCACCTGCAGGTAGCACCTTCACTCCTACTCGAGTGAGCTGCTTATCCGTAGTTCCAGCAATTTCGACGATCTTTACCGAGTAAGATCCGATGTCGATCGCTAGCATAGGATTTTCGAACATAGAAAAGTCCTTGCGAGTTTTGTGCTGACTTCATTATTTCATTGCGAAAGAATAGGGGTCAATTGGAGTAGGTAGGCAAAAGGGGCCTAGGGGGACGACGATCCGTAACAAGCAACACGCAGTCAAAACATCAGTCCTGAATTTCTCAAGCGCAAATCCATGACCAGTTGCGTTTAGCAGCTTTAGCATCACGTCGGTAGCTATGCCAGAGTTCAGGATGCTCATAGGTACACGAACGTAGAGCGGAGATATGATTCGCAGGAATCAGGGAATTCATCAAAGTAAAAACTGTTGTGGTCGTCAGATCGAGGTAGGAGCGATCTCCTTTTCCTGGAAGCACACATTCTCGAAACTGATCTTCGCTCAACCCAAGCTGGGGTCCATGGACTGCTTCAATCACTTCGGGTCCGACTTCGTAATGACAGACACCTATAGAAGGTCCTATGCAGGCAAAAATTGCCGAGCTGGGTGCTAATGAACGCAGTTTGCGCACCCCTTCACCTACTATTCCTGCACAGAGCCCTCGCCATCCTGCGTGTAGAGCCATCACGATCATTCGATCTGCAGTGCACAACAAAATCGGCACACAGTCTGCTGTTTGAACTCCTACAGTGAGTCCTTTTTTCTGTGAATAAATTCCATCCGCATGAACAGACTCCGTATGTGGACCGACCGTTGCATCTCCCGCTTCGACGATTGTTGTGCCATGCACCTGACGCACGCAGTGGCAGCGAAAGTCTTCTTTTCCTACCCCGTAAAACCCGTATGACACGCCTAAGTTTTTCAGGAGGGTCTCGTCTTCAATACGAGAAAACCAATGTACACCTGCCACTAAACTCACGACTCCAACCTCTTTTGCAAAACACGATCGTTCGCCTTAATTAATGTATATAAATATGTAGCACGTGGTAGAGCCTTAAACAGAAATCGCTCTGCAATCCAATGTCGAGAGGGGTCGACTTCAGCATCTTTGATGACGCAGCTTGCAAGGGCTTCCATGCATTTGAGTTCACAGAAATGCTCCGCTTGCAAGAGTGCTGGACTAAGATTATCGATCTTTATATTTTTCAAATTGAGTTTGTTTAGCAAATGCTTGGGACTCAGTTTTGCTACTTGCAAATCGTTGTTCTTCGTGTTTGCCTTGATCAATTTGAAAAAAATCACCAGCAAGGATTTCGCTGTGATCTCTTGGAGCTGGGCAAATTTTCTTTCGAGTGTATCCGTAGCAGTCCATGCACTAAGTGAGCCTCTAAGACTTTTTTCAGCAAAACGTTTGGGATTTTGGAGAACCTCTTTGAGAGCGTCTTTGATGCACATCAATGCTTGAATCTGTGAGGTTCCTTCATAAAGCGGGTAGATCAGAGCCTCCCGTAATAACCATTCTGCTTTGTACTCATGCATGTAGCCGTAGCCACCGTGAATCTGTATTCCGATGCGCGCATGGTCGACTGCCTTTTCGGAGAGCCAGTATTTTGCAAGAGGGGTGCGACGACGAACCTCTCTCGTGACTTTCTTCAATTGTTTTTCTAAGTCTTCGCGACTTATATCGATTGCTTTGCCATCACGCAAACGTCGCTCGAGTAGATTGCGCATAGATTGAAAATAGACTGTCTCATAGCAGAGACTGCGTGCAGCTTTGAGCTCGACCTCCATATCCAGAAGACGGTCCGCAATGAGTTCGTGTTTAGCAATAGCTTTGCCCCAAGAGTGACGTTCTTGGGCATAATCATTTGCAAGTCTAAATGTTGCTTCCATGATACCGAGAGCTTGAAAAGCGACTCCGATACGAGATTCGTTCATGAGATCTAACATGTAACGAAAGCCTGCGTTTTTTTCTCCAAGCAGCCAGGCTTTGGCTCCATCATAAGCAAGTTCTGCAGTTATGGAACCATGCAGGCCGATTTTCTTTTCGATTTTAAGAAGCTTAATATTATCTTTGTTGTCATGAAAGCGTGGACAAAGAAAGAGAGAGAGCTTGTCCAACCCAACAGCACCCTTTTGAGTTTTTGCGAGGACTAAGCTTATTCCTCCACTACCGTTTGTAATGAAACGCTTGGTCCCGTATATACGCCAGCTAGCATCCTCTTGAGGAACAGCATAGGTGCTGATACCCGACAGATCGCTTCCGGCATTAGGCTCGGTGAGTGCCATATTGCCGGAAATCTCTCCACGTGCGAGACGTGGTACATATTCGTTTTTAAGCTCTTCCGAACCATATTTCTCAATCACCCGAGCGACACTAGCAAACCAATGCGCACTGATTGCAGTCGATGGACAGGCTCTATTAAGCATCTCAGCTCCGGCCATCTCACAAAAGAAGGGAATTCCAAACCCACCATATTCGGTAGCAACCCCACCTCCACTAAAACCAAAAGATAGTATGGTCTCTAAATTTTTAGTGAGTACTGCAGGTACCTGCTCCTTACCATTCTCAAGGGCAACTTCGACATCGTCGACAAGATGCGAGCGTGAGGCCATATCGTCACAAACCGGACCAAAACTCTCGAGAATGTCGAGCACCGATTGGCGATAGGATTTGGCATCCTGAGCATCAAAGCAGGCTCTTTCCTCCTCAGTAAGAAGCGCAAAGAGAGGCTCAATAGGCATCTTTTGTGCAATATGAAAGTGGATGTCGGTATTGTCTGAATAGTAATTTCCAGCCATTGTTTACTCCAAACTCTTTTGCGAAAGCGCAGCGTGGCCTATAATGGAACTAAGATGAGAAGAAAGAAAGAATTTTTATGCTGGGCTAAAAATGCACTTGTGAGTGCAAGTGTTCTCATTTTGTCTTTTGCACTAAAAGCTCAGGATAAACCTCCGGATTCAAACTATCGCGAGGCCTGTCGTTCAAGAGTTGCTGGCTTTTTTTTAGAAAAAGCCTCACAAGTGGAGCTCATGGCCGAGTCCATAATCTCTTTCACGGAAAACAACAAGCAGCTTGCCCTTAAAGAAGCCGACCTAAACCTACGCCTTTCTGACACAGAAAAGCAAATTTCGGGTGACTACTATAGTGTCAATTTGCTTGAGACCAAGGTTGATCTGGAAGCTCAGATCCGCAACATTCGCTATGCTATGGCACAAAATTCTGCATCACTAAAAAATCTAAAAGCTTCGATTCCCAAACTTAAGACTGAGGTTGAGCTCTTACGCAAACGCTTGCTCTTTGTTTTCTATTTTGAAACACAGAATGATGGACGACAGGGTTCACGCATCAAGGTGCAGTACAAACAGCAGTGCCCACGCTTTGACGAAGCCTGCCCCCTCGACAGAACAAGTGCTCAAAACTTAGGAGGGATCTTCAAAGGCTACGAGCTCCCTCCGCCCTGTGCAGAATACATGAAACAGCAAAGCTGATAGCAGCTTCATCCCAAGCGAAGCACGAAGACCGTCATGCCGAGCGCAGTGCGAAGCCCACTCCGCTCAGCATGACCTAAGTGATCACTTAGGTCATTTCTCCAACGACAGCATTGTGAGGACCCTTGCTGCACTGTGCTGCAAGATCGTAGTGATCTCATCCTTATTCGCCAGCTTCGAGGATTGGATAGACGCAATGAGCTTCTCTGTGTTCTCGAGGTTTTGCATGTAGTTGCATGCAGCTCGAATCACATTACGGTCAGCAATCGAATCCATCCAGTCCAAACCTTCGTTATAGACGATCGAACTTGCGATCTGTGCTGCAAGAATTGCGACGATGTAAGTCAAAGGTAAGCGTTCGACAATCCTCTCTCGGTATTTTTCGACCAAGATTGGAGGACAATGCTTGTAGATCAACTTCAGGTACATTGGATCTTTGATGAGCTGAGACCCTTTGCTTGTAAACTCTTTGAGAAGAATGTCAGTCAGATCGTTGATCTCTTGCGAAATCTCTTTCGAGAGTTCGACCAAATTCTTCTTACCTGCACGCTGAGCATACTCACGGAAAAGAAGGCGCGCTTCTTTGCCAGCAATGTCCCTAAGAATTTGAATCACATGCTCGACGTAGGTCGCTTTGATCGACATAAACTCAGAGACATCGAGAATCATCGATTCGATAACTTCGTAGGACGAGCACACAACACCGCACTTGTTCGCAGACGAATCTTTGACGATGACCACACCAGCTTCTTGCAACTTATCCCTTGCTTCAGCAGTGAAGAAGATGTTTGCTCCTTCAACAATTGCTCTGCAACTTGGTTTTTTATTGGCATCCAAAAACTTCGGCCAATTCTGTGCATTCACAGTATAAGGTCTACCACCAGCAGGAATGAAAATATCGGCTGATGTTACAAAGTGAAGTTCGTTGCGACGCAATATATTTTCACTCGTATCTGCACGAACAACAAAAGCAGTACTACCCTTGCTTAGTTTTGAGCGATCAAATTCTGCAATGGATTTCTCCATGCGAACCAATCGCAGTAGCTCCTGCCAGTTCAGTCCTTTGGGATCGTATGCTGCACCCAATCCATCTGCAATGGCAACAACACGTGCGTTTTCTCCATACTCACGATGCAGAATTTTGAGCTCGTTTCCTGCAACGTCTCCGTCTGGACCTCCAGTCATTTTTACTGTAAATGCTTTTTGCTTGGGATCGATCTGCAAAAATTTCAAGACATGGTCGACGTAGACATTCAAGCCTTCAGAGGTAACCCCATACTCTTTGTGGTTGATACCTGCACCTGGTTTGGAAGACATAAATGCTTTGGAATATTTGTAATTGCGTCGTTCCGCCTGGTCGGTAATCCACACGATCAGATCGTTCGTCACATTCTCATCTGGACCCAAGTAGATAATTTCATCTTGGTCATAGTAGCTGACCATTTTGAAGCTACCCTTATCCTCTTGTGTCTCTTCTTCACGGACCAGAAGGTCGAGCAAGCTGTTGACAGCCCCCTTTGCAGCTCGGTTGCGATTTGCATTCAGTTTAAGAAGCATAACCGCTTTAGAACCACCTTCGGGTATGTCTTTGTTTTTCAGCTGCTGTGCATAGCTTAGGCCGTAGACTTCATCAAAGAGCCCTGACAACGCGTAGGCATACTCAGGAGCGTTTCGTGGCATAACGATACGAAGGCCCCCACGAGCGATATCTTTCCAACGCACGTGGAAGAAGCGGTAATCACGACCGATAATGAAGTAGATCGCAAACGGTTTTTGTGGGTAGTAACGTTCATCCAACACGTCCGACGAAACTCTAAACGCCAAGCCTGTCTTAGTATGAAAATAATAGTTCGTCAGCAGTATATGGTCGACAAACTTGAGACCTTCTTGGAAGATCTGTTTTTCAATAGGATCTACAACTTTCTCAATCAGCGCAACCATTGCAGCACGTCTCTCAGCATACGCGCCTTTTTTGCGTTCTTCTGCAAGCAATGGACTGAAACGCACACGGAAGAGTTCGGCAAGTGCTGCAACAGCCTCCTGGGACTGCCAGAAGGTGGTAAGAATGCGATGCTCTGAGAAGTAGTATGCGTTCTGCTTACCTAAAAGAATGTGCACCCATGCTGCAACACTACGTACAAAGTTAGCGGCATTCACTGAGAAGAAATAGGGTTCACGCACCAATAAGCTATACTCATCGGAGTCGACCCACGCGAGTGTGCGCAAAGCCTTAATGAGCTTGCGTACGGGAACAGACTGGAAGTCAATTTTCTTACGATCTTGTGAGACAACATTGATATTGATAACCGTGATAGCTTCGTTCATTTTTTCTTCAAAATGAACTACAAAATAGCGGTTAACGTCAAAGCCATAGCGATTGATCAAGTGCAGGATATCTTCGAGCACTTCAGAAGCTTTGACCTCTTTCATCCCGATAGTCAAACGCCCCATACCTGGATCGTCTTCCCAGGCCTCAAAAAAGGTATGTACCCCTTCTTTGAAGAGCATTTTTTGGTACATGCGGAAGGTATTGCAAATGCGTCGCGCAGTTCCATACATTACAAAATGATGGTCAAGATTTGTGATGTACTTGTCGATGGAGGTGGTACTCTCCGGGTACTTTTGCTGCAAAATTTTCTTTGCTCTATTCACCTTACTTTTCAAATGAGGATTGGATAGATCCGCATTTTGGAAAGATGCTGTATAAAAATTAGCAATGAACAAAAGTCGATCGTGAGAATAGTACAAGGCCCCTGTTTTTGCCTTGAGGGGTTCTAGTCGCTTTGCCAAATCTGTGAGAGCGGTTGGATCATTACCCGGACCTATAAAGGTAACTTCGGAGCGATCGCGATTCCAAAGTTCTACAGTCTGTTTGTTCTCAAAGACATGTCCGGTGATAATCGATGACAAGTGACGAACCTTGTCAGGTTTTGGGATAGTTTGGTAGTAGATTTGAGGCATGTTTTTGAAAAACCACGGCGTCAGCTTTGAAATACTTTCGTCGAGGCTTAGACGTACCGTCTCAGCTATATCGGTGATATATGTGTCTAGCTCGTCTGAACTCTTCGTGAGTTCATCGACTTCGAGTAGAGGATCGGGGTCTTTTTTGGTGTTTGTCGATTCGACATTGGTTTTTGAATTTGACACCTTTGTAACTACAGACTTGGTTTTTTTCATATTCGGATGCCCATCTTTCAAGCTAAACCATTAACGATTGCCACTCGGCTTCTAGGGAACGGAAATCTTGCAGTGTCGGACATGCACGTCCTGACTTCTGCACTCGATCGATGAGATCGCTTGCAGGTGTTCGACCCTGCTCGGTAAAGCGTTCATAAAACACACTCAAAGAACGCCTGACTTGCTCACCACAGAAATTTTTCGGTATGCGCCCTAAACCTTCGAGCGCAAGACCTGTCAGAGTTTTTGCAAGCTTACTCAAAAACGGTGACTGCAATCCAAAACGTGCATGGAGCATATTTTGGTTGAGATCAGCGAGAGTTGGAAGCAGCAAATTCAAGACGTTTTCCAAATTCTGTGAATCGTACAACAAGCCCACGTAGAAAGCTGCTGGTGTCATCTGCCATGTGCGTGCTTGGCAATCTACGCTTCGCAATTCCATGTAAGCACGCGGACGTACCTCTGGGAACAGCAGAGATAAATGCACGATAAAATCATGAAGCGTGGGATAAATTCCATTTATGCCCTGTTCGATCCAGGCTTTCATCGTGATGGATTGCGAAGGTACAAAATAACCTAATGCTTCAACAAAGACAACTGGACAGGATAGTGCGAAATCAAGGTAGCTTTCGATGCAACTCGCACGATCCCATTTTTTTTGTATGTTTTGCAGATTGCTAAATCCCGTGCGTGCTGGATCGAGTTCACGCCAGATCGAAGTACGCAAAGACTGAAATTCGGAACGAGTCTTTTCGACATAGGGTGAATACGCAAACATCCCTGCAACAACCGGTGCTAGCAACTGTGCAACAAGATAGCGCTTGACCATCACGTCTTCGCTACGTCCAAAATCTAGACAGACCTGAATGGAGCAGGTACGTCGCATCATTTGGCGTCCGGTTCGAGAGCCGATGCGTTCAAAGTACTGATCCATCGCAAGATAGCGTTTTTTTGGAGTCAGAATTCCGATCTCACTCACGCTATGCCAAGGTTGTACTGAGCTTTGCAGAAGGCTTATATTTTCAGCATGGAGTGCTTTCTCTAAAATGCCCTGCATTTCAAGAAGTCGGGCTTGCGCTGCGTCGAGACAGAGGAAGGGCTGCGAAGAGTATTCGACCTGTCCACCAGGCTCAAAGGAGATGTTCTCACCATTTTTGATTTTGACCATTAGGATGACAGAGTCGCCAGCTGCGTTTTTCTCGAAAAGGGGCTCCCATCCTTCTTTGCGAGCGAGTTTTTCTAGAGCTGCTGGAATGGGATTGGGTGAGGTCAAAAGAGGAGGATAGCTTGTGTTGGGCTCAAGGCTAACGGGAAACATCTCGATTTCCATTCCGACATAACCAGGCCAGTCTCGACAAGACTCAGGTATGGGTTTGGTACTGAGACTAAAGACATATTCATCTATGTATTCATAACACGACTCTAAGGACAGTTTTTTTCCATTCGGCTGCAGCGACAAGGGGACCACCTCTGTATATCCGTTTCAAGAATCATTGTGGAGACATCTTGCTCTCAACACGTATTGCAAAATCGTTTATACCGTTTTTGCGAACTTCATCAATCAGTTTGATGACCATACCATGCGGAGTATCTTTATCTGCGGAGACGAGAGCTTGCAAAGATTTCGCATTTTCTCCCGCATCTTTTTGTTGGTTTGCAATATAAGCTTTCACTTCTTCAAAACTAACGGCTTTACCATCTGCAAAGAGATTCGAATTTTTGTCGACGACAAACGAAAGATTTTTTTTGGTTTGATTCTCTGTGCCTGATTCTGCTTGTGGAAGGGTGACTTGAATAGACTGATGAACCATGTAGGTTGTTGTCGCCATAAAAATAATAAGCAGCACCAACATCACATCAACAAGAGGTGTTACGTTGATGCCAGTGATGTCTTCGTCCTCTGAGTAATTTTGCATATGCAACTCCTAGGAAACTTTGTTAGTACTATCGTTATAGCGATAGATCATCATCACTTTTGCGAGAGCTTGAGCATTCGCCATTTGGTTTTTTACGACACGATTGAAAGCGTTGTAAGCGACAACTGCAGGGATAGCGACAAGTAGACCGACTGCAGTTGCAACAAGAGCCTCAGAAATCCCCGTCATGATAACCGAAGGCCCACCCTGTGGATTGACTGAGAGATCATGAAACGCTTTGATAATCCCAATAACCGTACCAAATAGACCAATGAATGGAGCATTGTTTCCTAGGGTTCCAAGAACGACCAACCCACGATCGAGTTTGCTTTTCTCACCAACGATGAGACCCTCCATGCTTCCTTCCATAGCCTCAGGACCATTGCGTCGGTTTTTGAGGCCTTGCAATGCGACTTTTGCTGCTAGCGAATGATGAGAGGAGCAAAGACCCTCAGCCTGATCAAAGGCGCCTTGCTTTAAGTAGTCATTGAGCGTGAGATTGAAAGTGGTGAAGTTATGACGAGCTTTCATAAAAAACAATAAGCGCTCGAGAATAATAGAGATGGAAATGACACTGAGCAGCACCAGCAGCCACAGCACCCATTCGGCACCGATCAGAGTGAGCCCTAGGAACGATTTGACCAAGTTAAATTCAGGCGTCATAGAACCCTCACTATTAATTTAAGCTTTGAAACAAATTATTGCCCATAAGCTTGCCCAGGATCTCGTTGAACGTATACGTCAAGGTGATCATGATTTGATCTATCGTGCGCGTTCCTGTCTGAGATTGCGTATGGGATTTTACAGTTAAGACATTATATGCGAAGGCGACCTCTAAGGTGTGTTTTTTCCATAGAGGAAGTAGTCCGCCTAAATATAGACCAGCACCGATGCCTTGCCATTGACCATCAAATTCCGAAGACGCATCTGTAGTTTTGAGCAAATGATACTGAGCCCATCCCCCTTGAGCACCAAAGCTTATCGTTTTGAGCCGTCCTCCAAGACGAAGGCCTGCTAGGCCTAGAGTCGCATTATTTGGATTTGCAAATTTCTCATAGCCTGCAAAAGTCTGCTGTGCAAACAACACGACATCGAAGTGCTGCTGTATTGAGAGTCCAAACTGCATACCTGGTGTAAAGCCAAGATAGTTTGGGGTTGGCTCACTGTCCTGTGGGCGAAACGAAAACGATCCACTACCTAGCGACCCAGCTAGAAGCAGGCTAGCAAGAGCAGACTGACTAAAAAGCAGGCTGCTAAGAACAAGAGCTAATGCAAGTTTAAGCACGTTCCCTCTAAAGACTATGATCGATAGCATCCGCGAAAATTTGCCCATAGAGCTGCAGGCTGATGATCTGCTCCCGAGTTTGCATGGAACGCACCCTCGGGCGGCGAAGCTCTGCTTTGGTATGAAGCGTAGCAATGTCCCATGGTGTGCCTGATCGCAGAAAAAGATCCTGCTCAACAATCTTTTCTCCTCGAGAAATAACCCAGCCGGACGTTGATTCTTCACATAGCCACCCTTGCAAACCCCGCGGCTTAAGAAAGAAATATTGGCGTCCGCTTTCGATCTGACCGGTCTCTAGGAAGAAGAGGACCGAACCCAGGGTCGCTCTATTAAGCTTCTGGCAGTAGTCGAGTAGCTGTTTTTGCAGATGTAAAAACGCAGAATTTCGATCCAGCGGATTGCTTACCAAATGGTAGCGGTTCTCTGGATAAAGATTTTTTTTCTTTGTGAGAGATTCCCAAAACATTTTCTATTGACACCTCGAAGTATAAACCGTAAATAGTTGAACAGCTTAGGCGGGAGTAGCTCAGTTGGCTAGAGCGTCGCGTTGCCATCGCGAAGGTCGAGGGTTCGAATCCCTTTTCCCGCTCCATTTTTTCTTCTTCGAATCTCTTCTCAATTCAAATACCCTCATTACAAGTTATCGAGCGTTCAAATGCTCCGATCAACTAGATTCCATTGTATCAAAAGCATGGAAGTGGTCTGTCGGCAAAAATTTCCTTTGTGGGCGTGTTCATAAAGACACTTTGCTTCGATGTTCGTCAGATCTAGCGAAAGTGTTTTTCACACACTCTCGAAGCCTCTGGAGGTCCTTTTGATGAATTCAATTATGTGGAACATCGGAGTCGGGTTGCTGAGTGCGTGTGGAATGCTAGTGTTCTTTCTTGCATTACAGCGTTTCAACCTAGCTACATTCAATGTTGTATCTGCACTCGGTTCTTTTTTACGACAGAAAGAAGAGGGTGCTTACTGGGTTGGAGCTGTTCTTATTTTTCTTTTCGGAGCCTTCTTTGGCCCTCTCTATGGATTGGCCTTTAAATTTGTACCGATACCAAGTTCGATCACAGACCTTCATCTCATTTTTGTCATCTTAGGCATGGGCTTAGGATTCAACCACGGTATGCTGTGTGCTATCGTCATTGCAGTCTTCTTCACTCGTTTTCACCCTCTCAGTCGCTATCGTGAAGTCGGATTTCTCACCGCAATGTACTTTGCTTTTGCCAATATTTTCTATGGTGCCCTAATCGGATTTTTCTACCACTGAAATCCATATCTTCAAAAAAACTCCGCCAATTTAGCGATCTTGATAAGTTTTGTGGGAATCACCACAATCGCTTTAGGAGATTCGAAAAAAAATTGAACTGTTCCAATCGTCATCCCCCAAGATGACTGAGCTGGAGGAGGCGAATTTGCAATCGACAAAACTAACTTTAAAATCTCTTCCGCTCGAACGACAGCATGAGACCCTTCAGGATCTATTTTCATGGTCAGCCTATGCGTATGCCAACAATGAAGCGTTGGAATTCAACGGAAGCATACTGACCTATGCAGACTTAGATGCACAAGCCAAACGCTTTGCAACTTACCTACGAGCCCGAGGTGTAGGCCGTGGGGACTTTGTTGTTCTCTATATGCCTCGTGGCATTGAAATGTTTATCGGGATGCTAGGCATCATTGAAGCAGGCGCTGTCTACGTTCCTATGGATCCCCATTCCCCTCTCGAACGTGTCAAATACGTTTACAAAGATAGTCAGGCTAAATTCATTGTCACAACTAGCTCACAGATGAAGCCTGACTTTTCGGTTGCCTGTCTCTACTTCGATCAAATACGTGAGGAGATGAACAAGGTCGAAGTACTACCAAGTACAGAGCTTGTAAACGATCCTAATGATCTTGCATATGTGATCTACACCTCAGGTTCGACAGGACAACCGAAGGGGGTGATGATTCGTCATCGCAGCATAGCGCATTTTGTACATTCCGAAGGTTCTGTGCTCGACATACGTCCCGATGACAAAGTTCTGCAAGGATTTTCGCTATCGTTCGATATGTCTCTCGAAGAGATTTGGACAGCATTCTATGCGGGTGCCAAGCTCATTATCGCAAGCCATGAATGGATGACAAGTGGACCCGAACTTGCTTCCATCATCAACAATCTTGGAATCACTGTATGGCATTGCGTCCCAACTTTGCTTGCAATGCAGAATGAGGACATGCCGAAGGTCCGTCTCATAAACCTCGGAGGAGAGGCTTGTCCAGCTCATTTGGTGGACCGTTGGGCATGCAATGGGCGTCGCTTACTTAACACCTATGGTCCGACCGAAACAACCGTCAGCGCAACTTACGCAGAGCTCAAGGCACATGTACCAGTCACTATTGGCAAGGCCCTCCCAGGATACACAACCTACATTGTAGATGAGACCTTGCAATTGGTTGAAGATGGGAAAGAAGGAGAGCTCTGCATTGGAGGTCCAGGTCTAGCTGCTGGTTATATGAATCGTCCCGATCTAACCCAAGAGAAGTTTGTCACAGCTCCTTTTAAGGATGAGCATGACAATCCTATCTTTATTTACAGAACCGGTGACCTCGTTCGTTATAACGCGGATAAAGATATAGAATTCCTCGGTCGCTTCGATACTCAGATCAAAATCCGTGGTTTTCGCGTTGAGCTTTCCGAAATCGAATCGGTTCTGATGCAAGAGCCCGGGGTACAGACTGCAATCGTAGCTTTGCTCAAAGACCAACATGGTTTTGACGCACTCGTTGCATTTGTGATCTTGCAGTCCAAGTCGACATTTCAAGAGGCACGTGCGTGGCAAAACTTGAGAGCCAAGCTCCCACTATACATGGTCCCAGCATTGATGGACTTTGTCGAGGAGCTACCTCGTCTTCCTAGTGGCAAGGTGGATCGTAAGCAGTTACGTTTTCCTGAACGTGCGCTTGCGGAGCAAAAACAAAAAACAGTTAAGGCACCAACAACGAGCATGGAGAAAAAAATTCATGCAGTATGGACTGAGCTTTTTGCTCCACTTGCGGTTTCCATCGACGATGATTTTTTCCTCGACTTAGGTGGGCACTCACTAAGAGCTGCTTTGATGGTTTCCAAGCTGCGCAAAGATCATGGACTTGCATCGATTTCCATTCAAGCTGTTTACAAAAATCGCAGCGTTGCATCCCTTGCATCTTTTCTGGAAGCCAAAGAAGCTGAGTATGAAGCAAAAGACAGTGTTCAGCATGAGTTTAAGATGATTCCTCGTCTGCGCTATGCGTTATGCATGTTGGCACAGGGTGGAAGTCTAGGCCTTCTGTTTACGATCCTGTCGACGATGGGCGTACTTCCCTATTTGGTTTATGTAACAAGCAGTGAACGTGGTTATACCATTCTTCAATCTTTAGTGATGTCATTTGCAGTTGTCGTATTGCTTTTGCCTCTGACTTTTGTACTTTCCATACTTGCAAAATGGACCCTGATAGGAAAATACAAAGAAGGTGACTACCCTCTATGGGGATCCTACTATGTGCGTTGGTGGCTTGTGAAACGCTTTCATAGTTTGGTGCCCTCAAGCTTTTTAACTGGCACTCCCTTACTTGCCATGTACTATCGCTTGATGGGCGCACATGTCGGCAAACATGTGTATCTCAATACCAGCAGCTGCGACACGTGGGACCTTGTTTCGATCGGAGACGGTAGTGTTATTTCGCAAGGTGCAAGTTTTTGCTGCAGTTCGGTTGAAGGAGGCATGCTTAAAATTCGTTCTATCCGTGTGGGACGCTCCTGCTTTGTAGGCAACAATGCAGTCCTTGCAATGGGTTCGACAATGGAGGACGGATCGCAACTGGAAGACTTGTCGTTACTATCCCCTCATCGTCGCATTCCTTCTAAGGAACAGTGGTCTGGTTCACCAGCACGTCTGAACACACGCGTCGACCAAGTATCGGCAGTGGACGCTAACAAGATTCCATTGTGGATGGGAGTACTCCAGGCACTAACAGCAGCTACGCTTCCTCTTTTGGCATTGCTACCAATTTTGCCTGGCCTCTTTTGGTTACTCACTCGTCACGAAAACTTTAGTTTAAGCCTACTCGCTGCAGCGCCGGTACTCGCACTATCTTACATTGTATTGAGTTGTCTACTGATCGTTGCGATGAAATGGACACTGATTGGTAAACTCAAACGTTCAGACATTCCTTTCACAAGCCTTGCTTACTTTCGCTTTTGGCTTGCAAGTCGTTTGATGGATCTGAGTCTAAGTTATGTACGCCCTATCTACGAGACACTCTATTTAGCTCCATGGTTTCGCATGCTGGGTGTTAGACTCGGAAAGCGGACAGAAGTATCAACAGCACGTGGCATTGTCTGGGACCTACTCGACATCTCTGATGAATGTTTTGTCGCATCTGGAGTCACTCTCGGGGTTGCTCGCACCTGGAATGGTCATGTCGAACTTCGTCCAACAACGATTGGTCGACGTACCTTTTTAGGAAACAGTGCACTAGTACCAGGAGGAAGCGAACTCACAGACAATATGCTAGTGGGTTGCTTGTCTGTACCTCCTTCATCTCCACAGCAACGTATGCAATCAGGAACATCGTGGTTTGGATCACCTGCGATCTATTTACCGCAACGACAGATCTTTAGTAACTTTGATGAGTCAACCACGTTCAATCCACCCAAAAAGCTCTACGCAGTACGTCTCTTTATTGAGTTCTTCCGTATTATATTACCAGCGACATTAACTATACTGCTCAGCTTTTTGACGATCTTCACTATCTACACGTTACATACTCAGTATTCGCTTATGCACCTGATTGCAGCTCTACCATTTTTGTTTGTAGGTTATGGGATCGCATCTGTGCTGTTGACTGCCTTGATCAAGAAAATACTAATGCAAAGCTATGTTCCAACTGTACGCCCTCTATGGAGTCACTTTGTTTGGCGTAGCGAGTTGGTGACTACGCTCTATGAAAATTTTCCGGTACCAGCTTTCTTAAGCCATCTGCGTGGAACTGGGTTCTTGCCTATTTTTCTACGCGTGCTGGGGGTGAAGATCGGAAAACGTGCCTACATGGAGACGACCGATATCACCGAGTTCGATGTTGTGGAAATGGGTGATGATGTTGCGCTCAATGACAACTGTGGTTTGCAAACTCATTTGTTTGAAGAACGCATCATGAAAGTTTCCAAAGTCACGTTGGGAGATCGCTGCTCAGTCGGAGCTGTCGCGATTGTTCTATACGATGCTGTGATGGAAAATGACTCTCAATTGGGGGATCTCTCCATGCTAATGAAGGGGGAAACTCTCCCTATTGGCACCCATTGGGAGGGACTGCCAGCACAGCGTGTGAGCTAGGTCTGTAGGATTTTTGATCACGCGGTCTGTTGCTTTTGGAGTCTGTAGGTCTAAGTAGATTTTTTGGCGATCTATACCTATCTGAAATTATTGAAAAATTTTTTGGGTTGCAAAAATTTTTAGGATTTGGACCGGTCTTGAGTGTCAGGATTGGAAATCGGTTGCTGAGTGGCTAGGGAGTTGATAACATTCCAGGAACTTATGAGCTTTTGTTAGCCCTTTGCTGGAGCCTTAACTTAAAGCGCGTGTTTTGTAATTTTAGGAGTTTAAAAAGAAATGGGAAGCTCGAAACTGTTTGTAGGCGGCCTGTCCTACAGCACTGATGAACAAAAACTTTCAGAAGCTTTCGCTCAGTACGGCGAAGTAACTAGCGCTGTTGTAATTCGTGACAGAGCCAGCGGGGATAGCAAAGGGTTTGGTTTCGTAGAAATGAAAAATCAATCCGAAGCACAAGCTGCTATGGACGCATTGAACGGTGCAAACCTTGATGGTCGTCGCATCGCAGTTAACGAAGCACGTGAGCGTGAGCCACGTCGCGACGGCGGCGGTGGAGGCGGTCGACGTCCTCCATACGGCGGTGGTAACGGTGGTGGAATGGGATCCGGTGGTGGAATGGGCGGCGGAAGAAAACGCTTCTAGTCCATAGCTGGTATTGATCCTCCATTTGGGATCAACCATTCTATTCTAAAGGCGCGTTCCTCTGGGACGCGCCTTTCGTTTATCAAAAAAACCACAAAATCTATCTTATCGACAGAAGGATATTCTCATGGCAAAGACTCCATCCACGATGCTTCCACTTGGAACACAGGCCTTTGATTTTGCCCTTCCTGACCTTGATGGCAAAGCAACTGGGCTCAATCATTTTATTGGTGCCAAAGCCTATCTCGTGATGTTCATCTGCAATCACTGTCCCTATGTTATCCATATTCGTGAAAGTCTAGTTAAACTCGCAAAAGAGTTTCAGGCAAAAGGCGTTGCTGTCATCGCAATCAACTCCAATGACATAGAGCACTATCCCGAAGACAGCCCCGCAAAGATGAAAGAATTTGCCCAAGAGAATCATTTTAGCTTCCCCTATCTTTTCGACGCGACACAAGAGGTTGCAAAATCTTATCAGGCAGCATGCACGCCTGATTTTTTTGTGTTCGATGCCAAACGCTCACTCGTCTACAGAGGTCAGATGGATGAGAGTCGACCTGGCAATGACAAGGTGAATGATGGTGCCGATCTACGCAAAGCTCTAACTGCAGTATTAGAACAGAAAGCAGTCTCAGATGTGCAAAAGCCCTCGATCGGATGCAACATCAAGTGGAAAGCTGGCAACCAACCATCCTACTTCTAGAGAAGCCTCATGACCAATGATGATGAGAAAAAAAATAATGGCAAAGTGATTGCGTTTGAAAGATCTAAACGTCAAGGCGCATCCAAAAATGAACCACTGAACTGGAAAATACGCTATCAGATTCAGAGCCCCCCTGCTTCTAAGAAGCAAAAGTCCTCCCGTGAGCAACTTTGGTTCTGGGCCAAGTTCGTTGCCTACATTTGTCTAGTGACCTATGGCCTCAAACAGTGTGGTTACTAATGATCCAGGCTCTGCCGAAGGTTCGCCTGCTAGTCAATTTGTAAGACGAGATTAACTACGCAGGGATCAATAATATCGCTTGGGGAATGCACAAAATTTTGTTTCTGAGATAGTTCACAGTTTATTTGAGACCTCAGATGCCGTTCATTCTATGTGAAAAATAACTATCAATCCAACCTGTAAATACCTAAAAAACCATTCGCAGAAAAATCTGAGGTATGAGAGCCTGGCGCATTGGACATTCCTGATATCAAAAGATGACTTTCATCAAGGTGACGCACAAACAATGCTTCGCTACCTCGACTCTCTTTTGGAAATCTAAACGTTTGTGAAACTTTGTATTCGGAGTTCAGAATGACACCTAAAGCGTCTCGACTATCACTCACGCTTGCTCCATTGGGATTTTGGGTATAATTGGTTGAGCCCACAACTATGTATTTCCCATCTTTGGCCACATCCAGATCCAGGAAAATATCCCCACCTTTCACATTGATGGCCTTGTTTTCTACAAGGTCTCCGGAGTCCTTGTCAAAACGAGCTAGCCACCCATCCCATCCTGCTGGCACTTCCTCAATTTTGCTTCGCCCAAAAACTACAATACTCTTGTCTAAAATCTTAATACCATGAAGATCTCTGCGATTTTTATCATGCATATCATCGTCGGAAAAGACCTTATAAAAGGAAAAATCACCTTGAGACGTTCGCTTAGAGAGCGTCAACTCTTCATAAAATGAAGCTGCAGTGTATATAGATTCTTCTACATCACTTGCGAGATAGACATGAAATCGAGAATCTCTTTGCTTGAAATTCAAAAATTCACAGATCACATCAAAAGTATAGAACATCGAGCGGATTTGATAAGCTGATGGAAATACCTCCTGATGAGCCCAGATAACCTTTGACCCATTTCGACTTAGTGACACCCTATAAGTAAATACGGAAGAGTCATTCCATCGAGCTGCCACAACCACGTCATCACCAAGCGCAATAATTTTTGCTGCATCGACTGTTTGAATTGCTGCAACAAATTGCTCATTTCTTGGCAGTTCAAACGCCTCAACTACCTTTGCCTCTTGCAGGCTTAAAAGTTTGTAGCGGATAGCATGGTCTTGTTTAGCTGTAACTATTGAAAGATTTCCATCATCGTGAACTGTATAATCAATTAGAGACCAGCCATCTTCAGGAGCATACTCTGCATAAATCTTCAAATTTTCATCTAACCAAATAACTTTTCGAATTGGCCTTGTGATGATCGTTTGCTCTTGTAAATATTCCAACAAACCCGTCAACCTTTTACCTTGAATTGGCAGCGCTTTCAGCACAACCCATCCCGAAAAGGTCACACTCATTTGGGGCAAGGTATCGTTAGAGAAGTTTTGTTGACCGTTAGAATGCCAAACTGATTCTAGTTTTGGTGAGCACGCAAAAAGAATCAAGCTGATGAAAAAAATTATACGCATAAATTATTCTTTTAATTGAATTAAGCAAACTACTTGGCAATGAGTCTGAAGTGCGCCCCCTGTGCTGGACAGAATTGCTAGAAATTATTGTATAGATTGATTGAACGGTTCTTCTTTCAAACTTCCTACCCATTGCTCCTCAAAATCATCTGGAGGTAGATACCCCCAGAGACGAGTGTAGACAACATTTGTTATACACATCTTCGATGAACTTTGGAACCCGACTAATGACATCATCAAGCGTCTGGTAATCTCACAGATGAAGCTCCTCGCATTTGAGTGTTTTGAAGAAGCTCTCCGCATAAACATTATCGTAGCATCGACCTTTGGCTGACATACTGATCTCAAGCCCTTGGCTCCTCAAAAGGTCAACATAATCACAACTTGCATACTGGACACCTCAGTCAATACATCCATGCTCTGGTTGTCGTTGTTCCATTGCCATTCTCAGAGCTTCCAAGCAGACCTGACGGTCAAGACTCTCTGAAATATCCCATCTAACAATTTTTCTGGAGAACAGATCCATGATGACCGCAAGATAGACAAAATTTGTTCATATTCGGATGTAGGTGAGATCGGAAACCCATGCCTCATTAAGTCTGGTGGCTTTATACCTTCGAAGCAAGTTTGGATAAACTCTCAAGCTGTGATCGGAGTCCGTAGTCGTACAAGCAAACTTCTTCCAAACTAGACCATTTCCGAGCTTCTGCAGACTTTTTTCTTGGGTTTGGCTTCTTGGCTCATTGAGCCTCCTGGTTCTCATGTGTTTCCTTGCAAACAATAGACCAGAAAGGATCTCTAGAAGTTACAGAATGTTATGCTGTTAATCGACATGCGATTTGTCTCATTTTTTACAACTGACTATGTCGCTTCAGCCTGGACAGCAAGGTTTTGATCAAATATAACACCTTTTAAAGGTGCTATATTTAAAAATTAACTATATACCCTATGAGGTTTGACTATGAAAAAAAGACATAAAGAGGCATAGATCAAATCCAAGGCAAGTGATCTTGCCACATTTATGCGAGAACGAAGGAAATCAATAGGATTTACGCAAGATGTCACAATATCTACTATTAAAATCCTGCTGAATATTGTGTGATTTTTAGGAACTAATTTTTTCTCAGTTAACTTCAGGTGGTCTTCCTTTTTTGTGAGACTGCGCCACCTATGTTTTCCATAGACGCACTAGTTAATTTCCAACACATGAAAACGGATGAAAGCATGCTCAAAAAAGGTTTCTATACACTTTTCTTCACAATAGCCTCCCTACATCCATCAGTAGAGGCATCTGACATTCTCGCACCTGAAAGGGATGTGACACATCAAGCCTATCAGACCGAATTGTTTCAGCAATGCATTCTAGATAGCTGCGGCCCAAACCGGTCTGATGAAGACTTGTTGACCAAATGGGAAAACATGCCTTTACCATCTCACATCCAAGCTCTAGCAGATGCTGACGTCGAAGAAGTTTTCTCCTTACTAGAGTCAACTTCAGGGCTTTTTTCCCAGAACAAGACCATTGCCCAAACTAACCTTACACAGCAGGAACTCGCCTATCTTTTGTTTTGTGTTGTCGTAGGAGCGATCCCTGAAGACTCGCACTCAGAAGACGGCTTGTTTGTCTATGATGAAGCAAAATATGCCAAACGATTTTCCGAGTTCCCTCAAGTTGCGCAAGCCCTCTCTTTACTTTTTAGCTTTCCTATAGCACAAGAGTTGCTCCTCTTCTCTATCACTCTTCAAAACGATGCTTATGCCTTCACAGACTGGTCTTTCCACTATGCAGGACGCGATGCTGGGATACTTGCCATGCGTCAATTAGCAAAAGATGTTAATAGCAAGTTAGCCAACTTGGAAAGCAATGTTCGCAATATAATTGATGCTGCGACTCATCCTGCGTTCTATCGCGTTTTGCAAGAGCCTCAGTACAATCCCGAAGATCTTTCGCTCTTCATCCGGTTTCTGCTCTTGCGGAAGGTGTTCGTTGCAATTTTCACTGAAAGTCAAGACTTCTTAAATGCTGCGCAGGAGTTTGATGCTGCTTCGTTCTTTGAAAAAAAGCTTTCTCCCGAGACAAAGAAAAGCATTGAGGATTATACCCTGCTTAGCGATAGAACTAAGGAAGGTTTGAAGCACCAGCTTAGAAAGGCCTATCACGACAAGTTGAGTCTCTACTATCACTCGCGTCCAAATGCTTCTGAGCTTAATAATTTTTTGAAGGTGACGCAACACGCTCGCAACGATGTCATAAATGAAGTTAAAAAACTCTTCAGTGCAAAGTTTTCCACATCGTTAACGCCTCTGATAGAAGGGCTTGAGTTTCGCACTATCATGGGACAGGGAAGGTTTGAAAAACAAAAAGAAGAAGGCAGTACACGTCTTAAGCAAAAAATCGAGTTTCTCAAACAATGGAAGGACAACAGGTTTTCCTATTTTGTCTTACTAGAACATTTAGCTAGCAATGCCGAGATACTTGAAAGCTTTGCCGATCTACTCGATGATCCTGAATTCCAAATGTCACGCCACCCTGTCGAATTTTCCACCAAATACGGTCCCACCATACTCACAGGATGGCACGGACCTATGCTCAAGTCGAGTTTCTCCACGATTCTCCGGCATGAGATAGCTCATAAGATCGAGTTTTTCTGGCAGCAGCATCCAAAAATGCTTACGACCAATGACAAAGAAAAAATCAAAACGATGACCCAATGCTTTCATAAGTTACATCCAGTCGCGTCCGCACCTGCGCATGCCAACTCAAGTGAATCTATTGCTAGGGAAGACAAATATTTTAGCGAGGATTTTGCGGACGCAATAGCAGCGAATTCGTCTCCAAAAGGTGAAAATTTAGCATGCCTATTCATCCCCCACTCCCCCGATCTATCGTTCGCAAGTGTTACCCAAAGTAATCTTGAAGACACCCACAGCAGCGACTTCTTCCGTCTGCTTCATGTGTCCAGTATTCGTGGGCAGATTCCGAATAGCTGCAAGGTTTACGTTGCAGCCTACGAAAACAATTTAGCATTGAAAAATTGCCTATACGAAGCCGCACATTCCAGCGAGCACGACGAGCTGTGACTTGAAGAGGCACATAGTTTGTGCAGAAGAACGCAGGTGCATGTACATTCCCCAATACACCTTGCTTCCGTGTGGCATCGCTGCTCAGAGAAGCTACTGCTGTACTATAAATCACGCTTAGAATGAATAATGGCTTCCAAACTTTTGAGTATGGGTGCCGTCGTATGATGAATAGATGTATAGTAAGATACAAGATTATCGGTATGGTATGGAATTTCAACCTCACGTCCCAAGTAGCTTCTGGTGAATGCGGACCATTTTCCTGAGACCCAGTCACCTTGAAGAGAAACTGCTGTTACAAGTTCGGAGGCTCTCGCTAGGTGAGAAGCATCGATCTCCTGTTCTTGTTTGGGTGAAATTTGCAGACTATTAAAAATATAGGCATGACGTCCAGTCTTCAAAGCAACATATTGTGCAATGGCACCACCCAGTGAAGACCCAGTGAGTATGATCTTTGCATTAGGTGACATCATTTGCAGATCTTCAACCAATTTTAGAGCTCGACTAAAATGCTCAGGATTCCCATCCAGTAACTTAAATTGCAAAAGAGTGTACAAATTTCGAGAAAATACACCTAAATTTGAGAGAATATATCTATCTGGACTCAGAAAAGCACGCAACTCAGTTCCCTTGAAGGCAACAACCAGGTCCTTTGAAGAATTTTTGAGAAAAATTAATGCGTTGAAACCAATTTTTGGGATGTCGATAGCTGCAGTTCGTTCAACATAGTATTTCTGCCAACTTGAAGGAATCTCTGCCTTTGATAGGCGAGAATAGCCATCCATGCGTTGATCAGGATTCTGAGCAGATTTTGCAGAATAAGATAAATCTGACATCTTAGCATAAGGATAGAGTTCAATTGCCATCCGCTGGAGCTCTTGAGCTTCTGTTAAAGATGAGACGGGAGTTAAAGATGAAACGGGAGCTAAAGATGAGACAGGTTTAGCAAGTAAACCTGAACTCAAAAACAATATGGAAATTAATACAAGCTTAAACATTGGCATTTGGCCCACTCCATTGATCTATATCCAAGATCTCTACAACGGTGTAATCGGTCGACTTAAGAAATACATTAATCAATACTCATAAGTCATTGAAATAGGGCTCTTATACAAAATAAAAGCAGCAAAGGAAAGGACTTCGCATGAAAAAAAGCAATGAAAGCGAATGGCAAGCCTATCGATCCCAAATCTGTTTACCAACCCACATGATTCCATTGAATGCAGGCAGTATCTCACCGTTGCCTCATCCTATCTTGAAGAAGGCACAAACATGGAGCTTACAACTTGCGAGTGATCCCTTTCACTTCCTTAACCGCGTTGCACCTATACAAATCGAATATTCGAGGGCAAAGCTTGCTACGTTTTTCAACTGTGACCAACAGGAGCTAATATTCTTCACCAATATTTCTCATGCACTGAACACGATATTGCAAAGCTTTCCATTCAAGCAAGGAGCAAGCATACTTACAACGGAGCAAGAATATCCTCAGTATTGGACACTATTAAAACACATTGAGAAGCAACGTGGGTGCCGATTTGAACGTGTAAAATTTGCAGATAAGAATCTCGACCCTCAAGACATTCTTAATGCTCTACAAAAGGCTCGAACACAGAACACTCAAGCACTGTATCTTAGCCACACGAGCTGCCAAACCGGCCTTGTCTTACCAATACAAGAGATCTGCGACTGGGCCAATCAGGAAGGCATTATCACAATCATCGATGGTGCACATAGTGCAGGTTTTGAGGATCTCAAGTTCAAAAATATAAACCCAACTTTCTATGCAGCCAATTGCCACAAATGGATGATGGGTCATATTGGATCTGCCTTTCTTTATGCAAAACCTCAATTTTTATCACTACTGACGCCTTTATGTTGGACAGCAGCATTTCCCATTGAAAAAACTATTGAAACATTGAATGAGAATCCTTTTACCCTAGCTTTTGAGTATCAGGGAACTCGTGATCCTATCCCATGGATGACTCTAGGGGAATGCATCGATTTTTTTTCGGAGCTAACTTTACATAGGCGCCGAGAGAGATCCTTCGAATTGCGTCATCTGTGTGTCCAAAGAATGCAAAGTCACGGATTTACATTACGTAGTTATGACCACCCTTCTCTACGCTCCTGTATGGTTTCATTTGACCTACCAAATCCTATTCATAAACCAAGTGCTATCGACTACTTTCGAAAGCATGGACTTGATGTCAATTTTCCGGAATTTGAAGACCAATCGCACTGTCTACGTTTGTGTACAAGTTGGTTTAATACCGAGACAGAAATAGAAAGAGCTACGCATATTTTGCATGAATGCGATTGGGGCGCATTTGCAGAAGTCAATAAGTAGATACTATTGAATGAGATCTAGAGCTCACAATTAGCTCGCGTTCCTCTGAGCCTCTGCTAAACTTCTCTCTTATGAACCAAAGCTCAATTGAAAAAGTAGGAACCTATATAGGCCTTGTCGAAATTGGCGTAGGAGGCACCTTACATGCTCTTCGTATTCCTTTTGTAGGCTATATACTCTCTCTGCATCAAGTGCTCTGTCTGAGCTTCTTCACACGACAGGATCAAACGGCTCCAAGATTCTTTGCAAGTCAGACTTCTCTTGTTGCTGCAATGTTCAAACTTGCAACTCCTTCGAGTAAGCCCATAACTCCATTCCTTGCAATTACAATGCAAGGAATGTTCTACAATCTAGGAACTCTGATATTGGGACGCTCACTCATTGGCCAAATTTTTGGAGCCATATTGTCGAGTCAATGGGGTTTTATACAGCCACTTTTGTTTTATACTTTTATTTTTGGACGACCCTTGTTGGATAGCATCACACTGCTAACCACAATTGGAAAGCAATATCTACCATGGCTAGACCTCTACGCCATCATCATCGCATGTCTTATAATAAAAGCACTGCTTGCAAGCGTTATAGCAATTTATGCGAATCATATTTCTTTGGATAATTGGGAAAGTATGCAAGCAAAGATTCATAAATTTTCAATGCGATTTCCAACAAAAAACTTGATCCATCACCGTTCAAAGTCTCTACGACAGTCTTTCTTTAATTTTTGGTTTGTTTTTCCATTGATCCTATCGCTAGGAAGCTACACATATTTCCATGGCATTGGCATCGACTTGTTGAAGTATTTTGGATTTGTGATGCTAACATTCTTTGCTTTCAACATTTTTGTAAGAAAGCTTCCGCTCTCCAAACTCCAGACTAGAATACTCCTGATCAACAAATAGACCACTCTAAATAACATCTTGAAATCAATATATTTTGTTGAGAAAACAATCCGGTGAACTACCGACCTATTCACGCTAAAGCGTTCATAGGCTACCGCTAAAGCAGTA
>CAZWOL010000008.1:0-61577 GCA_964635325.1 uncultured Pseudobdellovibrionaceae bacterium
GCAATACCAAAGTGTTATTCAAGAGACTTTGCTGGAGATTTCCTAGCATGACATGTAATAGATCCGTGATCAGAATCACTAGAATGGCGACTTTATATTCTCACAAACCCGCAAAAACTTGAATAGCTTTGACCGCACGTTCCCAACCTGCTCGTTGTTGCTGAACAAGAGCTTGCGACTGCGCATCCGAAGCGGGTGCGAAGCTTGCTTGGATACTTGCATTCGATTGCATTTCTTCCAAAGATCCGAAGATACCAGCACCTAAAGCTGCAATCAAAGCTGCGCCCATCGACGTTGTCTCGAGATTATGCGGACGTTCTACAGTCAATTGAGCAAACTGAGCTTGAATAGTTAGCAACATCGAATTTGCAGCAGCGCCACCATCGACACGAAGTACGCGAAAATTTTTACTGTGATCCCGTTGCATACATTCTATGAGATCGCAAACTTCGAACGCAATTCCTTCTAAAGCTGCACGAACAAGCTGTGCTTTTGTTGTTGCTCGCGTCAACCCAAGAAATGCACCTCGAGCATTTGGATTCCACCACGGAGCACCAAGTCCGGACAATGCTGGCACAAAATAGATCGATGGAGCTGCAGATACATTTCGCGAAAGTTGCTCGCTATCATAAGCATTATTTAGGATTCCAAGTTGGTCTCGAAGAAATTGTAGCGCAGCTCCTGCAATGAATGCAGAACCTTCTAGAGCATAGGTTCTTTTTCCTTTGAGTTGCCAAGCAACGGTTGTCAATAGGTCGTTTTGTGAAAGAACAGCATGCTCACCGATATTTAGCAAAAGAAAGGCTCCGGTACCGTAGGTGCATTTGGCCTCTCCGATTTGGAAGCATCTTTGTCCTGCAAGTGCTGCTTGCTGGTCACCAAGCACACCTGTGACTGGAATGCCGTCTGGTAGAAATTTCAAACCCTGCGTCTTGGTAAACACACTTGCACTGTCCCGCACCTCTGCCAGGCAGCTGGAGGACTTCAGCCCCATCCATTGCAAGAGTTCAGAATCCCACTCTCCTTTATGGATGTTGTAGAGCAAGGTTCGAGAGGCATTGCTTGCTTCCGTGACGTGATCACGTCCTTGTCCTAAACGACTCATGAGAAAAGTATCGATAGTCCCAAATACGGCAGAACCTTCATGAATTTTGCGCGCCAAACTTGAGTTGCTTTCAAGCAACCACTTTATCTTTGTGCCACTAAAGTAAGGATCTAGAAAAAGGCCCGTCTTGTTTCGAATACCCTGCTCTAAACCCTCGTCTTTCATTTGTTTGCAAATTGCAGAGCTTCGCTTGCATTGCCAAACAATTGCTCGCGTCAAAGGTTTTAGAGTTTTGCGATCATAGACGCAGAGCGTCTCTCTTTGGTTAGTGATCCCGATTGCAATGATCGACTTGCGCGTGAAGGAGCGATATTCATTCTCAGCTTGCTTACAAGCCTCCTTGCAAGCCTGAATAACAGATTGCCAGATTTCTTCAAGATCATGCTCCACCCAATCTTCACGAGGAAAATGCTGGGGAAAGCTTATAGTCGAACGACCAACAATGCGAAGGTCCGCTTTATTCGATGCGTTCACAACCAAAACCGTCGTACCCGTCGTCCCCTGGTCTATGCTAAGAATGAATGCGTCGGCCATAGCTGCCCTTTCTGGTATTTTTTGCTATTGTCTTGGTTTTCGTACAACGAACAATGTGAGACCGTCATGCGTTTGATTTACATGGGATCCCCGCAACTTTCGATCTATCCCCTCGAACACCTTATCAAAAATGCACACGCTCGCGGCCATCAAATCGTGGCTGTCGTAAGTCAGGCCCCCCGTATCGTCGGTCGCGGCCAACAGCAACTACAGGACCCTCCACTGGCACGCTTTGCAAAAGAGGCAGGCATCCCTTGCCTCCAACCTGAAAAAGCCAGCGATGCTAGCTTCCAAGAGCAGTTGCGCATGCTTGAGCCAGATGTCATCATCACGTGTGCGTATGGACAGATTTTGAATACTGCGTTTTTAGCCATTCCCAAACGCGCAACCATCAACATACACCCCTCATTGCTTCCACATTACCGCGGAGCAACTCCGATCCAAACCGCTTTGCTTGATGGGCTAACAACAACTGGAATCTCCATTCTCTTCACTATCAAAGAACTGGATGCTGGTAACATCATTTTACAAGAGCAACATAAGATTGGAGCACAGGAGAACGCAGAAGAGCTTTCAACACGTCTCTTCACGCTCTCAGGTCCGCTTTTGCTCAGAGCCTTAGATCAGTTGAAGGATGCTAATTTTTGCGGTCAAGCTCAGGATGCGAGTCAGGTCAGCTTTTGTCGCAAAATTCAAAAAGAGGATGGAGCCATCGACTGGCATCAGCAGGCAGCAAGCATATACAATCGATCTCGTGCTTTCACTCCGTGGCCAGCCTCTTTTACATATTTGAACGGAAAACGCATACTCATCACCGCGATGGAACCAACTGAAAATGATTCCACAAAATTTGAGCCAGGAACTTTGATCTTCCAAAAAGCAGATCAAGCACTGCACATTGCTTGTGCTGATCGATTCATTAAAGTCAGTTCCCTCAAGCCTGAAGGCTCTCGAGTCTTAGCAAGTTCTGCATTTTGGAATGGCCTTAAGCAACGTGATCATCTAAAATTTTCACATATTCAGATTTGAGATTATTTTATGTCAACATCATCTGCTGAAAACACAGTCTCTTCTGGACTGACACCCGAAAACTACGATCATTCTTTTTTAAATTTTGGCGATCGTCAGGCTGGCGTAAGTTTAGTCTTTAGCCCCGAAGATGATAGGTTTTATTACAATGCCTATTGTTTGGAAGCAAAACTTCTTAAAGAACTCTTTTCAGTCGAATATGAGTTTCTTGAAGACGCTCTCGAAACTATCAATAGCGAGTTTGGTCAATGGGAACTCAAAAGTCACGACAAAAAGAAAGAGGGTTGTGGATCTTGTGTGGCAAAACCAAAGCAATAAACACACTTTTTAGTTTGGTCATTTTTTCCACCCTATCCTACAGCATGCCAAGGGATAAAATCCCAGACCCCTCTTTGGAGTCTTCCCTTTTTGGTTCATCACAAGCCCCAATCTGCAAAACCCTAGCCCCTCAATCCCTTGCTGCTGGATATCCGCAGCTTGGAGAAGAATTCAATACATTGCTTGCTCGCTTCAAAAGCGGAATTCAAAATAAACGCCCTGAAGAATGGGTCCCTCTATTTCATGCTCGATTGAAATTCACAGAAGCTAAATTTAAACTCGTATTTCATCAAATCTATGACAAGCTCAAAGGCCCTCTCGAAGTATCAACATACCGCGTATTTGCTCTCCGAGACCCACAGCAAGGGTCTCCTCTCATAGCATGTGATAGTGATGACGTTCACATACACCCTCTTGTTGGACATGGATTACAGTTTGCCGTATGGATACAGCTCCTAGGCAAAGAAGAACTTGGACGTATCTTCATTCAAATCGTCATGGACCAAGATCAAAAATGGAAAATCGGATCATTCTACTATACTCAGTGGACGCATGATGCAAAGAACTCTCAAGACTGGGCTCAGGAAAGTATTCAAGATGAAAAAAATGCTAAATTAATCTCCTATCTCAAACTTGATTTAGCAAGCAAACTTGTAAAAGCCACCCCATATTTTCGCTTCGATGAAGAACAAGCTTTATTAGTTTTGCTCAACAAGAAAAAAATTACGTGGGAATATGAATTACGCAAACTTCTCAATGGACATAATGCCCAACATCTTTCCTCAACCTTAACATCAAAGGGTGTTGGCCTCTCGATGAAGGCTGTCATCCCCCAAGGCGTTACTGTTTCCCCAAAAGATGAGTGCAAAAAATTATGGACCATACTGCAAAATGAAAAGAGGCTGAATGGACTCAAAGGTTTGCGCTGCGCTTGGTATTATCCCGATGAAAAAATAGATGAGACCGGACGTTTAGAAGCTGTTACGCTTCCATAGCGGCAAAGCTGCACAAAACCAGACACTGAGTATACCCAAAGAAAGATAAGGGATGGAACTATGCACAATCATCCCCATTTGGGATAACCCTGAAAACAACACAGATGCTATCCCCTGTCCCGAGCGATGACCAAGCACATCGATCAACTCCTTTGCTCGAAAGCGCACATCAAAGGAAAGCGGCATATAGAGAATTTCTTTGGATGCTCTGAAGATGGAGTACTCCATACTTTTGAATACAAGAAAAGCAACACTCACACTTTCCAAACCAGGAAAAATCCAAATACCAAGCATACACAACATATTTATAAGTGGGACACTAATTTGAATGCTTGCTGTTGATACTCGTGCCAGAAGAAGGGGAGTCATAACGAATTGCGCAAACAGCGAACTCGAATTTGTAATCGCAAAAAACAGCCCAGAAAAAGCAGTCTGCTCATCAACATTAGGATAGCGCATCTGAATTGCTTCTTGAAAGCTCAGCCCTATAAAGTAGGAATAAAATTGTCCAAGAAGTATCATTCCTAAGATTATAAAGAGGACCGGATTTTTTAGAAAAAGACAAAACCCAAATCCTTTTGCTTCTTTTTTCTTTGATTTATGGTCTGCCTCGGAATACGCACTAATCGCATACCCACGCTGAGCAATATACCAACAAGGAAAGCAGAGCAATCCACCTACAAGTACAAGTTGGGGCGTACCTAAACGCTGGGCAAACTGGTGAACAAGAACTCCACCTGCAATACCTCCCAGCGTTGAGATGGTTAGCATAAGTCCGTTGTAACGACGAGCTTCGGATTCTTTCAAAACACTGTTGATGAAGGACCAGAACTGTTCGACCAACAAAACAGCATAGGCCTCTTTAATAATAAAGAGCACAGCTGTTGCAAATCGCACATCGCATTTAATCAAGACATAACATGCAAGAATTGAAAACGCTGATCCCAGAGTCGTAATCGCAAGTGTTCGTCGCGGACCAAATGTATCGAGAGTTCTCCCATATAACCAAAGTATGCTCAGAATCCCCAAAGGCGATATTGCTATAATGGTAGGCAAATTCTCTACACCATAAGTTGCCTTGAACAGGGAAAAAGAAGCACTGCGGACAAACTCATAACCTGCGACCAAGAACATTGCGGAGACTGCAACGGTAACCCCAGCCAACACCTCGGATTTACTCTTTATTTCTGAAATAAATCGCATTTTATACCTATAGCAGAAAGGGAATATGGACTCTCGATAACCTAATTTTTTGACAGCAATTAGAGTTGGACCTATGCTTTTAATAAGGTCCAACCTCAAATTAACCGAATTTCTACTGGTTAGATACCCCTTGCTAGAGAAGACTCGATAGGGGTAATGGGAGCCCAGCATGAACTCAGATAAGATCTTTTCTCTCGTCAGCAAAAGCGACTTTCACAAAGTGTACAATGAGTTGAACTGGGAGAATTCCTTCAAGGCCTATTTGGATTTGGTACTAGAGCGCCCCCAAATCGCCCGCACATCTTTCCAACGACTCTACGATATGATCGCTTCCTACGGATATACGACCTACTCCGAATATAAAAAGAAAATCACCCATTGGAACTTTTTTGATGATCCTATTGATCGCGGCAAAGATGCAATCTTTGGGCTTGATGTTCATCTAATGAAAATGGTGAACATACTCAAAGCAGCTGCCTACCAGTACGGCCCCGAAAAACGCGTTATACTTTTGCACGGTCCTGTAGGTAGCGCAAAATCAACCATCGTTCGTCTGCTCAAGAAAGGTCTTGAACGCTACTCACGCACAGCTGATGGAGACTTGTACACATTCAAATGGACCAACCTTAAAGACATTTTGAATATGGAAGATACTCTGCAATGCCCAATGCATGAGGATCCTCTACACCTTATCCCTGAAGATCAAAGATCTTCTATATTCGATGAAATCAACAAGAACCGCAGTCGAGATCAGCATCTCTGGATACAAGGAGACCTATGCCCTCCTTGTCGCTACATCTATCGACGTCTTCTGGACCATTATGCCGGCGATTGGGCCGAACTCACAAAACGACACATCACTGTTCGACGTATAGTTCTTTCCGAAAAAGATCGAGTTGGTATAGGAACCTTCCAACCTAAGGATGAAAAAAACCAAGATTCGACCGAGCTCACAGGAGATATCAACTATCGCAAAATTGCGATCTACGGATCTGATTCTGACCCTCGAGCTTTCAACTTCGACGGTGAGTTTAACGTTGCAAATCGTGGAATGATCGAATTTGTCGAGGTTCTAAAACTCGATGTCGCATTCTTATACGATCTACTTACGGCAAGTCAGGAACATAAGATCAAACCAAAGAAATTTGCGCAAACAGATATTGACCTTGTGATCATAGGCCATACCAACGAGCCTGAGTATCGCAAACTTCAGAACAACGAATATATGGAAGCTCTAAGAGATCGCACGATCAAAGTAGACGTACCGTATATCACACGACTGTCGCAAGAAATCAAAATCTACGAGAAAGACTTCAACTCTCGCACGGTTCCTAACATCCACTGCGCACCACATACTCTTGAAATGGCATCGATGTGGGCCATACTCACCCGTCTCGAAGAGCCTAAAAAAGCAAACCTAACACTGATTCAAAAACTAAAGCTCTACAACGGAAAAACATCGCAGCATTTTACCGAAGACAATATCAAAGAACTTCGCAAAGAGTCAAAACGTGAAGGCATGAATGGAGTTAGCCCACGTTACATCCAAGACAAAATTTCAAATGCACTGATCCTTGATAAGGGCAGTGGTTGCATCAATCCTTTTATAGTTTTGAATGAGCTGGGAGCTGGACTAAAGGGACACTCACTTATTACGGACGAAGAGACCCGCAAACGCTATCTCGAACTACTTTCAGAAGTGAAAAAAGAATATGAAGATATAGTCAAACATGAGGTTCAGAGAGCTATTTCTGCTGATGAGGGGGCCATCGAAAAACTACTTGGCAACTACATCGACAACTTGAAAGCATACATTCAAAAAGAACGCATCCGCAACCCATACACTGGAGCCGAGGATGAACCAGACGAACGTCTCATGCGTTCGATCGAAGAAAAAATCGACATTCCAGAAAATCGCAAAGATGACTTCCGTCGCGAAATCATGAACTACATTGGAGCTCTCGCACTCGAGGGTAAATCCTTCGATTTCCGCACCAATGAGCGCTTGTTCAAAGCCTTGGAACTCAAACTTTTCGAAGATCAAAAAGACACTATCAAACTGACAACGCTTGTATCTAAAGTTGTCGACAAAGAGACCCAAGGAAAAATTGATATTGTTAAGGAACGTCTCATTCGCAACTACAAATATTGCGATATTTGTGCGACGGATGCACTTAGCTTTGTAGCTAGCATCTTTGCCCGTGGTGACGCATCTTCCAACGAAAAAAAATAAACTGAGATTGGTGCCCAGATATGAAAATGGAAGCAGATCTCAATCGGTTCTATAAGATAGTCCGAGGACGTATCAAAAAAGAACTGCGTAAATTTATTGCCAATGGTGAGTTGATCGGTCGCCAAGGCAAGAACAGAATTTCTATCCCAGTACCTCGTATTGATTTACCCCGCTTCTCATTTGGAGGAGGTGGTGGACAAAATCGCATAGGACAAGGTGATGGGGAGCCAGGCCAAGATGTAAAACCAGGCCAGGGCCCTATGGGTCCTGGTCCTGCAGGTGGTGGTGAGGGTGAGCATCCACTTGAAGTTGATGTTACACTTGCAGAACTTGCAGCAATTCTTGGTGAAGAACTTGGCTTGCCCAATATCCAAGAAAAAGGAAAAAAGAACATTCACGATCGCTCGGTAAAATATTCGAGCGTACTGAAACAAGGACCCGAATCCCTTGCGCACTTTCGCAGAACCTACAAAGAAGCTCTAAAACGCTCCATCTCATCAAACGAATACAATTTTGATGATCCTATCATCGTCCCCATCAAAGAAGACAAACGCTATCGCTCCATGAAGTTTACGCTCAATCCTGTCGCGAATGCACTTATCATCTACATGATGGACGTCTCTGGATCTATGGGCGATGAGCAAAAAGAAATAGTGCGTCTCACTAGTTTTTGGCTCGACACGTGGCTGTCTAGTCAATACAAAGACCTCGAGAAGCGGTACATCATTCATGATGCAACAGCGAAAGAGGTCAATCAAGAAACCTTCTACAGAACCAAAGAGTCTGGTGGAACACTGATCAGCTCCGCTTACAAACTTGCAAATGCAATTATCGAAGAACACTATCCACCTGACTTATGGAATATCTATCTGTTTCATTTCTCAGATGGTGACAACTGGTCTGGCAACGACACGACCGAGTGCCTACATCTTTTAGAAACCAAATTACTACCGATCTCCAATCTCTTTTGCTATGGACAGGTGGAATCTCGTTACGGATCTGGACAGTTTTTACGAGATCTTGTCAAACATTTTGGAGAAGACAGCTCCAAAGTTAGCCTGGCCCAAATCAAAGATCGAGAAGCGATTATCGACGCATTAAAACGCTTTCTCACAAAGGAGGCTAGTGCGAAATGAATGCATCTCAAAGCTCACTTCCACCAGAACTTGCTGAAATAATCGTCCAGCTTGAACAGAGAGCACGCAGCGTTGGTCTCGATTTTTTCACAACTTTTTTCGAGCTTGTAGACTACAAAGAGCTCAACGAAATTGCTGCGTACGGAGGCTTTCCAACTCGATATCCGCATTGGCGTTGGGGGATGGAGTACGAGCGTCTTTCGAAATCCTACACTTATGGACTTTCCGTTATCTACGAAATGGTGATCAACAACGATCCATGCTACGCCTATCTTCTACGCGCTAATAGCATGGTGGCTCAAAAGACTGTTGTGGCTCACGTATATGGTCACAGCGATTTCTTTAAAAACAATTTCTATTTCAGCAAAACCAACCGTAAAATGCTGAACCAAATGGCAAATCATGCCACTGTAATTCGAAAAATTATCGATGAGGTTGGACAAGAAGAAGTCGAAAACTTCATCGATGTCTGCTTATCTCTAGAAAATCTTATCGACATTCAGTCTCCCTTTAAAGCGCGCAGTAAGGTTCTGACTCAGGAACAAAAAGAACAGGCTATCAACAAACCAGTAACTAAACTTGAATCCAAACCCTATATGGATTCGTACGTCAACCCAAATGACTTCCTCGAACAACAACAGCGACGCATTGTCGATCAAGCCAAAAAACTTCAAGCCTTTCCTGAAGAACCTGAGCAAGACGTCCTTAAGTTTTTGATTGAGAACAGCCCACTCGCAACCTGGCAACGACGCATATTGTCGATGATTCGTGATGAGTTCTATTATTTTGCACCCCAAGCTCAGACCAAAATTCTAAACGAAGGATGGGCTACATACTGGCATAGCAAAATGATGACCTCCATTGCTCCGCTCGAAGCCTCTGAGATTGTCGACTATTGCGACCACTATTCCGGTGTAGTTGCAAGCCAACCCGGGCAACTCAATCCCTACCGTCTGGGCGTAGAGCTTCTACGTCACATCGAAGAACGTTGGGATAAGGGACGATTTGGCAAAGAGTATTTGGAGATTGAAGACCCCCAAATTCGAAAAAACTGGGATACAAATGCCGGTCTCGGGACCAAGAAACTCTTCGAAGTCCGCTCATTGCACAGCGATATTACTTTCATTGATGAATATCTGGATGAAGATTTTTGCCACAAATCAAAAATGTTTCTTTATGACTTCAATCCACGCACCGGCAAATACGTCATCAGCAATCGTGACTTTAAAGACATAAAAAGATCCATACTCAAGCAATTGACGAATGTTGGAAATCCAATCATCAAAGTTATCGATGGCAACTACAAAAACCGAGGTGAAATGCTTCTGCAGCACTATCACGACGGAGATGATTTAAAATACGACTATCTTCTCGATTGCATCAAGAACATCTACAAAATATGGACACGCCCTATCCACATTGAAACGGTGATCGAAAATGTCAAGAGACGGGTCGCTTTCGATGGAAATGCGCATACAATTGAAAAAGTCTAAAATCTTCACGACAATTTGCGTGCTTGCTCTATGGAGCCTGTCTTCGACTTTGGCGAAAGCACAGACTTCAAATAAGCAGGGATTGCCTGTCTTTCACAACGTCGGAGTCTTACCGCTACAAGTTGATTCTTCACGAATGTCAACACGCGGGCTTGAACTCGTAATAAAAACCTTCGATCGCTCTTTCTCCAAAGCTGTTCGCGAATCGGGTCGATTTGATGTTCTCGAAGATGAACTCATTGCCAGCTTTTGGAAAAGCCCTACTGAGCGAAGAACACTTGTGCAGGACTACGATGTTTCTGCGTTTTTAAGCCTGACGCTTGTTCCATCAGAAGATGCGCACTTACTTATCGCACGCATCCTGAATACGGATCTAAATATACTTCTTCAGGAAACGGACAACTTAGCGAGCACTGCAATCCATGATGATGACGTAAGCGCAATTGCTCCAAAAGTTAGGGAATTGTGCTTTCGTCTATTCAATCGCTTGCCTGTCGATATTAGCGTACGTTCCATACAAGGCAAATACATCACCTTAAGCGGAGGCACACAGCAAGGCTTGTCGATTGGAGAAGAGCTTAACCTTGTAAGACCCATAGTTCACTCCACCAATCCTGCAAACAATGCTTGGACAGACTTTGAAAGCCCTCTGATTGGGCATGCAAAAATAATTGAAGTAAAAGAAACAACTTCTATAGGTGAGATAACTCAACTTCTGCGTCCAAACGATATAAAAATAGGAGATGGTGCACGCTCAGATCGCATTGCTAGCCGCATCTTCTTCAAGGAAAACACGCTACCACCTGGACTTCCAGCTTCTGTACAACAAGCTGTCGCAGTTAGTGAAACACCTCCAAAAATGACAACACCTCCTCCTATCAAGCCTAAAGTGGTAGAGTCTTCCAAGACTCCAACACCACCTGAAGAGGTCTTTCTCTCAAAGCAATTTCGCTTCGTCGGACAATATGCTCGAAAAGTATCAGAAGGATTTAGTCTTTACGTTGGACAAGAAGGTTGGTACTACAACGGACCAAGCTCAACACAATCGAAATTACGATACTACATACCTCTTAACATGTTAGGCTTTGACTTCACAGGACGCATTGCAGATCAAGTTCTGTATAGCTACGGACTTTCACTTTCCTACGACACAACAAAGAGGAACGGAACTTACTCAGCTTATGACTTACATTTTCGCGCGTACTGGGAAGAGCCTTTCCCAATATTTCAAGACGTCGCTCGCTTTAACTGGTCGTATGGTGTAGAACCTGCACTTGTTGGATTGCGTGTCAACCACGAGCAGTTTGGAGGGTACGATCTCTTCGAATTGCGTCCATTTATTGGTGTGAACGGAAGTTTGGAACCACTACTTCCCTATCGATGGCTTAGCGAATTTTCGTTCATTCCCTATGAAAATGGAAAAATTGGTTACCAAGGAAAGCTGAGACGTGTATCTGCTGCTTGGGGATGGCGCACTACTGCTGGGGTTTTCTACGCTCCTGCACCTAAGGGGGTGCAGATCGGCGCGTCGTTCACCTACGGTAGAACAAAGCTTACAGATTCAAAATCTATCCACGAAGAATTCTCTCACTATATGATGAAGTTTCATCTCAGCGAACAATTCTAAAGTTCTGCAGCTTTGCTAGATCCACTCATAGACCGACATAACGAGACTCTAAGAACTCGCTCGATTACTCGAAACCTTTTGACTCAGATACTCTTCGATGAATGGCAGCAGATTGCCATCCAGAATTTCATCTGGCTCATGGCTTTCAAAATCAGTCCGATGGTCTTTGACCAGTTTGTAGGGATGCAAGACATAGCTGCGAATTTGACTACCAAACTTGATCTCAGACTTCGCAGCTTCGACTTCATCGGCTTTCTTTTTGCGAGCATCCATCTCACGTTCGTAGAGTTTACTTTTCAACATCTTCATAGCAGTATCGCGGTTTTGATGCTGAGAACGCTGACTCTGACACTGCACCACAATCCCTGTTGGAGCATGGGTAATACGAATTGCAGAGTCGGTCCGGTTAACGTGCTGACCACCCGCACCACTCGCTCTGAAAGTGTCTACTCGTAAATCTGCAGGGTTGATGACAATCTCAATTTCATCATCAACAACCGGAGATACAAAAATCGAAGCAAAGCTTGTGTGACGTTTGGCATTTGAATCGAAGGGACTGATACGCACAAGACGATGCACTCCGCTCTCAGATTTTAGCAAACCAAAAACGTTCTCACCGCTAACTTCAAACGTTGCACTCTTGATTCCTGCTTCATCTCCCTCTTGCACGTCATGAAGTTCCGTTAACCAACCTCGACGTTCGCAAAAGCGTAAAAACATACGCAAGAGCATCGATGCCCAATCACAAGATTCGGTGCCTCCAGCTCCTGCATTGATTGTCAGTAAGGCAGGTGACTTATCTAGCGGATCTGTAAGGAGACTTTGGATTTCAAGCTGACGTAATTCTGTCTTCAGCCCTGAAACAGCTTGAACGGCTTCATCTGCAAACTCAGGCTCTTCTTGAGCTAGCTCAATGGCAGCACTCAAATCGGCAATACGCTCTTCGAATTTTTCAATTTTAGAAATCAGGTTTTCTAGACTCTTCTTTTCTTGAAGAACACCTGATGATTTTTGTGGATCATCCCAAAACTTGAGATCCGCATTAATTTGGTCTTCGATATCTTTAAGTCGCTGTTGCTTTTGAGCGACGTCAAAGAAACCTCCATACACGTTGAAATTGCTTGGTGATTTCTTTAGTCTCGAGATTTAAAGCTGCAATATCCATACGACCCATCCATGTTTAAAGTAATCACTGAGACCTTTTCGTCGGCCTCTGAATTGACATCTAAGATCAGTGCAACGTACCATAGTATTGGAGAAGAGGCTATCTTACAGTTGGGATTTCTTCTCAGAATCCTCAACTATGCGGCACTGTGCATTAGAGAGGAAGCGACCTTGATCTTACTGACTAAACTCGACAATTCTGCCGTTGCTATCAGCATCGAAGCTATAAAATACATAGAGAGCATGCCTGATACCCTCATTCTATTTTTAAATGGTGACTCCATCATCGTTAAAGAAAAAGTTGACGCCATTGTTCATAAAATAACGGAATTTAAAACAAGTATCTTACGAGAAGCAAATATATAACTATTAAAAGGCATGCAGAATGGATCTAACAAGCCTCTTAGGCCCCTTCGTTGGAATAGGCTGCATTATTGTAGGCCTCTTTATGGAAGGGGGACACTTAGCAAGTATCATTCAGTTTACAGCTGCCCTGATCGTACTCGGAGGCATGAGTGGCTCAGTTCTTGTAGCATATCCCCTGGCAGACGTAATTAACGCCTTCAAAGATATAGGGCTTTTTTTGAAGGCTCCTGCTGCTAACCCTGATCAAATATCAGCAGACATCATTGACCTTGCACAAACCGCACGCAAAGAGTCTATACTCGCTCTCGAGAAAAAACGTGAAGCGATCCAATACGAACCGCTCGCTACTGCAATACGACTAGCTGTTGACGGCACCGACCCCAACATTATTCGTGAAACTTTAGAAACAGCACAACACGTCATGATGGAAGAACGAGAAGTCAGCGTTCACTTCTGGGAGGACTGTGGTGCGTTTGCTCCGACCATCGGAATTCTAGGTGCCGTATTGGGTCTTATTCACGTTATGGAGAACCTTGACAAACCAGAGATGATCGGCCCCGGTATTGCCGTTGCGTTCGTTGCGACGCTATACGGTGTGGGATCTGCCAACCTCTTTTTTCTTCCTATCGGAAAAAAAATTAAACGCAAAGCCCAGCTAGACTCTATGGCACGTGAAATGGTTATCATCGGAGTGGAAGGAATTCTTTCAGGACTCAATCCGAAAGTAATTCAGGAAAAACTTTCTGTCTTCGTTGGACACAAAGCGGAGGCATAGTGAGCGGCAAAAAGCAAAAATGTCCCCCCTTCGAGAACCATGAACGTTGGCTTGTTAGTTATGCAGACATGCTTACGCTTTTATTTGCTGTATTCGTTGTTCTTTTTGCTTTGAAACAAGGCGGAGCCCCAGAAACAAACAAAGCAGCTGGATCATTGCAAGAAAGTTTTAACACACCACTTGAAGACATACCGATCGATCGTCGCGTTGGTCCTGCAGAACAAGGATTTGGAATATTTGAACACCTCAAGGGTGATCAAATTCGAGCACCCCTCATACAGAAGTTTCCTTCTGCAAACAAAGAATCCATTGCTGTAATCGATAGTGAAATGCAGCGTTTCAAATTAAAACTGGAAGAACGACTTTATGGACCAGATCGCGTACGCCCAGCCGACAAAGGAGATAAAGGATACGAGCGTGTTGTATCTGTAGAGCGCACCACCAAAGGCTTTAAGCTTCGACTGACCGCTCGCTACTTTTTTGAACCAGGCTCTACTAATGTTAAACGCGAAGCCATTCCAGAGCTTGACAAGATCATTGAAGTTCTCAAATCGCTCGGCAAAGATATCACCGTAGAAGGACACACCGATTCGATTCCTCCAAAGGGAGATCTTTCAAACTGGGAAATCTCCACACTAAGAGCGACAAGTATAGTACGCTACATGATTCGACAGCATGATTTTCCACAGACTCGTCTTTCAGCTGTAGGCTATGCAGACTTACGTCCAATTGCTCACAATGGAACCGAAGAAGGCAGGGCTCTGAATCGACGCATCGAGTTTCACGTACATTTGGAATAGAGGACCCTTGGCAGCGAGAGCAAAAAATTGCATTATCAAAGCACCACCATCGCCTTGTTTTTATCAAGCATCTTAGCGACGCAAGTCGTCAGTGCTCCCACTTCATCCAAACAGGATCCTGCATTCAAGAAAATTCTTGATCGCTATACGATCATCGGAGACTTTTCACAAAAAGAAGCAGAGCGCTCAATTAGTTCTCAGATTTTTTGGAAATATCCGATAACTGCCCCTTATCCTGCAATACTCCCTGATCTAAGCTTAGGACAAAATGAACGGGACTTACCCTCGACCCCAGGAGAAGGTCGAGCTATAGAGCACATGAACCATGGACGAACTCTGTTTTTCGCAGGAAATTTTGAGGATGCAAAAAAAACTTGGCTTGCAGGTCGAGCCAAATACGGTGTTGAGTATCCGTTTCACCGACGCAATGATTACTTCATTGGGCTGAGTTTTTTGCAGACAGCAAATCAGACTCGACTTAAAACAAAGCAATGGCAAAATCCAGATGCACGTCGCCAATTTGCAAATGCTGCAACATTTTTGAGTTGGGCACTCATCAAGAAAAAAGACATCAAAGACCCACAACTCGATGTCGTCACACCCAAAGCATTCTACACGCTTGCTGCAATCTATTACACTTATCAACGTTTTTCCGGTGCAGTTGGAGTTGCAGAGGAGGGCCTAAAATATCTTGTCGAAACAGATCGCAAAGACTATCGCTTTGAATTCCATCGCATTATTGCAGAAGCAATGATTCGCAACCGATCGTACCTTCAAGCCATTCAAGAATTGGATACTGCAATTCGCCAAGACCCAACCCCCCAAGAGGTAGCTGAGGCATTCGGTCGTATTGGTGATGTATTTTTTGATTTGAACAACTACGAACTTGCAGAAGATATGTACGGCTTAAATAAAGAGGTCAATGCGATCACAGCTAAGCTGGACCCTGTTCGAACGTTTTTGCGAGGGGAAGCTCTTTTTTGGATGGGACATTTTTCAGAGGCACAGAAAGTACTGTGGTTTGCCCAGGAACAACTCACATCGATTCCAAATTCTTCCGAACTCTTTGATATCTATGCTCCTTGGGCATCACTACGAATTGCTGATGCTTATCTTGCTCGTATGCAGGAGGCGCAAGATAAAAATCAAAAAGAGCTTGCAAAGCAACTGACAAACGAAGCTAAAGTAGCATACGATCGCGTCACTCATCAGTATCGCAAGTCTGAAGCACGCAAAATTGCTCAGTTGCGACTAGCTTGCTTGCAGTTACCAAATTTTATCGGAAAAAACATCGATCATGCACGTGAAGATTTAGCCGAATCAAAGACGGGCATACTATCGGGACCCACTAAGGAAATGGCTTGGGCTTGCGAAGTCAACTCATATACACAACGCGAAAAAAACGCTGCGATGGTGGAGCGGGTTCGTGATTTTGCCAAAAACTTTCCTGAATCCACCTACTCACAAAAATTTGTAGAGCCAGTACGCTCGATGCAAGCTACATATTTAGATGATTATCTAAAAGAAAAAAATCCACATAGAGCAATCGCTTTTTTTGAAACCAATCGCAAACTTCTGTTTGCGCGCATTTCTCCAAACTCAGCAGATGGATTATTTAGAGCCTATGTCGATACTCTTCAGTCGAACAAAGCACAAGAATTTTATTCGCACTACCAAGCAAAAGATATGACAGATGAATTGCGCAGACTGGCTTTCCTAGGAGAGATATTAAATGGCAAAGCAAAGCCTACTTGGAAAAAACTAGCCCTAAAACATTCTTCGGATCTTCAAAAGAAAGCTAAAAAAATTGCGCGCAGCGCTGATAACATAGCCTACATCTACCGCATACTACGTTCTCCTTTAGTCACACAAAATCTAGGTTGGATATACGAAAATGCAAAAGAATGGGCGCTTCAAGATCCCAATATAAATTGCGAATTGCTTTATCTAACACTTTCAAAGCGAGTGGATATCGGACCGCACAGCATAAATCTATTTAAGGAAATCCAAGGATTTGTTGATAAACAGGTTCCTGAATTACTAAAAAGCAATAGCTCCTGCGGGCTGAACTATCTCGCATTGGAGCGAAAAGCTGGGCAGGATTACACAAAGGATTATGCACAAAAGTGGCTTGAACGTACGCCATGGGGCATCAATAAACCTCTTCCTGAAATGTTCTGGCAAGCGTCTGAGACTTTGGAAAAGCTCAATGACACCGAATCAGCAACTAAGTTATGGAAATTTCTAAAAGATAAACTTCCTTCCGACGCGCCCGAAGCAAAACTCTCAGCCCTGCGCCTTAATCCGACGGTTCCTGAGACACAGAAGTTTTGGTCACAGTAGAATTTTGACTCTACGAAATTTCAGTAATTTCAAAAATCAACTCAATGCAACTCGCACATATGAATCTATATACAGCTTAAATACTAGGTGGTTCAAAGAATTTAAAAAAAACGCATTAGACACCTTGACTCCACTTACTGATTTGCTAGGGAGCTCTTGCAACGACACTTATTCACTGGAGTCAAAACATGGAAATTCAAGAAAACGAACTATGGAAATCTATTGTAAGCGCCATCGAATCTTTACCAGAAAGTAGCTCAGTCCCCCGTCAACTTTATCGTTATTTGCAAAACGTGCTCTCTCGTGAAATGTGCATCGACATTGATCCAAACAATGTTTGCATCAATCATCGCGCATTGGATCTTTCAAAACGAAGAAAAATTCACAAAGTGTTTGAGGTCTTTCTCAATCACGGAGACCAAAGATTGAGTCGCAGCTCTCTCATCGAGCATATTTACACAGGCCCAACAGACGACTCATCGTTTCGACAACAAACCTGTCGCAATCATAATGTTGTCAAACTCCTTAGCCGAGCACGTAAATTGGCTACGCGTACTTTTTCAGCAGAACACGGTCTTGGCTTTCAATGGTTTCCCTACGATTCCGCTACCCAAACTTGGAAGTTGTACTCTCTTCGAGAGGAATAGTTTAGTTTCGGGTTTTAGGACTGAGTTCGACAAGATGAACTTTGTTATTCCGAAAATAGAGACGAGAGAAAGATCCCTGGTCGTAGATAAGTGCGTTAGGTTTGTCCCAACTGTCGAGGCACAAGAGTCTAGTTTTTGTATCAACTTGGACATCATACGGAACATGAAAGTGGCCCACTATCCCACATTGCACACCCTGCTGCTGAGCCCACCTTGCAATCCCACCTACAATAGCCTTGTGATCGATTTTACGAGTGTAGCCCCGAGCTCGAGATTTGGCAGAAATAGCGAGAGCCAATCGATCAAGTAGCGCCTGCGGAAGCATGAGCGCCATCCACTTTAGTAGGCGAGAACGCACAGCCCAATTGTAAAGACGGTAGTGCCATGGCGCTCGTAAAAGATCGCCATGCGTTAGAACAACAGATTCGCCGTTGGAAAGCTTCAGATGCAGATTCTGTCCTCGAAGAAAGTGTACACCTCGCCAGGGTAATTCCGAGAGACAGAATTCATGGTTGCCCTCGACAAAGTAGACTTGAACTCCACATGAGGCAAGATGACTAAGGGCGGAACCAATCGCAGCATATTTTTTTTGAAAATAGGGGGAATATCCGACGCAAAAATCGAAGATATCTCCTAGCAGAACCAGATAGCGAACCTTGTCCACAGCCAAGCTAGAAAGGAACTTGAGGAGCAAGCTCCCTCGCTCGTCGTCTTCCGTCCGAAGATGTATATCGGAAAGCACAACAAGCTCATATTGTATGTTGTAAAACAAAACAATTAATCCTTGCAAAGTTTTGTGGTATTTGATTTGCTAACTTAATTTCCAAGTCCAAAAACTAGTGCGGACTGCATCTTAGAGGTTATATCATGGCAGACAGCGTTGAAGAGAAAATAAAATCCATCGTCGTCAATCAACTTGGTGTTGAAGAGAGCGCCGTAGTCCCCAAAGCCAAATTTATCGAAGACCTCGGAGCTGACTCCTTGGATATCGTTGAGCTGGTAATGGCCATGGAAGAAGCGTTTGGTATCGACATTCCAGACGAAGAGGCGGAGAACATTCGCACTGTTTCAGATGCGATTGGCTTCGTTAGGAAAATGGGCGAGAGCTAGGCCAACATGGCAGAAACAACACCGTTTTGTTTCAAAAAAATCGGCGTTGTCTGTGATCACGCAGGAAAAGATCTCAAGGATTTTATAGCAAAGTCCTTGGGATCTTTTGGTTTGAGCGTCATTGATTATGGCTTTAGTGGAGATAGCACCACTAAAGTTGATTACCCTGATTTTGCACACAAATTAGCAAGCGCTGTTTCAAAACAGGAAGTAGAAGCAGGTATTGCAGTCTGTGGCACAGGTATCGGGATGTCGATCGTCGCCAACAAACACCCAAATGTACGGGCTGCCTGCATTTGGGATGAGTACTCCTGTCAGATGAGTCGTGAGCACAACAACACCAATATACTCTGTCTGGGTGGACGCACACTCAATCCACAGCAGGCACTGAAGCTAGTCGAACTCTGGCTCCGAACTCCATTCGCTGGCGCTCAGCACGCTGTGCGCATCGAAAAAATAGACAAGCTCGAAAAAAAACTTTTCAATCCCCTGCACAGCTAAGCTATTTTCAACACGCTATCAAAGATCATTAACTTTGCGACTAGGAAGGTAGGCGCTTGTGAAACCATGGGACTTACTCAAAGCCTCTGACCCTGAAATATACACTATGATTCAAAGTGAGCTTAAGCGCCAAAATGAAGGCCTTGAGCTGATCGCATCGGAGAACTTCGCTCCGATGGACGTGATCTCTGCCATGGGGAGCCCCCTAACCAACAAGTATGCTGAGGGCCTTCCAGGAAAGCGCTACTATGGCGGATGTCAAGAAATTGACAAACTAGAAGCACTTGCAATCCAACGCGCTTGTACCCTCTTCGGTTCACGCTTTGCCAACGTACAACCACACTCTGGAGCGCAGGCAAACGCTGCTGCATATTTAGCTCTACTGCAACCTGGAGATCAGATCTTAGGTCTGGATCTTTCGCACGGGGGACATCTGACCCACGGTTCAGCGGTAAATTTTTCGGGCCTTCTCTATCGTTCTTCGTTCTACCAGGTCGAAGAAGGCAGCGAAACGATCAGCTATGATAAAGTTCGCGCTACCGCTAAAGAATTGCGACCTAAAATGATCATAGCAGGAGCCAGCGCCTATCCACGTCTTCTGGATTTTGCTGAGTTCCGTAAAATTGCAGACGAAGTGAATGCGCTACTCCTTGTCGATATGGCGCATATTGCAGGGTTAGTTGCTGCTGGGGTTCACCCAAGCCCTATACCTCATGCCCATGTGACAACGTCAACGACACACAAGACCCTTCGTGGCCCCAGAGGAGGTATGATTCTCTGGAACGATGAAAACCTCAGCGCAAAAATCAACAAAGGGGTATTTCCGGGGACCCAAGGAGGCCCATTAGAGCACGTTATAGCAGCAAAAGCCGTCTGCTTTAAAAGAGCTGCTGAACCTGCTTTTGCTAGTTACCAGAAAAAAGTCGTTGAAAACGCGAAGTTCCTTGCGGAAGCTTTTGTGCAACATGGTTTTCGCCTGGTTTCTGGAGGCACCGACAACCATTTGATGCTCATCAACCTTTCCCAAACCGATGTCAGTGGCAAGGATTTTGAAGAAGCACTCGACAGGGTGGCCGTCACTGTGAACAAAAACACTGTCCCTCAGGAAAAACGCAGCCCCTTTGTCACAAGCGGTGTTCGCATTGGTACTCCAGCCATCACAACCCGCGGTATGGGTTCTAAGGAAATGAAAGAGATTGCTGCGATTTTTGCTGATGTCTTTAGAAATGTCCGCGACCCAGCTGCTTTGGATAAAATACGCCCCAAAGTTTTGAGCTTGGCGGCCTCGTTTCCACTTTATCCTGAATGGAACTAAGCTGCTCTTGAACCTAGCAAGCTTTGCTACATTCCGGCCTGCCATTCGAACACTGCTTGTTTTTAGACCGCCTGCGAAGTAAGAGTGTCTCTGGAAAAACCCTTCGCTTCGATTAGGTGCTAAGCATGATGACCACGCATAACTCAGACTCTCTTGATGCTCAAACATTTGAAAATGTGGAACGAGCTCTGACGGCATTTCGTGATGGCAGAATGGTCATCATGACGGATGACAAGGACCGCGAAAATGAAGGTGACCTGGTCTTCCCAGCAGAAGATGTGAGTGCAGAGAAAATCAACTTTATGGCTCGCGAGGCCAGGGGTTTGATCTGCTTGTCTCTATCCTCTGCTCTAGTTGATAGACTCGAACTCCCTCTAATGGCCGAACGCAGTCAGGGAAGCTTTGCAACCCTGGGAACGGCGTTCACTGTGAGCATAGAAGCTCGACAAGGTGTGACCACTGGCATCTCTGCTGCGGATCGCGCTCACACCGTGAAAGTTGCGATCAGTGATACGAGCTCACCTAGGGACATAGTTGTACCGGGGCATATATTCCCTCTTCGTGCCCAACCAGGAGGGGTACTAAAACGCACCGGACACACCGAAGGTTCGGTTGATCTTGCTCGTCTAGCTGGAAAGAAACACGCTGCTGTTATCTGTGAAATCATGAAAGATGATGGGTCGATGGCCCGACTTCCCGACCTGGAATCCTTTGCAGAAAAGCATGATATTCCTCTCTTGAGTATAGCTGAGTTGATTCAATACCGATTGGCTCGTGAAACTCTGGTCACGGAAATCAAGCGTACAACCCTAAATGCAGAGATGGGAATTGAGGGAGTTTGGTTTCGTAGTGACATCGATCAGTCGATTCACTTTGCCATGATTCGGGGAACAAACTTTACGGATCATTGCATCGATGTACGTGTACACAAGCAGAGTCCACTTTCGGATCTCTTTGGTTCCCAACTTTTTACACAGGCAAATCTTGAACTCTCCCGATGGAAGATCGATTATGGCCTCGAACTCCTGCAGTCTCAGTCCAAAGCTATCTTTCTATATCTAGGGAATTCCGAATCGAATGCCATGTTGCATGATTTGAGTCCACAGACATCGGACCCACTCATCTATGGAATTGGGGCACAAATTCTCAAACAACTCGGTGTGCATCGCATGAAATTGCATCTGACCTCAGAGCGCAATCTAGCTGCACTGCGTGGTTTTGGTCTAGAGATCGTTGACACACAACTTATGTCTACAGAAGGAGTTATGTAATGGAACGTTTTCTAATCCTCACTAGCCAATTTAACGAAGAGATTACTTCCAATCTAACGCAAGGCGCCAAAGCAACCTTACTTGCAAGTGGCGTCGCAAGTACTGCAATTACAGAATTATCGGTACCGGGAGCATTTGAACTTCCAGTAGCTGCTGCCCAAGCTGCTGCAAGTGGACATTGGGACGCTATTCTTTGTCTTGGGTCTTTGATTCAAGGTGAAACAGACCACTATCACTATATTGCAGATGCAGTTGCGAATGGATTGGTCAGCGTCGGGATACAATATAAGTTGCCAGTTATCTTTGGCGTGCTAACGACCCAAACTCGAGAGCAAGCGCTTGCACGCTCATCGATGGAGGCGGATGCACCAAGGATGACACTTGGCAGCAAGGTGCCTGTTACAAATAAAGGTCGAGATGCAGCTATGGCGGCACTCACCTTACTAAAAACTTTTAGGGAGCTTAAACCTCTTGCAAATTAAACAGTCTCAAGCTCGTGATCTCGGGCTAAAATTTCTATACCAATGTGAAATCGATAAAGTTTTTTTCTTTTCAGAAACAAAATTTAAGAATTTCGCAAATCATCAACAAGTTCGTAAAGAAATTGAGCCCTTTCTGACAACTTTGGTCAAGGGTGTGCTCGACCATTTGGATGACTTGGATCATGCGATCACTAGCAGCTCCGCAAATTGGACGCTAGAAAGAATAGCCATGATCGATAAAATCATCTTAAGATTAGCTATATTCGAACTTCAAAACACCGAGACTCCGACCAAAGTGGTCTTGAATGAAGCGATCGAACTCGCGAAAAACTACAGCACGGAGCATTCCAGCAAATTCATTAACGGGATACTGGACCCACTTGCTAGAAAGATCCGTGACAAGTAACCTTGAGGGATGACTATGCCCGAAGTTTTAGCCTCCTCCAATGAGCCGCAAGCTGAAGTGATCAAAGACCCTTCGGTACAGACAGAAATCTTTCTGATCGGTTCTGAAAGTGAAGCCCGAAGCTGTCCCTTCTGGGTTGGGCTCTATAGGACAGGCACCATGCGACCTCAGCAATTGATGGAATTGCGCAAGACCGGTGACATACTGACTGCAGCAGCCAACGAGGGTGTAGCCTGTTCCGATCCTCTTGTCCTTTCCGAAACAAAGGAGAACGGTCAGGCTTCTCTGGTTTTTTTGGCACCTATTGAAAATGAAAAGCTGGTCGATAGTCATCTGTGGGTTGATAAACTTTGCGATGCTATTTGTGCATGGTCACCCCAAACCCCTGGTTTTTATTTTGCACCGGAACTTCTAGGCACTGAGATCGCATCTAAGCTTTTGATCAAGATTTTGAAAAATCTGATTCTCAAAAATCAATTTCCTACTTTCTATCTGTACATTGGCTCACATGGTCTGCATAACACTCTAAATGCTGCACTTAAGCTGCGTTCCCGAATGATTGAAGAATCCACTAGAGATGTGGTTGTCTTCCACTAGTCTTGAAAGTTTGACATGTTGATCAATTTTGAGAAATGGCATGGCACACAAAATGATTTTATTTTGTGTTGGGTCAGTCAAAGCCAATATTCCAATATAGTTCCTACCCTACAGCGCAAAGCTAAAGAGTTTTGCGAACGTTCGACAGGAATAGGTGCTGATGGATTAATTGTTATCGTACATTCGGCACAAAGCACCAGCAAACAATTGCTTATTATCAATTCGGACGGGAGTATAGCCAGGACCTGTGGCAATGGCATTCGGTGTGCAGCTCTTTCTGTGTACCAACACTCCTTGTTAGAGAGCAAAACCCCCATTGAATCTGTGGAGCTACAACTCGAAGAACAGATCTACAACTGCCAGTTTGTACCACAAAAATCGGGTGTGCTTCCGCTCGTACAAGTAAACATGGGAATTCCTACACTCGATAAGGCTAATTCTTGGCATGAGGCCGCTTCCAATTTTGTACGCTTAACGCTACAACAGCACAAGCTCACTGACTGGATGAATGACTTTCACACCTGTGCCTTAGCCAACCAACATCTTGTATTCCTCCTCGAAGAAGAAGCGGACATTGCAACGATGCGTACTCTAGGACGAGCCTTGCAAAGCTCTCCACATTGGGATGGTATCAATGTGAATTTTGTGAGCCCATTAGTTCAGGGTCCCCCGATCCCCACAGGCATGAGAGGTCGAGATCTTAACGAATCCTACAAGGTTTTTATTTGGGAGCGAGGTGCTGGTGAAACGCAAGCGTGTGGGAGCGGAGCGTGCGCCGTTGCAACATCATTGCTCAGTAGTGGACTTTTTGAGCGCACAGCATGGGTACCTACTTTATTTCCTGGAGGTTGGCTTTTCGTCCGACAGGATGAAGAAGGTGAAGAGCTCACTCTTTGTGGACCCGCAATTTTCGTATATTCCGGTAGCATTGAAATCTAGTGCTTCAATAACGACGTGCTGTCACCTCGAGCCCAACGACTACACTCAGGGCAGGCTCCGTCGAGAGGTCACCTGCTTAGTCATTTTCGATGAAGTTACTTGCGCAAGCCTCATGATGAAATATTGCAGGGCAATTTAAGTCTCAGTCGGCAAAAGTTCCCCGTCTTCGATTTTATGACATAGTCTAAACTACTGAAATTACTTGAACCACAATTGGCATAGACCTTGCTTTTTAGAGCGTGAGACTTTCCTCTTTTTTTGGATACGAATGTTTACAGGATCCAACATCTTTGGTTCAGGAGCACAGGAGACAAAATCTCCTTCAATACTCCCTTTTGATGGGCAGTCTCAACAGAACCAACAGCCCCTTGCCAAAGGTTCAAACACAACACCTTTTACTCTCAACTATGAAGAACCTGCAAGTGCTCAATCTTCCATCCCTCAAGGTACTCCTTCCGATGACAAACTTGTTGCGACCCCAGTTTTAAGTAAAGATGGTTCACTACAAAATCTAAGTTCATTTTTAAAAAACAATACGTTAGACCAATCTGCGATTCTAAGCTTTTTACGTCAAGAATCAATGACAGCTCCTGACAACGATGTGCAAGCAATTAGTCAGAATGCCTTTATTCAAAAAGCCGTGCATTCTGATCTCAATTCGTTCATGAACACCGCAATGACTCTCAAACAATTGGCTTCAATGTTTGACATTCCTGAAGATGCGATTCAACTTAGTCAGATCAACATTGATATCAATGCCAAATCAACTCCTTTCGCATTTCTTAAGTCGTTAGGTATAGACCCACATCTGACGATGGCTAAGATCTTTCAACTTAAAAACCTAGTCAGCGCTCGCCTTGCTGATGAGCATTCCGAAAATCAAAAAACCGACCTTCAAAGTACCCAAGAACAAACCAGAGCAAAAGAAAAAAAGAAAGAGATACCACCACAACAACATTTGCTAAATCCACTTGGAATTCCACCTCAAGTTGCACACCAGAATTTCGAAAAACATGAAAAATCCGCTACCCATGAGACTTTCGACAAAGATCCCATCAGAGAAATAAGCAATAGATCAAAAGCAAACCCGACAGCATCTACACAACCAAAAGTTGAATTTGCCCAAATAGATCCTAGAAGCGCTATCGATAACCTTGGACAGATTCCGAATACTCAAAATCTTACAAAAACAATCACAGACAACCCCGTTGTACCATCCAAAAATCTTGGAACAACAACTCCCGCAAACAGCAAGATGGACAGTGATTATCTGCAACAAAAAGAGTCTATTGCAAGCTTGCTCAGGAGTCCAACGGATGACAAGTTAGCAAATGCACTAAAAACAGCAGAACTTGGAAACTCGAATCGCATTGACGCTTTCTGGAACCTTGATAAAGAATCTGTCCCTGCAAACACACTCAACGGACTTCAGCTGCCTTCTGAAAAAGCTTCTTTGATAACAAAGAATTTGGAAAACTCTGTTATAACGAACGACACAGAAACTTTGGATCTAAGCGATTCAAACATCAGCGATCTCCAAGAAATCAAAGATCCAACACAAAACACAAACACCTTTGCAGCACAAACAGCTTCTCATGGTGACAAGGACTTCGAAGAAAAACAAGAATCTCGAGATGATGAACGACAAAACATTCCAGTTAACCAATTGCATAAGAGCACCTCTTTAAAAGAATTTGGATTGGTAGAAAATTTCGCAAAAAACATTCCTTCCGATCCAAGCTCAAGACAGACTCATGAATTGAGTCAACGTATTATCGAAAAAACTCAGGACCTATCTAAGCAAGGTGGAGGCTCGCTTGTGGTCGACCTACCGCACGATGGACCAGAAAAAGTATCGCTTGCAATCAACGTAGATGGTTCGAATGCACATCTTAAGATTTTGACGAGCTCACCTGAAATGAAAAACCTTCTAAGCCAAGACATGGACCACCTCCGCCAGACACTCTCTACAATGAACATTTCTTTGGATCGATACGAAGTAAATGCTGTACCACGTGAGCAGTTGACTCAGTTTTTTGATCGAAATCCTAATGGGCAGCAGCAACATCATCATCAATTCTTTGACCAAACACCTTCTCAATCTCATGGACATCAACGAATTGATGTTGCACCCACACGTGTAGCAACAAGCATATCGCGACTACCATACAACATATCTCGCTATGTTCCATCGTACTCACGTTTTCAGACTGCCATATAAGGATGATCGCATATGAATGCCGGCCTGCAGCAAAAAATAGCCCCAGTCACACCCTCTTCGGGAACACGGGCCTTTAACGATGTTAATGTCGCACCTTCAGAAAAATCAACGAACCCAATCGACTTTAGAGACTTGTTACAAAACTCTAATCATGAAATCAAATTAGAGAGAGAATCACAAAAAAAAGGGGATCTTTCCGCTGCCAAAGACTTCAAAGGATTTATTGATAGTGTGAATGGTCCAGCTAAAAAAGGTGGACCTAAAAACGCGATGGGCAAAGATGACTTCCTCAAACTTTTTGTTGCTCAACTACAGAATCAAGATCCACTCGCACCAAAAGATGGGTCTGAAATGGCTTCTCAATTAGCTCAATTCAACAGCCTTGAACAGATGATCAATATGAATAAAGCTCTGGAACGCATTGATTCAGGAGCGAAACAAAGCCACCAAATGAATCTCATTAGCTACCTTGGCAAAGATGCTCTCACTCATAAGGGGATTACTCATTTTGAAGGAGGCAAAATTCAGGAGGCCTATTTTGACCTTGCTCACCCGACCAACAATTTGGAATTCACTGTTAAAAACGGACAAGGAAACACCATTTATACCGAATCGCTTGGCTCCCTCAAAGCTGGTCAGCATGCACTCAAGTGGGACGGAAGCATGGATGACGGATCAAAGGCGAAGGACGGCAACTATACGCTTACTATCAGCACCCAAGACGATGCTGGGAATGAGATCCCGATCTCCGTCACGAGTCGTCTACAGCTTGAGGGACTCAGCCTAACCAAAGACAGCTCAGAAATTCGCAGTAACGCTGGAACAATTAGTCTAGAAGATATCGTGTCTTTGGAGGAACGCAAGCTCACGAAGGAAACTCCTCCACAACCGCTTACTATGAACGAAATTCTGACACCAGGTCAGACACCAAACGCTCCGTTGCCCCAGCCTTAGTCTCCAAAAACTGTCGAAGAGCTAAACTAGGCTGAGGACATCTAAGAAGCGGCTCCATCCACTGAAAGAACTCGTCCGCATTTTTCACAATCGTTACCAAGTTTTTTTGAACCAACTCACATGCTTCATGACTATTGCTAAAAAATGGACCAAATGCGACTGGAAGCGCAAAAGCTGCAGGCTCCAGTACATTGTGCACTTTATGGTGCAGCGCGCCACCCACAAAAGCAAGGTCACAGCAACTGTAGAGATCAAAAAGCTGTCCTACAGAATCGACAAGGACCACATCAAATTGTTTGTCCAAACCTGTGATCTGAGAAAGTCGAGAACAAGTCAAATGAAGCTTTTCACATTCTGATTCTAAAAAACCAAGAAATTCTAGGTCCGGTTGATGAGGGGCAACAAGCAACTGTCCTGCCGCTCCAGTCTTACGAAAATGAGAGAAAGCTGACAAAGCAAGTTCGGCATCTTTCGGCCATGCACTTCCCACAATGATTCGAGGTTGGGTGTGTGAAAGAAATGAGAATCTATTTTCTTGATTTTGAAGCTTAGCAACACGCTCTAGAACCCGGTCGTACTTGGAATCTCCAATATCTCGAATCGGAACATTCAAAGTTGAAAACTGTTGCTTGAAAACAGTTTTTTCAAATTCTGAGACCGTATAAATGCGACTTACAAAAGACAAAAGCAGAGACTTTATAAAAAGGCGAAGACTTCCTCCTGATTTCAAACTGGCATTTACCAAATAGACAGGGCAACGTTGTGATGCAACACGCAAACATGCGGGCCAAAGCTCATGACGAATGATGAGAAAGCTATCAGGTTCCAACACGTCCAGAAGTTGCTTCCAATTTCCAAAGGTGTCCACTGGGGCCAGAGAAAAAGCAAAGGGCTCCTTGCGAAACTGAGCAAATGAAAGTCCAGATTGTGAAAAAAACAAAAAATGAACATAGACATCGCAACGCTCTACCAAATGAGCTGCTATTGGACGCGCTTGTTCATACTCACCTGCAGAGCTGCAATAAAAAACAACGCATCGTGTATGCTTTTTACGTACCTCACTAATCTTTGACAATACTGCAGGATCCAACTTGCGCACTTCAAAAAAAGTGCGAATTTTTGAACTGAACGAACCCCAAAGGGGGGCTAAAAGAGACAAGAGACTGACTAATGCACTACTCAGTCCTGTAAGAATAACAGCAATAGCAGATCTAGATGAATTATTCACAAACCTTAGTTCCGACAAGAAGATCTTTCATATGCAACGCCACATCATCTCGCGAAATTTGCCAAAAACAAAGCTTATCTCCAAAACGACATGGTGATTTGCCATGCTTGGAACAGGGTCGACACCCCAAGAGCACAGAAAAAGCTCGACTTTCTGGCTTCCGGGGAGCAAACCCAAAACCCTCCACGGTCGGTCCGAAAAAAACCAACGAAGGTGTGTCAACCGATTCCGCGAGGTGAGCGAGAGCAGAATCATTTGCCAACAAGCAAACACAATTTTGTAATAGCACTGCATTTTCCCAAAGACTCAGAGCTCCAGCTAAATTTAACTGTTCCCCGTCCCATCCAATCTTTTCTATCAATGTCTTGCACACAGACTGATCGTTAGCATCACCCAAATATACAAGACCTAAGTTTTGAAGCTCTGCATGGTCTGCTAAAAGATCCTTAAGACGAGATATACTCTCTGCAAAGATTTCGATAGGCGCTTGCTTTGTCTCATATGACGCACCTGGAGCAATTGCAATCCACCGTCTCCCTTTAATTTGTGCAAGCCAATCGGTGTCTCTTGAAAAATGCTCTGTTGGAACAAAAGGAACTAGCCCATCTCGGGCTGATGCTTGCGCTTTAGGTATCAACTTTAAAACTTGAAGGGCGTTAAAAAGAGAATCTCTCATCTGCTTAAACTGTAGCGTCAAGGCTTCCGTTGCTCGAGTTGAGAGCTGACGTTTGCGCCCGTAAATACGACTTTCCAAAATAAGTCGATTACGCTGCAGCTGGTTCTTAGGACAGGAAAAAATAGGTTTCCTAAACCGGCTTTTAAACGCATGCGCAATAATACGCGATCGCAGATTAGTTTGAAGATCTAGCAGAAAACTAACATCTTGCAGATGGTTTAGTATTTCATGAATTTTCAGAGATCGATCGATTTCAATGCATTCGATATCTGGAAAGGCCTCTTTCAAGAGACGAAGAGATGGCGCCTTACCTAGCCATACAATTTTTGCGTGAGGAAGATAGTCTCGCAGCAGGTTCAGACATGCGGTTGCTAAAATCACATCCCCGATGCTACTCGTTCTTATAATGCCGACTTTAAGTTCTTCTGTAAGTTTTTGATTCAATTGAAATTCCCGCGACTTATGGCCTTGGTGAGTTCGCTGAATTTGACGAGTGGGACCGTAGCGTTTGTGAGCCTGAAATGCAACTGTTTCATCTTCGAGCGAGCTAAAACAAGCCAAGAAAAATCCAAGGTTCTGGATGTCAAAAAATGATGTTTTCAGTGTATAATCAATGAGCTTTGTTATGAAACCTGAATGTGTGAGCCCATGATGACCCTCCAAGAACCAAGCAAAGATGTGGAAAAAATCGACAAAACTAAACGAAGGTTTCTCAGCATCATCTATTTTTTTGATGGCGGGAAAACTAAGTCTGTAAAAATTCCCCTTGGTGCCTTCAAATGTACCGTCGCTGTTTTAAGCCTTCTGATACTTTGGTCCATAGTCGGTCCCACTCTACTTGTCAGAGCTTTTCAGAATAGCCAGTCCCTCTCAAGCAAACTCCATGTGGTCACCGATGCTCTGTTCCAATATCAGGTCAAATACAACTCGGTATTTGAACGAACATACGCGCCGGAAAATAAGAACACCACTCCAACACCAAGCTCCATCCCCCAAACTGTAGCAAAGTCTGAGACTAAAACCGGAACTAAAGTCGAGAAACCTAAGATCAATATCCCCTCCACCAACCTGTTAGAAAGCGAGAATTTACAAGTTCACACTGACGACAAGACTTGGCAAGTATCCCTGGAAAACCCCGTACTCACTAAAGATGGGAATCATCTGAATCTCTCCATTGCCATTCGTAATAAGAAAGGCCGCTCACGAGCTGAGGGTATATTTTGGGCCATTTCGGAATGGCAAACAGCTGATGGGCGTACGCAACTCGTCAACGCTCCAGAATCCAAAGCAGAAAAAGGTGAGGGACAGGCCGGAACCATCTTTAGTATCCGTCAATACAAGGAAAAAACGCTTTCTTTTAAGATTCCTGAAAATGCAGATGTTCTTAGCAAGATGGAGATTTGGATGTCCGACAAAAAAGGGAACAAAGCTAAGTTTCTTATCTTAGATGACGAACCGACAGAAAACGTTTTGGAGAAAAAACACCCCAAAGGCTCCTTGTTACAATAGTAGACACACGCCTCAACTCGACCTTTTTTGCTAAAATATATTCAAGATCAATTCATTCATGAATAGGGAGGGTCGAATGGCGATTCCAAAGCACTTCTTCCTGTGTCTATGTGTTTTCATTTTGAGCTCCTGCAACAAAGATACAGTAGGCATTCAAGTCCATGTAAAAGATGATAGCGGGCGCTCTCTCGCGGATGCTAGCGTCTTGCTCAATGGTAATGAAATAGGCAAAACGACAAGCTCTGGTCTTTTTGCAGCATCATTAGCCCTAAAGAAGGGCGAGCATCGCATAGAAATCTCTAAGGAGACGGACAACTCGAAGTACGTCCCGTATAAACAGGATATTCTCTATTACCGAGATGAAGATCAGAAGATCAACATTGAAGCGACTCTCTATTCCGCACCCAAATTTTCTTTCCAACAGAAAGCAACTCAGGCAGACGACTTTCCTACTCTCACTCCGGTAAAAAAAGAGCAAGAGCACGCCGCAGAACCTAAGCAAGCTAGCAAAACTCAGGCGTCGCCAACCACAAAACTTGTCGAGGAAAAAACCCCTCCTCCAGTCATAGCCAAGAAGGCAGTTGAAACAACAAAAACACCTTCGACTACAAAACCTACAAAGACAAATTCCAAGACAAAAAATCTTTCAAACCTTGAAGAAGTGGACCGATTGTTAATTATTGGAAAAATTCCTGAAGCCTTAAAAATCTTGAAAAGCATCCCGTCAACAAGCCCGGAATTCATCCATTCGTGGCAAAAAATTGGTGAGATAAACCTTTCGCTTTTGGATAATCCTAAAGAAGCATTAGCTGCTTACAATAAGCTCACTCGGCTTCCCACTTTGAAGAACTACAATAATCCCAAACACCTCAAGATTTATGTTGATAAAGCTATTGCATATTTCGACCTTGGTGAGCTGAAGGCCACAACTCATAAAAAAGAAGCAAACCTAATGTATCGCAACACATACTGGATCACCCAACGCATTCAAAATCTTGCAAACACGGGTCCTGATGATGCAGCTCTAGTTGAAACTATTCATTACTACAAAGCCCTTGCACTGCACCGCACCTGGCAGCTCCATCCAAACAAACAACTGCGGGCAAAAGTGAATAAGGAGTGGCTAGCCTATCAAGCTGTCGCAAAAAAACAAAAGACTCACAAGCATGAGAGTTTTTTAGCGAATTCAGCAATTTTCCTCAAAGAAACCTTGTAACTTGCTTCCGTCAACACACCAAGCCTGAAAGTGGAGCGTAATATGGCTCAAAAACTCGACGAAGAGCTTAAAAAACAAGACAGTGACAAAAAGCATCTGGACCCTGAAAACCCAGAAATACTCCAGGTTTTTGCGAGAAAACGTAATAAATATGTGGTTCTCGCTTTAGGAGATCGATTCAACAGAGACCTCCGACAAAATATCCACAAATTCCTAGGATCCGCACATAAAAAACTAAGCATTGTGAATGCTGAATCTGCCAAAGATCTATTGCGTTTGATGAATCGCCAGATCGAGCTTGTCATTATTGACGATAGTTTTACGAATATTCCTGAAAATATTCAGCTAATCCAAGCACTCAAAAGGCGCAAACAAGAGGACGCTGCTCCTGTGCTTTTTCTAACAGAAGACGCAAGTGCGCTCATAGAAGCATACAACCAATATCTAAAACCCTATCAAGAAGTCGACCTGTACTTAAATTATCACGGGCTCACGAATGAAAAGCTGATTGAAGGAATTCGGTTTACTCTAGAAGCGCCAACCCCTCGACGTAGCCGTCGTTACACGATTGACTGGCCTGTACAGCTGGCATGTTCTTCAGGCAAGGACGTAAAATGTAGACTCATCGACATGAGCTTACATGGAGCGCTGTTAGTTTCAGAAGATAATCACATCTTCCATGAAGGTGAACAGTTCAAAATGAGAATTCCGCTCAACAACTTGCTTCCGATTTCTTTTGGTGAATTCATGAAGCTTTCCGGCAAAGTTCGACGCGTATCAACAGCCGGAAACAAAGCAGGCATTCGTTGGGAGTATTTGAATGACCAACAACTTGCTGCTCTCACCCAACTTCTAATGAGCCATATCAACCATCGTTAGCCTTCGAAATTGAAGCTAATCACGATAGGCGATGGCTTCTCCAATGAGTTGCTGAGCACGTTTTACTACTTTGCGATGCAACTGCTCGACTTGACGAGCAAAGTCTTTGGGATCTGTTGCCATCGGAGGTGGCACTATGGGCTGACTCAGAAAGTGGATAAGCTTGACAGGTCGGGGAATTGGACTGAGACCAATCCCTCGCGCCAAAAACAGGGGGATTTTAAAATTACGATAGGCCCACTTGGTTACTGGGGTTTCGTAGACATCATATAAATCATCTGCCTTGGGACAGGTTGCAATCACAATCGGGGTGCCCGTTCGAAGCGCAAGTTTAATAAATCCTGTGCGCTTCTCCCACAATACCTGATAACGCTCCGAGGATGGGCGCAAGGCCTCCCTCATTCCACCAGGAGCGACTGTTACCAATTCTTCATCTTGCAAGAGTTGCTCAGCATTTGCTTGATTTCCCTCAACAGCACCAAGCTCACTTGTCAGATCACCAAGGAAGGGTAGACGGAAGAAAAGACGGTCAGCAAGAGGACGAGCCATACGTCCAGTCTCTTGGAAAATAGCACAGCATAGCAGACCTATATCATACGTTGCCAAACTGTGATTAACAGCCAAAATGGCTCTTCCCTCAGTTGGGAGATTGCGCATCCCAACCACTTCATGCTCATGGTACTCACGCAATTTTGTCAGTAGAGGTAAAAGAATGTCGATGTATTCTTGCTTCATGCGAGGTCACTCTCAAAGTAGACTATGCCTACTCTTTTATCGGACTTGGCGCCTAATATTTAGGATGTCCCTATGTGGATAGAAAACCATTGTATATAAGTCAATGAAATTCCAAGAAAAGAACCTCCTATGCTCCTAAACTCCACGACTGTTTTTATCCTGGTTAATGCGACTACCCATGACGCTGCTCATAGCCAACTCTGTCAGCATTTAAAGCAAGTTGGTTTTGTCGACTTGCAGACCGTGAACACCCAATCCATCTGTGTTCATTTGTCTGACAAATCGCTCAAAACAGAGCTTATTTTGTTTATAGATGTCCGCGAAAGGCCTGCGAACTTTGATTTCTCTGGTTTGCAATATTGCGCACCATCTCCATCTATTTTTTTAGAATACACCCCCCAAACACATAAGAGATGTGTAGTCCTAGACCACAAAAATAGGCCTCGAAAGCTGTCTTCTGAAGAATGTCAAGAATGGGCCGATGCCTATAGTTTTGCTGGGGCTGCGTTAGTACCGCGTGACATTATCTTGAACTTTTTTAAGCAAGGTCATGGCACCTTTGAGGCTTTATTTGAAGCAGCCGTTGAAAAAGTTCCAGATATGCTAGGGCTTCCACTTCCTCCGCGCCAAGCATCTCCAAAGCGCCCCTGTCTTTTTCTCGACCGAGATGGGATCGTTGTTGAAGACCCAGGCTATGTTTCGCGAACCGAAGACCTGCACATTATCCCTGATATTGCTCCTCTTATTCGTTGGGCTAAGTCCCAGCAGTGGTTTGTAGTCATTGTCAGCAATCAATCGGGCGTCGCCCGAGGAAAATTCCCAGCTAGTTTTTTAGAGGAATGCTCAAAATACTTGGACCAAGAACTGAGCAAAATGGGGGCGACCCCGGATGCTTGGTTTTATTGTCCGTACTATGAAAAAGGGTCAATACCCGAGTATATGCTGAAGAGCGTCTCTCGAAAGCCCCAAGCAGGTCTGCTTCTGCAGGCAAGCACCCGATTTCCCATTGCTTTAGAGCAGAGTTTCATGATTGGGGACAAGGTTTCCGATCAAATTCCGCTCCTAGGCCTTCAGAGTCTCACCGTTCAAGGAGCCTATCCTCTCGATGGTGCCGATAAAATCTTTGCTGACTTAGGTGAAGCTTTGTCCTACCTTAAATCCCACGTCAACGATCGTTCTAAGCCAGGACGGGATTTGCCTTGACAAGATTTGGCAATTTGACGAAAGTATCGCAGTTTTTGATTCTAAGTTAATTGTATTTACGGCTCACCCAGACGAAGGGCATTTCACATGCAATATGCTGTTATTCAAGCTGGCGGACACCAATACCGCGTTAAAGAAGGCGACACCCTTCCGATCGACAAACTCGACGGCCAGGTTGGAGACAAAGTGCGCTTTGACAAGGTCCTTCTGATTCAGGACGAAACGGGAACCCACGTTGGTCAACCCTTTCTTGCTAAATCGATGGTCGAAGCTACTATCACGGAGCAAACACGCGACAAAAAGGTGCTTGTTTTCAAATATAAACGACGCAAAAATTACAAAAAAATGCGCGGACACAAACAGCCGATTACTATGGTTGAAATTGGCAAAATTAGCCACTAAGTCCGAACTGAACATACGAGGTCAAGAAAATGGCTCACAAGAAAGCTGGTGGTAGTACCCGAAACGGCCGCGATTCTAACGCCCAACGCCGCGGTGTTAAAGTCTCCGGTAGCTCACAAGTTAAAGCTGGAAACATTATCGTACGTCAGGTCGGTAGCAGTTTCCATGCTGGTCCAAACGTAGGATGCGGAAGAGATTTCACGCTGTATGCACTAACACCGGGAACGGTGGTTTTTGAACGCTGGAATGATCGCCAACGCGTTCGTGTTATCCCAGCCGAAATCTAAGACAAGTTTTTTAAATTCGTTAAGAAACGCATCTGGGTTCTGTCTAATTTGTTTGGCAGGACCCAGATGCGTTTTAAAGCGTTTTCACAGAGCCTTTTTATGCGCTTTATCGACAGAACAGAAATCTGGGTTCACTCAGGCAGTGGTGGGGATGGTATCGCCAGCTTCCGTCGCGCCCGCAATCGTCCTAAAATGGGCGTAGACGGTGGTAGCGGTGGCAAAGGTGGTAGCGTTTTCTTTTATGCTGACCCAGGCACCAACACTCTTGCTAACCTTCGCTATCGTAGTGAGTACAGAGCCGAAGATGGTATTAAAGGTGGTACCAACGACTGCACAGGTCGCTGTGGTCGAGACCTTCGCATTCAAGTTCCTTTGGGGACGCTCTTTTACAATGCTGAAACAAATGAAAAGCTCGGCGAGATCACAAGTACCGAAAGTGATCTTGAAATTGCTAAGGGCGGAGCTGGGGGACTCGGCAATTCTGTCTTTGTGACCTCTATTGTTCGAGCGCCCCGCACCTTCACTCGGGGAGAAAAAGGTCAGACCTTACGTCTACGCCTTGAACTCAAAGTTCTGGCTGATGTTGGCCTTGCAGGTATGCCTAATGCAGGCAAGTCGACTTTATTGAGTCGACTGAGTCAGGCCAAACCCAAAATCGCAGATTACCCTTTTACGACACTTCATCCCATGTTGGGTGTTACAGAGGACCCAGTTAGCGGCCGCTCGTTTGTTGTTGCCGATATTCCAGGTCTTATCGAAGGTGCAAGTCGCGGTAAGGGACTTGGATTTGAATTTTTGCGACACCTAGAACGAACTAAAATCATTGCTTATGTTATCGATTCAACAGGTGAAGATGTCCTCAAAAATTTCCATGATTTGCAACACGAGCTCTTCACTTATAATGAGGCTTTCCGAAAGAAGCTGGGCGTAGTTGTTCTCAATAAAGCAGACCTACTCAGCGATGAAGAACGCGAGAAGACTCTCAAAGCTTTTGCTGAAATCTCAATTCCTGCTGTTTCTATTTCAGCAGTGACAGGACAGGGCTTGCAAACTTTAATGCATACCTTGGGCGATGAGCTTGAAAGGTTGAAAAACGAAGACAATGGTTCACACTCCATCATCGAAGCCTGAGATCCTTATTTTCGGTGGCACATTTGACCCCCCACACCGCGGTCACCTTGAATGCTTAGAGATCGCAAAATCCTACTTTCCTGCTGCAGAAATTTTTGTACTGCCAGCATTCCTTCCTCCTCTAGCAGCGACACAAACTAAGACCCCAACAGCTAGCTTTGATCAACGCATAGCTATGTGCGCATTAGCTTTTGCATCATGTATTGGGAAAGATCATATTCTTGATCTCGAAAGCACTCTCAGCACGCCCAATTACACAGTTCAAACTCTACGAGCACTTCGCAAACGTTTTCCAAATCAGTCTCTTGCCTGGATCATGGGCCTTGACCAGCTAGAGCGCTTTGATCGATGGTCTGAGCCTACAGAAATCCTACGACTTGCATCCTTGGTTCTACTACCTCGGGACGGAGGGAATTTTCAAATGCTGGCGCAAAATCTTGCAAGCAGACTTGGTTTTAAAGTCGAAGATTGCTCAGCACAACATGCCAAATATGAGAATTTATCTCCGCTATTCTTTTTGCCAACACTAACAAGCCCAATTGCAAGTCGTGATATTCGCCGGTCTTTAGAAGAAAACGCGGCTAGCAAATCTCCATACCTTTCTGATTCTGTACACAAATATATTAGCGAACATAGACTCTACGTTTCCTAGGACGAATTTTCAAAAGCATGACAAAGAAACGAAATGTTTTTCGCATGCCTAAATTGCAACCAACCCCTTGTAGAGGAAGCTGCTCCCTTTCTCTGCCTACAATGTTACTGCAACCTGCGACCAGCTGAGATACAGCCCCCCTTCCACAGCGTTTACCGCTACAATAAAATTTTGCGCAAGCTGATTTTGGCAGTAAAGATCGAAGCCAATCATCGCGCATTTGTCTGTCTTCGCTATCTTCTTTTAAACTCAGCGACAACAAAAGACTTGTGTTCCAATGCTGACAGGATTATTTCCGCCCCCTCCAGTTTTTGGTCACGCATGCGAGGACGCTTTGATTTGTCCTGGATGCTAGCGGATGCACTTTCCAAAGAGCATTCCATACCTATGGAACGAGCGCCTTGGCACCTCTACTGGCAGACTAAGAAACGATCCCAGCTCGAAGGACGTGAGGCTGTTGTCATGCCTCCGTTAGTCACGGTGCAAAATGCCCCCGTTACTATTTTGTTTGATGACGTTGTTACCACCGGACATACGCTGCGTAAAATGAGTGAGGCCTTGGGGGAAATGAGCTTTCTGTATTTAACACTGGGCAACGCTGTGACTCTTGGGCGCCGAGAGATCAGAACACGACAATTCGAGCTGGAAAGCTAGCTTTCCATTCGCTAAAGTCACCTAAAATTAATGAGGATACTCCGCCCGCTCCGCCCTCGGAGTCCTTTTTCCTCGCGCTAAATGTGCTCGGAGGCTTTTGCAATGACACCTATGTTACGACAGTATTTTGATCTTAAAGAACGCTGCCCAGATGCTGTCCTTTTTTTTCGGATGGGTGACTTCTATGAAATCTTTGGCAATGACGCGCTTGAAGTCGCCCCCCTTCTCAATATAGTGCTCGCCAGGCGTGAAAAAAGTGAGAATGGTGCAACTGTGTTTTGTGGTGTGCCACATCATAGCGCTCGCACTTATTGGCTTAAACTTCTTAAACTGAATTACAAAATTGCCATTGCGGACCAGGTTGAGGATGCCGCACAAGCTAAAGGTTTGGTTAAACGCGATATAACAAAGTACCTGACTCCAGCTTGTATCGACGACTTAGAAGGTCTGCAATCCGACAAACCTAACCATCTGATGTTTGTTCATGAAGATGCTGACTCGAAATTGTGGGTTGCCGGACTTGCGGACGTATCAACCGGAGAACTACGCGTTGGTGATGTTGGAACTCTTGATGACCTTGCTCGGGAAATTGAGACCCATAAACCCAAAGAGGTTTTAGTGCGTCGCTTTCTAATCCCCATTTTGAAAGCAAAGCTAAGCAATTATCTCAATCAAGAGCCGTTGCTTTTTACTCCTATGCCGGAAGCCATATTACGAGATGAGGCTGCTCAAAAAGCTTTGCTCCGCAGAATCCTAGCGAATGACTCTATTCCTTTTGCGCTCAAATCTCCAGAGACTGCTGTTGCTGCAGTTTCTGCTGTACTTACTCATCTGAGTGATTTGAAATTCAGTCTTGAACCCTTTCTCAGTATTTTTCCTTTGCATGAATCTGAGCGTTCTCCGTTGGGTAGCATCGCGACCAATGACCTGGAAATCTTTAGCACAACACGCATGCGTCAGCAGAAGGGCTCCCTCTTTCATGAAGTCAATTACTGTCTCAGTCCGATGGGTGCGCGTTTGCTCCGTTGGAGCCTAGTAAACCCTCTTCTTAACAAAGAGAAAATTCGCGAAAGCCATGAATGGGTTGCGAAACTTGTCAATTTAGGTGAACAAAAGTTAGAAGACTACCGTTCCATTCTAAAGGGCATTGTTGATATTGAGCGTCTTTTTGTAAAAGTTCTTTCTAGAACAATCAAGGCGCGAGAGCTTGCTGCCATTCGAGACAGCTTGCTTAAAATCACTTCCCTTCATGAAAAACTAAGTTCTGAGCCTACGCTTCCTCGTGAGAGCGAACAACAGAGCTGCATTGCACATTTGAATCAGGCGCGTGAATTTTTAAGGCTACTGAACGAAGCTTTGAAAGTCGATGTTGGCAATCTCGGCAACGGGGATGAGATTTTCACGCACACCTACGATATCGACTTGGATGACAAAAATGAACTTTCTAAAAATGGTGAAAAAAAGGTCGAGGACTATCAGGAAGCGTTAAAAACAAAAACTGGAATACCCAGTCTTAAAATCAAAACACATAAGACGTTTGGTCTTTTGATCGAAGTAACCAAAAGTCATCTCAACAAAATCCCCGAACAATTCATTCGCCAACAAACCATGGTGAACTGTGAACGCTTCATTACTGTCGAATTACAAGAATTAAGCAATTCTTTGATCACAGCAAAAGAAGATGCGCTTGCTCGGGAACTCTTTCTTTTTGAAAAGCTCCTGCAAAATTTGAGTGCTTACACAAGCGAAATTAAAAATGTATCTGCCGGTCTTGCAAAATGCGACATGCTTCTTTCCTTTGCATGGCTTGCCTTACAAAGGAATTTTTGCCGTCCTGATCTTAGTTCTGACCAGACTCTCGAGCTCCTTTCAGTCCGGCATCCTACCGTTGAAAGCTTTGTAGGTGCGCATAACTTTGTACCAAACGACATCGTTCTGCATGGACCTAAAAAGCACATGCTGATCACCGGCCCCAATATGGGAGGCAAATCGACAACGATGCGGACTGTTGCAATTTGTGCAATCCTGAATCAATGTGGATCTTTCGTACCTGCAAAATCAGCCAAGCTACCCATTTTTGATCAGATCTTCACCCGAGTTGGTGCTTCCGATGATCTTGTTAAAGGTCTATCTACATTCATGGTAGAAATGACGGAAACTGCTGTCATTCTTCGCCTTGCAACCGAACGTAGCCTTGTCATTTTGGATGAAGTCGGCCGTGGCACATCGACCGAAGATGGTCTTGCTATTGCGACAGCTGTTCTACAAAGCCTTGTGGCAAAAGCAAAATCATGGACATTCTTCGCAACGCATTATCATGAACTCGTCCAGTTTGCGCAAAATCTAGAGTATGTCTGCATTTTCCAAACCGAAGTTTTGAAAAAAAATGATGAGATTAAATTCTCTCACCGCCTTGTCGAAGGAGCTAGTGGCAGCTCCTATGGGATCGAAGTTGCCAAGCTTGCCGGAATTCCGGATTCTGTAATTCTGCAAGCTCGCGAATTCCTAGCAAGATCGAAAGGTCATGAGCCCGCCCATCACAAAGCCTCTGAAGACAAGGATTTGGCAGTGAATCATCACAAGATCATCGATAGCCTCGAACGTATTTCCATCAACCGCACGACCCCTCTCCAAGCGTTGAATATTATTCATAAGCTTAAAGAAATGCTCGATGGTCGTGCGGAAAGAAGCCTATTTCCTGATGGACAATCCTTATTCTAGGTCTTAGTATTAGGTACTTAAATCGTTGTACTTTTTAGATGCAAATTGTTTATTGAGGTCTAGATTGTTAGGTTCACGGGGCGCTGCTAGTGAAATACGCGCAGTTGGCAAATAGCCGACCTGAGCATACGCGTTGAAACAGCAGAAACGCAGTGGAATTAACAATCTGACCTCAAGAATACGTTTAATATGAAGGTTGCTTAACATGGGACATGTTTCAAGACTCCCGGGATCTCTCCAATCAGATGATGAAATCGCAAAATCACCACTCTTTACTCATGAAGAACTCAAAGCACTTCGAGATATTCTGTTTAAAGAACGAGATAAAATACTTTTTAAAGCTCGAGACGCTGTTAAAGCAGGTAGCATTCGAGTCGATGCCAACGAAATGATGGATGAAGTCGATTTAGCGACGGTAACTATTGAACAAGATTTGACCTTCCGTTTGTTAGATCGCGAAAGAAAATTGCTTTCCGAAATCGAACACGCTCTTATTAAAATTAAGAATGGTGAATTCGGATACTGCGAAGGAACAGGCGAACCTATTCCAAAGCGACGTTTGGAACTAACCCCTTGGACTCGCCATAGCGTTAAGCACAAAGAGCAGTTGGAAAAACGCAAGAAAACCGGTCGAGGCGTCGCTGACGAAGAGTTAGACTAGCAGCCTGTTGGTGTGCTGAGGCTAATTGATGTTACAAAGGAGTCTGCCAAGTCGTTATATGATTTGCAGACTTCATCGATCTTGCTCTGCTGCGCAGCACGTTGATCCGCAGGGATAGATTTGACAAAACTATCGATCGATTTACCGAGAGTTCCTGTCACTTTGGTCAAAAACTGATCTTTCAATGCCTGCGTCTGCCCACCAATATTGTTTTCAACCTTACCTGCTTTACTGATCGCAGTTTCCAAAGTCGTAAGTACACCTTTGATTTTAGAGATCATGGATGGCGGGAAGTTTTCGATAGCACCAAGAGCAGCGACAGTTGTATTGATGTTTTGCATCAATTCACTCAACATCGTATTCGTAGAACTTACATCCAAAATTTTATCTGTTGCTGTCTTAAGCTCTGTTACAGCTTGCGCATATGATGCTGCATTCTCTACTGTAAACTTTGTAGACTGAATAGTCGACACACGGCGCAAGAGATTATTGGGAGGTGTTGCTGTTGTTGGGTTGGAATAGTTGATTACGGAATTAAAAACAAGAGCTTCAAGAAAATGAGCCATTGCATAGGTAAAATGAACCTGAGCGCTACCTGTCTTTATTGCAGTTGTAACCTTGGAGCAAGAGTCCCGAGTATCTGCTGAAGAGTCCGTCACCTGGTTTGACACGAAGGGACAAAGAACATTGATCGCTTTGTTAAGATATCGAAGGCTTTTGACTTTATAGCGTGGGCTGTCGACATTAGTCACCAATCCTGGTACGGATGGATAATAAACATCAATTCCTGTAAAGAAGCTATTTGTAGATTGATTTAGAGTTCCTAAATTGGAAAAATCTTCATCACTAATTTTAACAAGATCACTTAAAGATCCAAATACGTCTCCTGCTTGAGTATTGTTTTGATCTGTAGGGGTATTTAGATCTGTCGCAATTCGGCCCGCAATATCTAAAAGAGATACCTCTCCCTGAGCTAGATAGATGTTCGACAGAAGTTGCGCCGCCTCGAGATTCTCAGGGTTGAGATCATAAGCTTCTTGTGCTTTCTTCTCGGCCTCTTCAAGTTCATCTCGATCTAAATCAATACGAGCTAGTTGCAGCTTGGTATCAATTCTTTCTTGGTCAGCCTTGCTAACAAGTAGCTTTCCGCAACCACTAAAAACAAAACACACAAGCCAAAAATAACGCATGGAACCCCCTTAATCAGCGAAAAAAATGATACTTTCGCCCGTCTCTGTCGCATGATATTTTTCTTTATAAACTTTCTTTGCGTAAACTTTGGAGGTCTTTATTTTGAGAATTTCTTCCTCTAACGCATCTGTTTCTTTACGCAATCTTTGCACTGCTTCTCGTAGATGATCTCGGCTTTTTCGTAGCGCAAAATAGTTCTCAGTCGTTCCATCACCTCGAAGTATGCCAATGAAAAGCACACTAATGACGAGAACGACCCAAAATTTAAATAAAGAAGGAAGTAGAGACTTCGGTTTCTTCATTTTTAAATGCCACTGAAAGACTATCGATCCTGAGATTTGTCTAAATTATAGCATTAGGATGGAGATGTTGCTATGGGTGAGGAACAACTACCTACGTATTTTATGCTGAGCGATGGTTCTAAGTTGGGTAAAATTGACTTTGCGAACGCCAAAGTCCCAGAAATCAACGACCGCTTTTGCCACTCCAAACTCATACTCAATCTTCTTGACCCTCCCCCGTCCATAAGCTGGATGCAGAACAAGGGACTGTTTGGAGTCCAAAGCGGGAGCTTCGTCAGAAGCTAAAAGTTTCCGGGAGGGGATATCAAAGTATTCAATAGGAATCTCTTTAAGAAAGCGAGATGGTGGATTCACCATATCTTGGGTAAAAATACGTCTTCTCTGTGCAGTAACTAAAGACACCCTCTCACGAGCACGGGTAAGACCCACATAAAAAAGCCGACGTTCTTCTTCCAAATTTTCTGGATTTTCCATGTTGTGGGAATGGGGGATTAGCCCATCTTCAACACCTACGATATATACCCGCTTGAATTCAAGTCCTTTTGCAGAGTGAAAGGTCATCAATGAAACACCCTGTTGAGCACCTTCATCCGCACTACCTGTGTTCAAAGAGACATCGTTGATCCAGTCGATTAGTCGAGCTTCAGGGTTAGCTATTTCATATTCAGAAAGAGCAGCACCTAATTCATGAATGTTTGCAATGCGATCCGCAAAGGAATCCGCATGCTTTTTCTGAACATACGCTTGATAATCTGTTGCATTCAAAAAGGAGCGCAACACTTCAGATAGGCTTCCTGGTTGCTCTGCAATTTTACGTAGATCCTGGATCAATACAAAGAAGTTTGCCAAGCGTGGACTAATTCTGGCTCCGCCTTCGAAAAGAAGGTTAAGGGCTTCTAGAAGCGGAACTCCATGTTCACTCGCCTTTGCTTCGAGAGCTTCCATACCCTTGTCACCGATCCCTCGAGGGGGAACATTGACAATGCGTCGAAACGCAAGATCATCTTGAGGGTTTGCCAATAAACGAAAATAACCCAATATATCTTTGATCTCAGCACGATCGTAGAATCGCAATGCACCATAGATGCGATAGGGAATATTACTTTTGCGCAAAGCATCTTCAACTTGTCGAGACTGAGCATTGATTCGATAGAAAATTGCGACATTATCAAAGCCATAGGTGAACTGCTCAGCTTTTATTTGGTCACTTACCCAAAATGCCTCTGCAGCTGCATCATATTCCTGGCGCACGCTGATAAGAGCTCCTGGGTTATTTTCAGTCCAAAGAGTTTTTTCAGCTCGATGAACATTTTTAGCGATAAGAGCAGCTGCTGCACCTACAATATTTTTGGTACAGCGGTAGTTTTGCTCCAGTCGTATTATCTTTGCATCTGGATAACGTTTTCGAAATTCCAAGATATTTGTTGGATCTGCTCCACGCCAACTATAGATACTTTGATCATCATCACCTACGACGAGAAGATTATGCTTGGCATTGATTAGCAAGCTGATCAACTCAACCTGAGTTGGGTTGGTATCCTGATACTCATCGATCAAGATATGATGAAAGCGGCTTTGCATACGCTGTCGCACGAACTCATTTCGTTTGAGCAAGACCAACACGTTCATCAATAGATCATCAAAGTCCATTGCATTGCAGCTTGCGAGCATTTCCTGATAGCGCTTATAAACCTGCACGCCCATCGGAGGGAAAAAGCGTTCATGTTTAGCAGCTTCATCTGGAAACCAGCCCATCATCTTTGCTTTACTGATCGCTGTTAGATATTCCGCAACCGGGTTCTTGTCGACCTTGATTTTCAATTGTTCGAGAATCTTTTTCACGGTGGACTTTGAATCACCATCATCAAATATTGTAAAATTTGAAGTGAAACCAAGCTCAACAGCAAATTCACGAAGCCAACGTGCACACAAAGAGTGAAAGGTTCCAATGGGGACACTTTCACCTTGCAAACTCCATGACTTGACACGTTCACGCATCTCTTGAGCAGCCTTATTCGTAAAGGTCATTGCAAGTATAGAACGGGGATGAAATCCTCGTTCTAGCAACACTGCAATACGAGCACTGATAACACGGGTCTTACCGCTTCCCGCTCCTGCAAAAACGACCAAGGGCCCGTCACCGTGCAGAACAGCTTCCTTCTGCGGCTCATTTAATTGAGAGATAATATGTTCAATAGTCGGAGAATGCGTATTCATTAAAAATCCTTGGTACATATAGCAGAGCCACTTTCCGACAAAAGCGGAGGCAGCTCTAGGGATGCAAAATTCTTTGAATGCAATTAGCTATTCAACGGTCACTGATTTTGCCAAGTTTCGAGGTTGGTCAACATCTGTTCCACGCAAGACAGCAACAGTATAAGCAAAAAGCTGCATAGGAATGATAGATAGCAGAGCCTGCAAACCCTCATCATCGATCTGAGCGCAAGGGATGAAATCGTCAGACAAAGATTGGAAATGATGGTCATCGACACAACCAATTCCAACAATTTTTCCATCTCGGGCACGAATCTCTTCAATATTGGATAGCATTTTTTCTCTATGCCGATCCATCGGAACTACACTTATGACCACCATATTTCGGTCAATCAAAGCAATAGGCCCATGCTTAAGCTCGCCACCTGCATATCCTTCGGCATGAATGTAGGAGATTTCCTTTAGTTTAAGCGCTCCTTCAAGAGCCAGCGGAAAACTAAAGCCCCGACCTACAAATAAGCAGCTGGAAACTTCAAAATACTTGCGAGCGACAGCAGCAATTTGTTTTTCTCGACTCAGCGTTTGGTCCGCTAGAGTGGGCAGAGTTAGAACATGAGCAAGGGCTTTCTGTTCCTGAGCACTGTCATAGCTACCACGCAAGCGTGCTGCTGCAATTGCAAAAAAGTAAAGGTCTAGAACCATTGCAGTAAAAGCTTTTGTTGAAGCCACACCGATTTCAGGGCCCGCTTCCATATAAAGCACTGCTGTCGATTCCCTCGCAATCGAAGAAAAACGAACATTACAAATAGAAAGTACCTGAGCACCCATTTTTTTCGCAAGTTTCACACATGCTAGCGTGTCTGCAGTTTCTCCAGACTGGGTCATCGCTATAACCAAAGTCTTAGAATCCAAATAAGGATCGCGGTAGCGCAGCTCACTCGCAAGTTCAACGCTTACGGGAAGCTTCAATGCTGGCTCTAATAAATACTTGCCCATCAAACCTGCATAATAGGCAGTACCACAACCAAGAATTTGAACTCGATCGATTCGAGCAAGATCAAGATTAGCGATATTGAGCTTATCAATAGAGACCTGCTTACGCACAGGATCATAAAAGCGTTCAATGATATTTGCTATCACGGCTGGTTGTTCGTAGATTTCCTTAAGCATGTAATGTCGGTGACCATGCTTTTCTACTTGCGTTGGAGACCACTCGAGACGGACGGCTTCGCGATGTATTTCTTTGCCATCGAAATTCCAAATACTAACCTTGTCTTTACTAATACGAGCAAACTCTCCATCTTCTAGGAAAATAAAACGACTGGTACGCTCACCCAACGCAACCGCATCACTTGCAAAGAAATTTTCATTTTCGCCCAAACCGATAACAACTGGAGAACCTTGTTTGATCAAGTAGAAAGCTTCTGGGTCATGATCACTCAAAACCCCTAAAGCATAGGCCCCTCTAAATTGAGGTAGCAGTTTAATAAGCGCTTGTCGCATATCCGGTGTGGTTTTTAATTCATCTAACAAAATATGAACAAAAACTTCAGAATCGGTATCCGAAATAAATGAACTACCTTTGCCAACAAGTTCAGCTTTTAAGTCTTTATAGTTTTCTAAAATACCATTGTGAATAATAGCTGTCCCTTGGTACGCGTGAGGGTGAGAATTTTTTTGTGATGGAACTCCGTGCGTTGCCCATCGTGTATGCCCAAGACCCATCGTCGCATGACTTGGAAGAGAGTTGAGGTGAGGTTGTAATTTATCAAGCTTCCCTTCGGATTTGATAACACGCAGACCTTCTTTGGGTGTGAGCGTTGCAATTCCTGTTGAATCATAACCTCGGTATTCTAATTTTTTTAAGCTCTGAAATAGAAAATCGACGCACGGCTTTGTTCCTACGTATCCGATCACTCCGCACATATTTAGTCCTTTGTTAAAAGAGATCTTGTTTTCAAAAGTGAATCCAAAGATGCCAACTGTTCTTGATCATTCACACCCAATAAAGTCTGCCAGTCTTCGGTAATATAAAGTTGCGGACGATCACCTCGATTCGTAGCAATTTGCACACAGTCGGTCAGATAGTATTCGTTTTGAAGATTTTTATTTTCAATCTGTGCGAGTAACTCAAATAGATACTTAGTTTCTGCAAATAAAATTCCTGAATTGCAGATACGAATTTCTTTAGTCTTAGCGTCAGCATCTTTTTCTTCAACGATGCGTTCCAAATGCCCCTCAGAGGACACTAGCAAACGACCATAGCCTGTGGGGTTGGGAACTCGCATCCCCAAGACCCCTAATCGCGCAGAATGCTGACGGCATTTGGTAACAAAATCTGCTAGCAATTTTGGGTCGAGAGCAGGGGTATCACCCGCACAAATAAGCAAATATCCTGGATCTCTCGGCACCCCTCGCAAAAGCTCTCCATGCCCAAAGGGAGGAGCTTTTATAGTTCTAAACAAATGACTGACAGAGGCAACGGCACCAGCAGTTCCATTAACATTTTTTTGTAAGCATACTGCCAAATCGGAAAAACGCTCGACCAACGGCAGAAACGGACTGTAATTCTCTCCAAGCACAACACACAAAAAATCGCATGGAACGTCGTTTAAAGCCTTCAAAACCCACTCTAGCATAGGTTTGCCCGCAACCTCGTGTAGAACCTTCGGCAAATCACTTTGCATTCTCTTACCCTTACCTGCAGCAAGGATCAGACCTGTGAGGGACATTTGGCTTTCCTTTGAAATTTGAGGTGAGCACTCCGCGAGAAGTACTCGAAAAAAAACATTTTAGCCCGTAAATCACTTATCTCGCGACTGTTTTCTAAGGCTTGTGTGCTAGTTTTATCAAAATGTGCCGGAAAACTGTGGCCTTTAGCCGCAGATGAAAGGCATCAGAAAAAGTCGATTGCGGACACGCGCTTGAACGCTCATTGACATCCTCCCGCCACTAAAAATATCGAAAAGCTACGCAATTCTCAATTTTCTATATATTTGGAAAAATGATGTAGCGCGGAAAAGCAGTCGGATTGTTTCGATTGGGACAAAAATAACAAAAATGATTTTATCATTTTTGTTATTACCAATTCATCTCCATCCAAGCCAGTTCACTCCTAACGTCGTTCATTGACTATGGATGGAGAATTCTTGGCAGGAAATGTTAAAACTTCTAGACCTAGGAGCAGCCCGAATTTAGAATGCGTAAGCTCAAATCACCAGATCGAGGTTCCAGTGGGACTTTTTACATTTTTTAAGCAGTTTCAGCAAAGACAGAAAGAACGCGCGATTGCCAAGAATCAAAAACTCGTTCAAAACGCCAAAGCAATTCGTGAAGAACGCGTTGCCGCACTTGGCTTTTTTAGCAAACTAAGAGACCCCGAAATCTCTGTTCCTGCTTTGCTAAAACGTTTTGAATATAGCTTAGATCATGGAATCAACGACACGCGGGAGAAAGAGTCTGCCATGGAGGGCATTCTTTCTTTTGGAGAGATTGCCCTGCCACATGTGCAAGCACATCTTGCCCACTCCACACGCATTGCCTGGCCTATCAAAATCTACCAGAAATTGGCCTCGGAAGAGAGCGTTGCGAGCGCCTTAGAGGCGTGCCTCTTCTTAAAAGACTTCGACTTTGATCGCGATAAAATCGACAAAAACTATGACATTTTGTGCTACTTACGAGACTACCCTTTGCCTGACAAGGGTCGCAGCCTTGTGCCCTTAGTTCAAGCTTTAGACGAACGTGTTCGCTTAGCTACTGTTGAAGTCATCCTCGCACAGGGCGCTCCTGACTGTATTGAAAAAGTAGAAAAGTTTATTGCTGATGAGACTCCTGAGAACACGCGTATTCATCAAGTCGTCATAGATGCTTTTGTCGAGAAGCAGTGGCCCATCCGCCATTTAGCAATACCAGAAGGTAGCACCGTTGCTCCTGACGTACTGGTGACAAGTGACCGCCGCCTGCGCCGATTGTAGCAAAAGCATGCAATCCGTCTGCTTGTCTGATCAGTCGACAAGCTTCCTAGGAATTGCAGGATGCAATCGGGTTAGCACCTCATAATGAATGGTCTCCGCCCATCCCGCCAACTGCTCAGCGTTGATCTCCTCACTCTGATCCTGACCGATAAGAGTAACAACATCACCGATAGCTGCTTCGGGCACATCGTCGAGTTGAATCATAGACATGTTCATACAGATGCGTCCAAGTACAGGACAACGTTGTCCACCAACCAAGACATAGGCACCTCGACCACTCGCAAGGCGCGGATAGCCTTCGTAATAACCCACAGGGATTAAGCCAACTTTTATTTTTCGCGATGCCTTATATGCGCATCCATAGCCAACAAAATCTCCTGCCTTGATTTCTCGAATGGAATTGAGACGCGTACGCCATGTTAGAACGGATTTAAGGTCACATGTCTTATCTCGGAAGGTACTGAAAAACGAAAGGCGGGTCTTTTCCGAAGGCCAAAATCCATAGAGAGAGATTCCTATGCGACAAAGATCTAACCTAGCCTCTTTCATCAGCAGCGTTGAAGCAGATGAAGCAGCATGGACGAGCAAGTTCGTTAATCCAGCGTCTTTCAATAAATTTGCAGCTTTAAGAAGACGGGTAAGCTGCAGGTTTGCAAAATCAGACTTTGTGACATCTTCGACATTGGCAAAATGGGTCGCAACACCGACAATATCTGATGCATAAGATTGAAAGAGAGGTAGATACTGTTCTAGCTCTTCAAACGAAAAGCCTCGTCGCGACAGGCCTGTATCCACTTTTATATGAGCCTTGGGTCGCCCTGAAAGCGCACACCAAGCATTGAGAAGATCACTATTTCCGATTAGCAAGTCGACATTAGAGCTTCGAGCCTGCTCAAGTTCGTCAATTTCAAGTGGACCCACAATAAGGATGCGTTGCGTATAACCCAGATCACGGAGTTGCGCGGCCTCAGAAAGATAGTTGACACCGAGCCAGTGAAGGCTGTTTTTGGGTAAAGCTTTGTAGATTTCTACCAAACCATGACCATAGGCATTGGACTTAAGTATGGGGACAAATCGGTCTTCTCCGAGTATATCCAAAAAAATCTTATGGTTATGCTCAATAGCACCGCGGCTGAGCTCGATCCAGCACTGCATTCCTCCAAACTCCTTCTTTACTTTCTCTGTGTTGCATCACCCTCATGAATCTGATAGCATGCATTCCTTAACAACCGCCATGCCCAGTTCTAATTAGAGCTGATCAGCCAAGTCGGAATACTAAACCCTTATCAACGACGCACAAAGGGAAGAATTGTGAAAAGAACATATCAACCCAGTAATAAAAGACGACTACGTACTCACGGCTTTCTGCAAAGAATGTCGACACCAGGAGGACGTAATGTACTACGCAATCGCCGAGCCAAAGGTCGCGCGCGTTTGACTCCTACAATTTACCAGAAGTAAGCGATACTTCTCACCCGGTACTATGAACACATTCTCCAAAAAACAACGATTGAAAACCAAAGTTGACTTCGGAGCCGTTCTTCAGAAGGGTGAGAAGTATGTATCGCCGAAATTTGTTGTTTTGACTTTGAAATCAACACAGACTTACCCACGTTTAGGACTCATTGTTTCTAAAAAAGTCGGTAATGCTATTGTCCGAAACAAAGTGAAAAGAAGATTTCGTGAGATTTTTCGCCAGCTTTCTATCCAAGATAAAATGAGTCAAAGAGACACCATCATCATAGCTCGAAAGTCAGCCAGTGAGACCGACTTTGAAGAGCTAACTCAAGCTGTTGAAAAAAGCTTTCAATGGTTTGAAAGAAAGCTGGCCTAGCAAGGGGGCATTAGAGAGAGACTCTGCTAAAGCCAGGAACTCTCTAAAAACCTCTCAGGAAGTGTTTTCAATTGATAGATACGGTCAAATCTTCTTTGAAGTCCCTGATCATAGCGTATCAGACCTATGTCTCGCGATGGTTAGGACCTCGGTGTCGCTACTTCCCGAGCTGCTCTGAATATGCTCGACTGTGTCTTGATCGTTTCTCTTTAAGCAAAGCTTTTTTAAAAATCACTATTAGACTCTGTAAATGTAATCCACTATTTCCAGGCGGAGAGGACTTACCTTGAAACTCGATCGATCAGCCATCATTGCTATTATTTTTTGTTTTTCTAGTTATGTTGCTTATGAGTTTTATCTCAACAAGAAGTACCCTGATCGTTTCAAGCCAACAGTGGCGCAAAACACTCAGCCTGCAACTCCCACACATACGCATACTGAAACAGATTCTGTTGGCAAAGTTACAACGACAAGCATCAGCACCACCACCCCTGCACCAATCTACAATGAACTAAGTGCAAATGAGTTGCGCATAGAAAACGATACCTCGATCTATGCATTTGATCAGAAAAAAGGTGGACTACAATCCATCACATTAAAAGCCTACGAAAATGATGATCGAACGGGTCCCATCAACCTGTTGCAATTTCCACTCGAAATCTTTCCCACAAGCATGAGCCACCCAGAAGCTCCCAATGGGTTTGAGGCAACGCGATCAGGCAACTCCATCACATTCAAACGCCAAGAACGTTCTTGGCTTCTCACCCATACTTTTAAAGTTGATGAGAGTGGTTATGGAGTTAGTGTAGATTTTAGCTGGAAAAATATTGGAACTCAGGCTGAAGAACTTAAGTCCGTTGTACTTATGCATCATACAATGGGCCCAGGAAAAAAAGCTGGGCATAGTTTTCTGCCGGGTATGCCAACCAATCACCCATTTCTTGTACTTGCTCATAGTGGGGATGTTGAGCGTTTTGATGCTCTCGCTCTCTGCAAAGAACGTGATCATCAGGTTGTACATACCGGGAATAATTTCAACGTCGGTGCTTTAGCATTTGATGCTCACTATTTTGTCTCTGCTCTTCTTCCTCAAAATCAACGCACTTCGTATAGGATTATGAAAGACCTTGGTGGTGAAAATCAACCGTGTTCTTTCTCATTCTTCACAGATACAGACCAGGGTCTGATCAAACCTTCAGAAGAAATTCAACTTAGCTACAAAGCATGGTTTGGACCAAAATCTACGCAAGCATTTGGGTCTTATGATGCCAATTTAGAGAAAACTATCGATTTAGGATTTTTTGCTAAAATCACTCATCCTCTGCTCTCAGCTCTGCAATTCTTGTATACAATCTTCAAAAATTGGGGACTTGCAATCATCGCATTGACGGTGCTTTTAAAATTGCTTTTCTATCCACTCACACGTCAAGCTGCTGTATCGATGCATAAAATGAAAAAACTACAGCCTGAAATGAACCGCATTCGGGAAAAATACAAAGACGAACCACAAAAGATGCAGCAAGAAATCATGCGGTTCATGAGCCTTCATAAAGTGAATCCAATGAAGGGATGCTTGCCAATTCTGCCGCAAATTCCGGTATTTTTCGCATTTTATCGGGTACTTTCAACCGCTATTGAGTTGCGTCTTGCACCTTTTTTCGGGTGGATTCATGACCTTTCAAGTGCGGATCCATACTACATAACACCACTCATCTTGGGACTTGCTATGTTTGCTCAACAGAAGCTAACCCCAACGACGGGTTTGGATAAAACTCAAGAAAAAATCATGCTGCTTCTGCCGGTATTTTTCACTGTCATGATGCTCACACTACCAGCTGGTATGGTGCTCTACATGCTGACAAATACACTGATTTCTATCACTCAGCAGCAGTGGCTCAACCGACGACTTCAATAAGGAGCAAAGAAGAATGACCATTCGTGTCGAAGAAAAAAATATTGAATTAGCCATTGTGAAAGCGGCTAGTAAACTTGGCGTTACACAAAGTAAAATGGCCTATAAGATTGTCAGTACAAATCCTGGACTTTTTGGCATCTTTGGCAAACGTGTATGTATTGAAGCTTGGACTCGCAAGTCGCCCATAACTGCAAATGACTCGACCGATCATCCGGTAATTTGTCCGAAAGCCCTGCAAGAAGAACTAAGAGTTTTTTTGGCAGATATTTGTACACGTATGTGTGGAGAAAAAGTCAAAGTTAAAGCGTCGCTCATTGACGAACGTCTTGTTTTTGACATTTGCAATGAAACGATAGCAAGTCAATTGGCAAAGAGCTCTAAGATAGCAGAAGCCTTCGAACACTTGCTCAGGAAAAAGCCAAAAGGACTCAAAGCAGAGCTTCCCTTCCGAATCTTTGTGGATGCCAACAATATTCGCAGAGCTAAGGAACAAGAGCTCATCACTATGGCAAAAGATCTATCTGATCGCGTTTTTGAAAATCAAAAACCGATTGTCCTCAACTACCAGAGTCCCTACGATCGCAAAATCATACATATGGCTCTTGACCAAGACGAGCGAGTTTATACCAAGTCGATCGGAGTTGGGAACAATCGTAAGCTGATGATCCTTCCGACTAAAGAAGCCCATGCCTAATACAACAGGACTCTTTCACGACGAAGAAGCAATCGTGGCGCACGCAAGTGGTCACGGAAGCGCAGCTATAGCCATTCTTCGTCTATCTGGAAAAAACTGTCATGAGCTGCTTCTACCTTGCCTAACTCGAAAAAATTCTAAAAAGCCGTGGGCCATGAACTTCATGACTCTGTGTGGATTTATAGACCCCCGCACTGGACATGAAATTGATGAAGTTATGGTAGCTCTATTTCGAGCTCCTTATTCTTATACTGGGCAAGACTCTGCTGAAATTTATTTTCATGGCAGTCCCTATATTCTGCAGACAGCCTTCCAAATCCTTTACTCCTTGGGAGTGCGTCATGCTGAACCAGGTGAATTTACACGTCGCGCATTTCTTGCTGGTAAAATGGATCTCAGCGCAGCTGAGGGAATTCATGAACTCATTGCAGCATCTTCAGAGCAACAATGGCTTGCAGCAAGACATCTTTATACTGGTCAGTTGAAAGACCTAGTCGAACAACTTCATGGACAGCTCAAAGAAGCGACTGCATGGCTTGAGGCTAGCATCGACTTTCCTGAAGAAGATGATACCTCTCAGATTAGCCGACAACATGTACTCAAGCGGGCAGAGAAAGTTCGCACGAGTTTGAAGCAACTCCTTGCAAGTTACCAAGGAGGTCAGGTGGCTCGTCAGGGGCTTGGTCTTGCAATCATTGGTGAACCTAATGCTGGCAAATCAACCCTGATGAATACTTTGCTCAATACGGAGCGTGCCATCGTAAGCGATATTGCTGGTACAACTCGCGATTATCTCGAAGAATCTTGTCTGATCAATGGTCGTTTAGTGCGCCTCATTGATACAGCTGGGATCCGTAAGGGGGCTGAGACGGTTGAACAGATGGGAATTGCAAAAGCATTTGCACTCGCAAAATCTGCAGATCTTGTTCTTTTTCTCATCGAAAGCCCTGTGCACAAAGATGCTCTTCAGAAAGTCGAAGAATGGATTCATGAGCTAGAGCCACGTCACTATTTAAAAGTATATACAAAAGCGGACTTGGTTCAGGATCTTCCTACTGATGGCATTGCTATTTCGTGTCACTCGGGATTGGGTCTGGATCAGCTCAAATCTGAAATTGAGAAACTCAGCAATCAAGCTTTAGCTCCCCTCAAAGAACACGCCTTTATCAGTTCAGTCCGTCATAAAGATGCGGTAGAAAATGCTTTGAAGAGTCTTGATGCCTTCTTTGCAGCACACAATGATGGTGCCTATGATGAAATATTAGCATTTGAGTTGCAGCAGGCTGCTAAGCAGCTTGTCTCCATCATTGGGGTTGTCAGTACTGAAGAAATTCTTGATCTTGTCTTTAGCTCATTTTGTGTCGGAAAATAGCAGAAAGGTGATTTAACATGGCTTTGTCGCAAGACCTCTTTGAAAAAGTTCAGTATTGGTCTCTATCCGAAAGTTTTGATCCAGAGACCCGCCAGGAAGTACGGAATCTTGTTGAAGGCAAGCACGACAAAGAACTCACCGACCGCTTTTATCGCGACTTAGAATTTGGAACCGGAGGCATGCGTGGGCTCATGGGAGCGGGTTCATCACGCATCAATGTTTACAATATCCGCAGAGCAACCAAAGCTCTTGCTCTTTACCTGCGAGAGCTTTACGGGTCAGAGCCCATTCGTGTTGCCATCAGCTATGACTCACGAAACAATTCTCGTCTCTATGCTGAAAGTGTCGCTGAATTATTAGCTGCAAACAAAATCCACTCGACGATCACAAAGACAATGCGTCCAGTACCGATGCTATCTTTTATGGTTCGACACTTTTCGTGTCAGGCTGGAGTATGCATTACAGCAAGTCACAATCCTTCGGGATATAATGGATTCAAAGTCTATTGGAAGTGTGGAGGCCAATTGATTCCACCACACGATGCTAAGATTTTTGCATTTTATGAATCTCTGAAAGATTATAGTCAGCTTTCCTTTTTACCGTTTAATCAAGCGTGCAAAGAATCTTGGGTTACTGAAGTCGAAGATGAGCTCGATGTTCCTTATTTTGAAAAATTGCGCAGCCTATCTATGTTCTCTAAGGGGCGCGACCTTAAAATTGTTTACTCACCCCTGCACGGGACGGGTATCTATGCAGTGCCACGCGCACTGAGGCTCTTTGGTTTTGAAAATCTTTCTATAGTTCAGGATCAGGCTAGTCCAGATGGTAATTTTCCTACGGTCTCTTCTCCCAACCCTGAAGATCCTCGCAGTCTAGAAATGGCTCTCAAGCTCGGTTCTTCACTTGCTGCAGACATATTACTTGCTACCGACCCTGATGCAGATCGACTTGCCGTCATTGTTCGTGAAGACCAAGAATGGGTTAATTTCACGGGCAATCAAATGGGTGCCTTACTTTTTGAGTACACCCTCTCTCAACTTCAAGCAAAAAAGCAACTTCCTAAAAACGCATTAACTATTAAAACGGTTGTTACGTCCGATCTGCTCAAAGATATTTCACAGCACTATGGTGCATCTTGTGAAGAGACTTTGACTGGATTTAAGTGGATCTGTAAATTGGTCGAGAGTTATGAGTCTGGAGAACTAAAGCCACACAAGCAATTTATTTGCGGTGCCGAAGAAAGTTACGGATTTTTAGCAGATACCTTTGTACGCGATAAAGATGCTATTCTTTCTGCCGTTATTGCTACCGAGATGCTGGCTTACTATCGCAGTCTCGGCAAAAAACTCAGTGGTGTTTTGGATCAAATTTATCAACGCCATGGTTTTTACTACGAAAAATTAGAGACCATCACTCTTCCGGGTAAAGATGGTGATGAAAAGATCAAAAACATCATGCGTACGATGCGCGCAAATCCTCCAAAAAAACTGGGTCAATTTGAAATCGAATCTATCAAAGACTATTCACTTGGCATAATCTTGCAAAAGCATGGACAATCCTTCGAGCGGTCAGGCTCCATTGATTTACCAAAATCGGATGTTCTACAATTTATTTGCAAGGATCTGATCTTGACCATTCGCCCATCGGGAACGGAGCCTAAAATAAAAGTCTATCTTTCTATGCGTTCTGCAATAACGAAAGATTTGGAATCAGCCAAGAAGCAAACGACTCTCGAGGCAGACAGTCTTTTTACAAACTTTCTCGGCATCGTATCTTCGCTCTAAATTTGGCATGCTAGAATAGAGAAGTCCCGTTTATCTCAAAGGGTCTTCTTATGAAGTCATGGATTCTATGCATGCTCATGTTTCTACCTACCTGGAGCTTGGCCCAATACTCTCAAAAAGCGACAAACACTGAAGAAAACGTTAAAAATAAACTTTTCCCAAAAGGTGGTCGCTTTGAAATTAGCGCTCCAGCTTTCGGTCTTATACTGAATCAATCCTACATCGACTCTTACCTAGTTCATGGTGCCATGACTTACTTCATAAATGAATCATGGGGGCTAAGCCTTGAGGCTGCATGGCTCAAGAACACGGATAAAGAAGAGCGTTACTGCATCGAACATTTTTACAATGACCCCTATGGCAAAGTCCCCGAAGACTGTCCCTCACGTGGACAAGATGGAAAGGCACAACTTAAAGATCCAAGTGGCACACCCTACCGTGGAGCTAATTTTGGTCCTGCTTATGTCGCTATTCGAGAACTGACCTCACTCTTTTTTGCATCTGCGATTTGGAATCCAATTTATGGAAAGCAATTGGCATTTCTGAGTTTCACCTCATATTTCGATATTTTCACAACACTCGGAGCTGGAGTCGCCACCTCGATCTTTTATCCTGACAGCTCATTTCTCCGTGATGGCACAATATCTAGGGGGCCTGTAGCTGCCGACTCAACCGAGATATGCCCTCAGAAAGTAGGGGTCTGTCCGAGCAATGCAAATGTCGATCAACTTATAGGAGCAGCTGGCAGACCTGATGCCCAGCATGAAGTCAATCCGGTTCTAACAATAGGGCTTGGACAAAAACTTCATTTTGCGCATCGCTACCATATCTCTGCGGAGGTTCGAAATTTCACTCTCTTTGGAGGCCCCACAGGGTATGAGACCTACTTTGCTTTATGGGCTGGTCTTGGGGTTCGTTTTTAGAACTGATTCTTCGCAGGTAGAATTTTGCCTCGCACCTCTCCAAAACCAATGCGATAGCCTTTACCTTGGCAACTCGCACGCATCGTAATCGTATCTCCGTCCTCAAGAAAAGTGCGTTTTTGCGAACCAATTTGCAAAGGTTGAGAGCCTCCCCAACTAAGCTCCATCAAACTTCCATAAGAGTCTTTTTCTTTACCACTAATAGTACCGGAAGCCATAAGATCTCCGACACGAATGTTACATCCTGTAATCGTGTGATGCGCTAGTTGCTGACCTGTACTCCAGTAGATCAAATTGGAGTTTGAACGACTCAGTATAGTTTCTTGTGTTTGACCTTGAGTTTGAATCGCAACTTCGAGTTGAATATCATAATGCGATTTTGCCGATTTTTCTTCGATGTAAGTAAATGGTTTAGGATCTTGTTCAGGTCCTTTGGTTCTAAAAGGCTCTAAAGCTTCACAGCTAACAATCCATGCAGAAATAGATGTGGAAAAAGACTTACTCACGAAAGGCCCAAGAGGAACGTATTCCCAACGTTGCACATCCCGTGCCGTCCAGTCGTTCATCAGTACAAATCCAAAAATGTAGTCACTCGCATCTGCAACACGCAGAGGGGTGCCCTGCTGACTGTCTTTGCCTACGATGAAGGCTAGTTCGAGCTCGTAGTCGAGTCTCTTCGTTGGGGCAAATACAGGCTTCTCACCATCAAGCATTTGTCCCCAAGGCCTTAGAACCGGAGTCTCACTAACAACAATCGATGATGCACGACCATGATAACCTACGGGGAGATATTTCCAATTCGCTGGTAGGGGATTTTGTGGATCACGCACCATCTTACCGATATTGGTTGCATGCTCTTGCGAAGAGTAAAAATCTGTATAATCTCCGATTTCTATTGGCATCCGCATTGTAAGATCATTTTGTGGGATAAGGCATTGTTTAAGAAGCTTCGCATTGTCACGTAGTTTAGGATTATCATGTCGTAGAAGCTCGCTGATTTTTTGACGCATAGCCTGCCAAAAAGGACGACCCTGTCGAATAAAAGCATTGAGCAATGGCTGATGAAAAACTCGAACCTGAGGATCTAGGTAGCCTTGGTCTTCAAGCAAGGTCAGGTTGAGAGCAAAGTCACCGATCGCAGTCGCACAGAAGGCTTTGCCATCTTTGCCTTGGCAGACACCATAAGGAAGATTTTGTATAGGAAAGGAACTATCTGCGCTAACTGAAATGAAGGACTTTAGCTCTGGATTGTTAGCATCCATCGTCATACTCCCATTTTGATGAAAAAAGAAAAAATCTCATCCTATGGGATTAAGCCAAAAGCAACAGTGCAGCAAGTGGAAAGAAATTGATAACTTCTCTAGAAAACGGATCATCGGCATCTGTACAAAATCGACATCGGAATAGGTTTTAATTTTCGATGAAAAATAATTTGTCAATATGGAACGCGAATTTCTTTTCTTTCTGCAAGGAATACAGTCGTTGAAAAACTCTTCCATTGACGTTCTGCAGAGAGTGTTAACCGCAAGCCCTTACCTGGCTTAAAGTATTTTGACCTAACGTTAAGTCGACCAATGTTCAATGCAACTTCATCTTTGGTTTGACTGACAAGGTCGGGATCAAGAGAACCCTCGAAAATAGTTTTGTAGCCTACAAACTTACGTTCGAGTTTCAGGTGAAATGTTGTTTTGAACAAAGATTGATTCTCAATAGAGTCACGAAGAAGAAGCTGTGTATCTTCGCGATTATTTTGAATTCCGACAAAGGAAATCTGCTCGGCATCCTCTTTACGAACCGCTTCCATGACTGTATATATTTTCACGCCATCCTTGCTAACCAGCTTAGATGTATGCCAAAATGGACTCAAAATTAGGCTTAAATCTTCGTTAGGGAAATTACCAACGACATGGATCTGAGCTCGTACTTTTCGAAAATCTTCGATATTGCGAGATGCTTGCCAAACAAGTTTTTGGGTTTGCGAAAAAATTCCTTCAAACAAAGAATAAGTATCTGAAACTTGTGAACCTGAAGCAACAATTGTATTTGCTGCTTCATGAGAACTCCAACGATGCGCTGTCAATGTAACGGGTTTAGAAGCGAGTTCAACTAAACCAAGTTCAGCATGTGCATTCACAATTGGCAAAGAGCGAAGCTTGGGTACGAGAATTAGATGCCCATTGCGACCTCTGTAGCCGATATCACCTGACTTGCCATCACGTCCATCGCGTCCATCTGTACACGTGAACGATCGAATCTCACAATGTCGTTGCGGTGGACGCCCTGGGATGGTGACATCACGACAATGTTTTTTGGTCCAATAACTCCATGGACAACGACAACCAGACTCACCTCTTCCACCCCGTCCCTCAGCAGAAGGCAAACCTCCAGGGACATAAACCTGCAATGGACGTAAGTCTTCTATCTTGTCATAGAAGATGGTGACATCACCTCCATCACCACCGTAGCCACCTGAGCCTCCTCTGCCACCATCACCTCCCCACGCTCCTTCTAGATTATAGTCCGGTTGCGCGTAGAGAATGCAGTTAGTTGCCCAAGAACCATTAGAACCACCTTCTCCAGCAGAATAGGCATCCTCTCCTGGACTTGAAATGCTTTGTTCTTTTCCATCTGCAACGACACTGATGTTAGTCCCATTTCTACCCCAAAATCCATGATGACCATCTTTACCATCACGTCCAGGATTTCCGAAAGGCACACCAAAAGATAATGTTGCATAAAAGAAAGCAACACATCCAAAGATCCATTTCATAAATTTTCTCCATTTATGCTATTTTGCGTAGTCTACGCAAAACACGGATCGGAATCTATTTATTGGGTCCAGCAAAAGAGTGCGAGAGTTTTCGAATCTTGAAATAAGAATTATGAATGACTAGAGCGCACAACCTCGAAAGCAAGAAGTCAATACCGTCTATGTCACCAGAGCAAGCGACAAACATCCAAACTAGAGATCAGCTTTGGCTGTATCTTCTTTAACAGCGATAAAGAAATAATGTGGTTTAGGATAGAGCTTATCGTAGCCAGTAAATCTATTCATTTCGATCGCATAATAATAGAGTTCAATACCTTCAAATAACTTAGAAAACTCATCAAAGGAAAGTGAAGATCCATCATCGAAGTCCGTCTGCACCGAAAATGTATGGTTCAAAAACCTAAGCTCATCTGGAAATTTCTCTCCAAAGAGAGTACCACTGATAACACCACCAGGCTTAAGCGCCTTTAGCATCTTAGACCAAAGCATCATTAGTTTTGGCTTTTCCAAAAATTCAATAGAAAGCATCGCATTGATGAAATCCGCTTGTGGCAGTTCTTCAATGGATTCAAAATCTTGAAGTCGCACTTCAATTTTTTTAGGATCATAATGCGAACTCGCCTGAAGCCTCCTAATACCATCCTCATCATTATCGATAGCTAGAACATCAAAACCCCTCTCTGCGAAAAAAAATGTATCGCGCCCTTCACCACATCCAAGATCAATCGCAAGTTTCTTAGCTTGCTTAGAAAACTTGTCTTCAAAGACTCTTACCGAACTCCAAGTATGTTCATGAGGAGGCGCATTTTTACTGAAATCGTAGTAGTCACTCCAACGAGAGTCTGCTTGCAGAGAAGACATCTTAAAAAAAGATAAAAAACTCAGCAAAAACACAATTCTCATAAAGATGCCTCCACAACATTTGTCAAAGTGACGCAAATTGCACTATGAATTAGACCGGTATCTTGCAGATGAATTATTGGAAGGTCAATTGTGTTCGCGCAGCTTCACTAAGACAAATGAAAATCAAATGCCAATTAGGGTTCTAGCGTCGATTTGACTTGCCAACAGCTTCAAAACGACTAG